>DATEQV010000249.1:0-5995 GCA_035272265.1 Acidisphaera sp. | reverse complement strand
GGCGCCGTGCGGGTTGATGGCGGCGCGGACCATGTCTGGCCGCCGCGGCTGCCGAACGACCAGCCGCCGCCCGCCCGCGCGTCCGCCAGGGCCGGGGCGAGGGCGATGGCCAGCGCGGCCAGGGCCGCGAGAAGGGGTAGGCGGCGTCTGGCCGCGCGGCGCGTCAACATGGCCGAGATATAAGCCGGTGCTGCGCGGTGCTACATACGTACCGCTAGCCGGACCCTGCCCCGCGGGCCTACCTTCGGCCGATGCTGCAAGCCCGCCCGCGCGTCGCGCTGTTCGTCACCTGCCTCGTCGATCTCTACCGCCCCACCGTCGGCTTCGCCGCCATCCGCCTGCTGGAGGCCGCCGGCTGCCAGGTCGAGGTGCCGCGCGCGCAGACCTGCTGCGGCCAGCCGGCGTACAACACCGGCGACCGAGCGACCGCTCGCGACCTCGCCCGCGGCATCATCGATGCGTTCCGCGGCTTCGATTACGTGGTCGTGCCGTCCGGGTCCTGCGGCGGCATGCTGCGCGAGCACCTGCCGCACCTGTTCGACGACGATCCCAACCTGCGCGCCGCGGCCAACGAGTTCGCATCGCGCACCTACGAGCTGGTCAGCTTCCTGACCGACGTGCTCGGCATGACCGAGCCGCCGGGAGACTGGGACGGCACCGTCACCTATCATGATTCATGCGCCGGCCTTCGCGAGCTCGGCATCAAGTCGCAGCCCCGGCGGCTGCTGGAGGCCGCGGGGGCGACGATCGCCGAGATGCGCGACCCCGAAGTGTGCTGCGGTTTCGGCGGCACGTTCTGCGTGAAGTATCCCGACATCTCCGTGCGCATGGCGAGCGACAAGGCTCAGGACGTCGCGGCCACCGGTGCCCCGCTGCTGCTGGCGGGCGACCTGGGCTGCCTGCTCAACATGGCCGGACGGCTCTCGCGCGAAGGCAGCAAGGTGCAGGTGCGCCATGTCGCCGAGGTATTGGCCGGCATGACGGGCGAGGTGTCGCCGATCGGGCAAGCCAGTGGCGAGCCAGCCGCCGGAAGGCGCGGCTGATGAACGACATGCCGATCGAACCCGCCGGGCTGTTCGCATCGGACGAGGTGCGCGCGGTGCACGCCGGCGTGCTGGCGCTCGACAGCCACATCGACATCCCCTGGCCGGACGGGCCGGCGTTTGCCGAACCGAGCTGGCGCCGCGTGGAGCTGCCGAAGCTCAAGCGCGGCGGCATCGGCGCGGCTTTCTTCGCCGCCTATGTCCCGCAGGGCCCGCGCACGCCGACCGCCGAAGGCGAGGCCTTCGACCGCGCCTGCGCGATGCTGCGGGCCATCGCGCGGATGGGCGAGTGCCCCGGCGCGCGCCACGCGACGACCGCCGACGAGATCGAGCAGGCGTCGCGGGACGGCGTGGTGGCCATCGTCGGTTGCGTGGAGAACGGCTACGCGATCGGCACCGACCTGCGACGCCTCGAGACACTGCGCGCCCTCGGCGCGCGCTACCTGACGATCACCCACAACGGCCACAACGCCTTGGCCGACAGCGCCATCGCGCGCGCCGACCTGCATGACCCGCCGGCGCTGCATGGCGGCCTGTCGCCGCTCGGCCGCGCGGCGATCCCGGTGCTCAACCGGCTCGGCATGCTGGCCGACGTGTCGCATTTGGCGCGCGAGGCGGCGCTGGAGGTGGCGTCGATCTCGCGCGCGCCGGTGGTGGCGACGCATTCCTGCGTGCGCGCGCTGTGCGACCACCCGCGCAACATCGATGACGAGACGATGGACGCGCTGCGCGACACCGGCGGCGTGGTGCAGATCACGGCCGTCTCCGGCTTCCTGCGGCTGCGCGCGAAGGAGACCGAGGTCACCGTCGGCGACGTGGTTGATCACATCGACCACGCGGTGGGCCGGATCGGCATCGCGCATGTCGGCATCGGCTCGGATTTCGACGGCGGCGGCGCGGTGGTCGGATGGCGCGACGCGAGCGAGAGCGCGAACGTGACCGCCGAACTGCTGCGGCGGGGCTATGATCGGCGCGACGTGGCGGCGCTGTGGGGCGGCAACATGCTGAGGGTCCTGCGCGCGGCGGAGGCGATCGCGGAGGACTGACCGATGACCATGCCGATCGTGCGGTTCTCTGACGCGGCGGGCGGACGGGAGGTGCCGGCGATCGGCCAGGGAACGTGGCGGATGGGCGAGGGCCGCACTGACCGCCGCGCGGAGGCCGATGCGCTGCGCCTCGGCATCGATCTCGGCATGACGCTGATCGACACCGCCGAGATGTACGGCGACGGCGGGGCGGAGGAGGTGGTGGCGGATGCCGTCGCCGGGCGCCGCGACGCGGTGTTCATCGTCTCGAAGGTCTATCCGCACAATGCCACGCGAACCGGCGTGCCGCGCGCCTGCGAGCGCAGTCTTGCGCGCCTGCGCACCGACCGGATCGATCTGTACCTGCTGCACTGGCGCGGCGGCACGCCGTTGGCGGAGACGGTCGCCGCGTTCGAGGCGCTGCGCGCGTCCGGCAAGATCGGCGCGTGGGGCGTGTCGAACTTCGACGTCGACGACATGACGGAGCTGGACGGCGTGCCGGACGGCGCGCACTGCGCGGCCAACCAGGTGCTGTATAATCCGGGCGCGCGGGGGATCGACTTCGACCTCGTGCCGTGGTTGGCCGAACGCGGGATGCCGATCATGGCGTATTCGCCGGTGGGGCAGGGCGGCGCCTTGCTGCGTTCGAAGGCGCTGGTGACGATCGCCGCACGGCACGGCGCCAAGCCCGCGCAGGTCGCGATCGCCTGGGGTCTGCGCGGAGGCAACGTGATCTCGATACCGAAGGCGAGCGATCCCGGGCACGTGCGCGCGAACGCCGCGGCCGCCGGGCTGCGCCTGACCGCGCAGGACCTCGCCGATATCGACGCCGCCTATCCGCCGCCCAAGCGCAAGCGCGGCCTGGAGATGCTGTAGGCGGTTCGCGGGCGGCGTCCGCATTCGGGATCACGGATCCTGGCATAGGGTAACCCCCTATGCTAAGCGGGCGGGATGACGCACACCGTTCGAGAGAAACAGAAGCTACTGGCGCGCGTGCGCCGCATCCGCGGGCAGGTCGAGGCCGTCGAGCGTGCGCTGGAGAGCGAGGCTGGCTGCGAGCAGGTGATGCACCTGCTGGCCAGCACGCGCGCGGCGATGGCCGGGCTCATGGCGGAGGTCGTCGAAGATCACGTGCGCACGCATCTGGTCGATCCCGAAAAACATCCCGGCGCGTTGAACCGTCAGGCCGCCGACGAACTGCTGGCGGTCGTGCGTACCTACATGAAATGAGGGCTGCCATGGCCGAGCTCGAGATGCCGGTGTTTCCGGCCGTTCACAGCCATGTCTTTCTCGGCGAAGGGCACGAGCATGCCGAGAGCCGGACATGGGCCGTCATCGTGCTGTGCGGCGCGATGATGCTGCTGGAGATCGTCGGGGGCTGGCTGTTCGGCTCCATCGCACTGATCGCCGACGGGCTGCACATGAGCACGCATGCCGGCGCGATGCTGCTCGCCGCACTCGCCTACAGCTACGCCCGCAGGCATGCGGACGACCCGCGCTTCACGTTCGGGACGGGGAAGCTCGGCGACCTCGCCGGGTTCACCAGCGCGATCATCCTGGCGATGATCGCGGTGCTGATCGGCTACGAGGCGATCAGCCGGTTCATCGAGCCAGTGCCGATCCGCTTTGCGGAGGCGGTGCCGATCGCCGCCTTGGGGCTCTGCGTCAACATCGCGTCCGCCTGGCTGCTGGCGGGCGGCGGCCATCACCATCATCACCACGATCACGACCATCACGAGCACGGCCGCGACGCCTCGCACCGGGACAACAACATGCGCGCCGCGGTGATCCACGTGATGGCGGACGCCGCGGTGTCCGTGCTCGTCATCGTCGGCCTGCTGATGGCGCGCGCCTTCGGCTGGCTCTGGATGGATCCTCTGGCCGGCATCATCGGCGCGTGCGTGATCGCAAGCTGGTCGTACGGGCTGATTCGCGACACCGGCGCCATCCTGCTCGACGTGAACCCGGACCAGCGGGTCACCAGCGAGTTGCGCGGCGCCGTCGAAGCCGCGGGGGACCGTGTCGCCGATCTTCACGTCTGGCGGCTCGGCCCCGGCCATCTCGGCGCCATCCTCGCGGTGCAGACAGGTGAAGATCGCGACCCGCAATTCTACCGCGAACGGCTCGCCCGCGTCACCGCGCTGTCACACCTCACGATCCAGGTCGAGCGAGCCGCCTGATTTTCGCTTCGGGGCTCTTTTCGCGGGCAAGTCTTTTCGGGTAAGCGCAAACCAATCGGCAAGCCGTGCCGGCCTGGCGGCTCGCTCCCGTTTGGACGGAAGCCGCGCATGACACGCCGTTCCTTCAGGGTCATCCTGATCAAGCCGTCGCGCTACGACGATCGCGGCTACGTCGTTCAGTGGCGGCGCTCGACGATTCCGTCGAACAGCCTTGCCAGCATCCATGGCCTGGTCAGCGACTGCGCGGCCGCCCAGGCGCTCGGCCCCGACGTCGCCATCGACGTCGAGGCCTGGGACGAGTGCAACACGGTGATCGATGTCGAGGCGGCGGTGGGCCGCATTCGAGCGGCCGGCGGCGGCTTCGTCGGCCTGGTCGGCGTGCAGTCGAACCAGTTCCCTCGTGCGCTCGACCTCGGCCGCCGGTTCCGCGCCGCTGGCATCCCCGTCGTGGTCGGCGGCTTTCATGTCAGTGGCTGCCTCTCGATGCTCCCGGTTCTGCCGCCCGAGATCCAGGAGGCCGTCGATCTCGGGATCATCCTGTTCGCCGGCGAAGGCGAGGGGCGAATGGCCCCGCTGCTGCGCGACATCGACCGCGACGAGGCGAGGCCGATCTACAACTATCTGACCGACCTGCTGGACATGGAGGAGGCGACGCTCCCCCTGCTGCCGCGGCATGTGGTCGCGCGCGTCGCCGGCCATTACGCAAGCTTCGACGCGGGCCGCGGCTGCCCGTTTCAATGCAGCTTCTGCACGATCATCAACGTCCAGGGCCGCAAGTCCCGCTATCGAACCGCGGATGACGTCGAGGCCATCATCCGCGCCAACCATGCCCAGGGCGTGCAGCGTTTCTTTGTCACCGACGACAATTTCGCGCGCAACCGCAACTGGGAGCCGATCCTCGACCGGCTGATCGAGCTGCGCGAACGCGAGGGCATCTCCATCCGTCTGCTGCTGCAGGTGGATACGCTGTGTCACCGTACCCCGAACTTCATCGAGAAGGCCGCGCGGGCGGGGTGCAACGCCGTCTTCATCGGGCTCGAGAACATCAATCCGGAATCCCTGCTCGGCACCAAGAAGCGCCAGAACAAGATCTGGGAATATCGCGCCATGCTGCAGGCGTGGCGCCGCGAGAAGGTGATGACCTGGGCGGGCTACATCCTCGGGTTCCCGAACGACACGCCGGCCTCGATCGCCCGCGACATCGAGATCATCAAGCGTGAGCTGCCGATCGACATCCTGGAGTTCTTTTTCCTCACGCCGCTGCCGGGCTCGGAGGACCACAAGACGCTGCACCTGCGCGGCGTCGCCATGGACCCCGACATGAACAACTACGACCTCGAGCATGTCTGCACGGCGCACCCGAAAATGTCGAAGGCGGCGTGGGAGCAGGTCTATCGCAACGCGTGGGCCCGCTACTACACGGACGCGCATGTCGAGACGATCATGCGGCGCGCCGCCGCCAGCGGCATCAGGCTGAGCAAGGTGACCGACGCAGCGACGATCTTCGCGGGCGCCACGCGCATCGAGGGCGTCCACCCGCTGCAGTTCGGCCTGATTCGCCGCAAGCTCCGCACCCAGCGCCGTCCAGGCACGCGGGTGCTCAACCCGGTGCTGTTCTACCCCTGGCGCGCGTTCGATTTCCTCCGCACCGCGACGCGCTGGGGCGCGCTGGTGCTGCGATATCGCCGCATCGCTCGCCGCGTCGCAGCCGATCCGAACCGGCTTGCCTACACCGACCCTGCCCTGC
>DATEQV010000248.1:0-2758 GCA_035272265.1 Acidisphaera sp. | reverse complement strand
TTCACCACCAAGGAGGAGGGCAAGGGCACGGGACTTGGACTCACGATGGTGCATGGCTTCGCCAAACAAGCGGGCGGTCACGTCCGCCCGACGCCCAGCGGCCGGCCGCACCCGCCGTTGACCCGGATCAATCACTCGCCGACGCCAGCGGTGTAAGCCCCGAACCGACCGAGGCCTCGGACTTTCGGCACGCCCCGGTTGCCAGCATATTCGCTTCTGCGTATATACGTAGTAGCGAAAGCAGGCTTATGCAGATCGATCCCGACCGGATGCTGCAAGCGGCCGACCAGGCGGCCGAATTGCTGAAGTCGATCGGCAACCGGCACCGGCTGCTGGTGCTCTGCCAGTTGACCGAGGGCGAGCGGTCGGTCGGCGATCTGGCGGCCTTCCTCGGCCTGCGCGACTCGACGGTGTCGCAACATCTGTCGCTGTTGCGCCGCGAAGGGCTGGTGACCGCCCGCCGCGACGGCCAGACTATCTGGTACTTGATCGCCAGCACCTCGGCCCGGCGCGTCCTCGAAACGCTGTTCGAGATCTTCTGTGCGCCCGATTCCCTGTGCGCGCCGCAGGCCGCGCCGCGCAAGCCGCCGCGGCCGCGCGCGGCACGATCGTAAACGGCCGTCCGACGCCAGCCCGACCTTTCCACCCGAACGGAGACCGATGATACATAACAAGCTGCAGCTGCACGAGATGACGCCGACCGAGGTGCACGACGCGATGCGACAGGGCGAGATCGTCCTGATCGACGTGCGCGAGTCGCCGGAATACACCACCGAGCGGATTCACGGCGCCTTGCTGTTTCCGCTGTCGACGTTCGACACTCGTGCGCTTCCCGTGGGCGGCCGCCGGATCGTGCTGCATTGTGGATCGGGCAAACGTTCGGCGATGGCGGTCGCCAAGTGCACCGAGGCCGGCATTCCGGTCGACACGCGCATGAAGGGCGGCATCCAGGCGTGGAAGCACGCCCGCTTCCCCACGATCAGCCTCGATCCCAACACCGGCGGCGTCGTCGACCGGCGCTGATCCGGCCATCTCGCGCGAGGTCACGTGCGCCTCTTCCAGCCGTTCGTCGCCGCCGTCCTGACGCTCGTCGTCAACGCCGCCGCGGCGGAGACGACGTTCACCGTCCATAGCGCCGACATCGCCGACCAGAAGGCGGTGTTCGCGACGGTGGAGAGTCCGAACGTCGTCCTCGCGCGCACCCGCATCGGCGGCACCGTCGCCAGCCTGTCGGTGCGGCAAGGCGATGTGGTCAGGCCCGGCCAGGTGGTCGCCGTCGTCGGCGACGAGAAGCTGATCCTGCAGATCAGCTCGCTCGACGCACAGATCGCGGGGCTGCAGTCCGCGCTCGCCCAGGCAGCGTCCGACCTGCAACGCGCCGAGACGCTGTATCGCCAAGGCGCCGGCGCGAAGACCACGATGGATCAGGCGCACACCGCCGTCGACGTTGCAGCCGCCGCCATACGCGCGCGCACCGCCGAACGCGCCGTCGTCCTGCAGAGCATGAAGGAGGGGCAGGTGCTCGCACCGGTCGGCGGGCGCGTGCTGACCGTGCCGCTCACCGCCGGCACCGTGGTGCTGAATGGCGACACCGTCGCCACCATCGGCGAGCAGCCCTTCCTGCTACGCCTGCGCATCCCGGAGCGGCACGCGCAGTACCTCAAGTCGGGCGACACGGTGCGCCTCGCGCCGCGCCAGCTCGGCGTCGAGCAGAGCGCGACCGCCAAGGTCACGCTGGTCTATCCGCAGATCGAGGAAGGCCGGGTGTTGACGGACGCCGTGGCCTCCGACCTGAGCGACTATTTCGTCGGCGACCGCGTCCTGGTCTGGATCGCCGCGGGCACGCGGCCGGCTTTCGTCGTCCCCGACAAGCTCGTCGAGACGCGGTTCGGCATCGACTACGTTCGCCTGCGCCGGCCGGACGGCGCCGTGGTCGACACGCCGGTGCAACGCGGCGAGCCGCAGCCGTCGGCAGACATGCCGGACGGCATCGAGATCCTGTCGGGCATCCACGGCGGCGACGAGCTGGTGGGCCCATGAACCTCGGCCTGTCCGGGCGGCTGACCCGGGCGACGATCCGCTCGCCGCTGACGCCGCTGTTCCTGCTCGCAGCACTGGCTGCCGGGCTCGTGGCACTGCTGACGATCCCGCGCGAGGAGGAGCCGCAGATCAGCGTGCCGATGGTCGACATCATCGTGCAGGCGAACGGGCTGCGCGCGCCCGACGCGGTGGAGCTGGTGACCAAGCCGCTGGAGGCGATCGTCAAGGCGATCCCCGGCGTCGAGCACGTCTACAGCCAGACGCAGGACGACCGCGCCGTCGTCACCGTGCGCTTCGACGTCGGCACCGACGAGGACAACGCGGTGCTGCGCGTCAACGACAAGATCCGCGCCAACCTCGACAAGATTCCGATCGGCATTCCCGAACCACTGGTCGTCGGCCACGGCATCAACGACGTGGCCGTGGTCGTGCTGACCCTGTCGCCCGAGCCCGCCGCCGCGTCGCGCTGGACCGACAAGGACCTCTACGACCTCGTCGGCAAGCTGCGCACCGAGCTGATCAAGGTGGACAATGTCGGTACCAGCTACCTCGTCGGCACCGGGGCGGAGGAGATCCGCGTGCGTGAGGCTGGCTACGCACTGGACACAGAGGCGGTCTGAGCCCGCCGCGCCAATGCGTGGCCGCAAGCCGCGCGAGGTTGCGACGCAGGAAGCATTCGAGGAGGCAGGCTTGCTCGGCACGATCGTCGGCGAGCACC
>DATEQV010000247.1:0-6640 GCA_035272265.1 Acidisphaera sp. | reverse complement strand
GCCGACAGCGACGACTGCACCGCCATCGCCTGCGTGTTCGAGGGTATGGCGAAGCCGCGCCGGATGCTGCGCGCGGCCGAGCACGCGCGCGAACGCGGCAAACCGCTCGTCGTGTTCAAGATCGCCACCGGCGACGAGGGCGCAGCGGCCGCTTTGTCGCACACCGGCTCGCTCGCCGGATCGCACGCGGCCTACCAGGCGGCGTTCCGGCGGGCCGGCGCGCTGCTGGTCGACGGGTTCGAGCAGCTGATCGAAACCGCCGCGTTCTTCGCCAAGGTCGGCGCGCGCGCACCCGTGGCGGACGGCGTGGCGATCCTGTCGACATCCGGAGGTGCTGCGATCATGGCGGCGGATGCCGCCGAGCAGGTCGGCGTGCCCCTGCCGCAGCCGCCCGCGGAGGTGGTGACGACCATCGCCGCGCGAATCCCGGAGTTCGGCGCCGCGCGCAATCCCTGCGACGTTACCGCGCAGGTGCTGAATGACAGGGAGAGCGTCAACGTCTGCGCCGGCGCGCTACTCGGCGCCGCGCCCTATGCGGCGCTGGTGGTCCCGCAGCCGTATTCGTATGCCCCGACGGCCGCGCGCATCCCGATCTACGACGCGATCGCCGCCGAGAAGGGCAAGCCGATCTGCATGGTGTGGGCGAACGAGCACCTCGCCGGGCCGGGGTTTGCCGAAGCGGAGCAAGCCGACCACGTCGCGGTGTTCCGCTCGATGTCGAGTTGCTTCGCCGCCCTCGCGTCCTGGCTGGAACGCAGGACACCGCCCGCTCACGACACGCTGCCGGAGATCGCGCCGCAGGCGAAGGACAAGGCTGCGGCAGCCATCATGGCGGCCGGCGGACGTGTGCTGACGGAACGCGAGGCGAAGGCGGCGCTCGCGCATTACGGCGTGCCGGTGGTGTTCGAGGAGCGCGTCACCAGCGCCGACCAGGCGGTCGAGGCGGCAGCTTTGTTCGGCTATCCGCTGGTGCTGAAAGGCGAGTCGCCGACCATCCTGCACAAGACCGAAGCCGGGCTCGTGCAGCTGAACCTGCACGACGAGGCCAACGTGCGCGCAGCCTACGCGGCGATCGAGGCGGCGGGCGGCGATCAACTGACCGGCATCCTGGTTCAGCCGATGGTGCCGCGCGGCGTGGAGATCGTGGTCGGCGCGCGGACGGACCCGCTGTTCGGGCCGGTAGTGCTGGTCGGACTCGGCGGCGTGCTGGTGGAGGTGCTGCGCGACACCGCTCTCGCGCCCGCGCCGGTCGGGCCGGCGGAGGCGCGGGCGATGCTGCGGCGCCTGCGGGGCGCGCGGCTGCTGGATGGGTTTCGCGACCTGCCTTCGGTCGATGTGGATCGGCTGGCGGAGATCGTCAGCCGCGTATCGATGTTTGCGGCCGACCAGGCCGAGCTTGTCGCCGAGATGGACATCAATCCGCTGATAGCGAGCGGCGAGAAGATCGTGGCCGTGGATGCGCTGATCCGGCCGCGCGCGCCAGTGGGGTGATTTGCCGGTCAGTGCGAGATCGCCTCCAGCGGCAGGTCGCGGACCAGCGGGCCCATCGCACCGATCGACAGCATCACCACCAGCATGCTGCCGGCGATGAAGACGAAAACGCCGGTGGTGCCGAACCCTGCGAGGAACCACGCGATGACGAAGGCGCTGAACACCACCGACAGCCGCGACCACGAATAGACGAAGCCGACCGCGACCGCGCGGATGCGGGTGGGATACAACTCCGCCTGATAGGCGTGGAAGCTGAACGACATCACGTTGTTCGCCAGCGTCAGCACGATCCCCAGCGCGATCAGCACCGGCGCCATCGTCGATTGCGCGAACAGCAGCCCGGTTACCGCGACCGTGCCCGCCGCCGCGACGATCATCCACTTCCGCTCCACGCGGTCGGCTAGGAACATGCCGAGCAACGGGCCGAACGGTGCGGCGATGGCGATGATGAAGGTGTATTCCAGGCTTTTCGTCACCTGGATGCCGTTGCTGATGAGCAAGGTCGGCACCCAGTTCGCGAAGCCGTAGAAGCCGACCGTCTGGAACAGGTTGAAGATCACCAGCATGATCGTGCGGGCCTGGTAAGGCGGCGCGAAGATCTCGGCGATGCTGCCGCGCCGGACCTGCGGCTCGGGCGGCAGCGGCTTGGGTAGCGCGCCCCCGTATTCGGCCTGCACGCGGGTCTCCAGCTCGCGCATGACGCGGTCGGCGTCCGCCATGTGGCCGTGCGCGGCGAGCCAGCGCGGGCTTTCGGGCACCTGCCGGCGGATGAACCACACCACGAGCGCCCCGGCCGACCCGAGCAGCACCACCCATCGCCAGCCGGAGAAGCCCAGCGGCGCGATCGGCACCAGCAGCCAGGCGACCAACGCCACCACCGGCACCACGGAAAATTGAATGAACTGGTTGAAGGCGAAGGCGCGGCCCCGCAGGTGCTTGGGCACCAGCTCGGAGAGGTAGGTGTCGATCGTGACCAGCTCGACGCCGACGCCGACGCCCGCGATGAAGCGCCACAGGTTCACGCCGAACGCATCGTGCTGGAACGCCATCACGAACGTCGACGCCGAGTACCACAGCAGACTGTAGGTGAAGATCGTGCGCCGCCCCATCCGGTCGGCGACGAAGCTGAGTGCGATCGTTCCGACGAACAGGCCGGCGAAGAACGCGGCGACGAAGCTCGCCACGCCGGACGTGCCGAACAGGCCCGGCGTGGTCGGCGTCAGGATGCCGTCCTTCACCAGGCCGGGGGCGACGTAGCCGGTCAGGAACAGGTCGTAGAACTCGAAGAAGCCGCCGATCGACAGCAGCGTGACCAGCTTCCAGATCGATCTTGTCGCCGGCAGGCGGTCGAGCCGGGCGCCGATCTCGCCGGGCGTGGTCGTCATGTCGCCAGTCTGAAGGTCCATCTTGCGTCTCCCTCCCCCGGCCCCGGCGAGTCTCCGCCGCTGCGACCTGCGGCGGAGAGTCGCATCCTGCGGCGTCGAAGACAATCGAGGGGCGGCAAAGGCCGTGGTGTTTGCCTTGGCATGGGCCGGGGCGGCATCATCGCCGGCAATTGGCGGGACGGGCGGGGAGAGAGGCGAATGGCGGCGGGCATCAACTCCAGCTACAGCATGGATTTCGACCTGGGCGAGACGGCGGACATGCTGCGCAACCAGGTCGCGAGCTTTGCCGCCGACGAAATCGCGCCGCGTGCGGCCGACATCGATCGCAGCAACGCGTTCCCCATGGACCTGTGGCCGAAGATGGGCGAGCTCGGCGTGCTCGGCATCACCGTCGAGGAGGAATACGGCGGCGCCGGGATGGGCTATCTCGAGCACGTGGTGGCGATGGAGGAGATCAGCCGCGCCTCGGCCTCGGTCGGCCTGTCGTACGGCGCGCATTCGAACCTGTGCGTCAACCAGATCCGGCGCAACGGCACCGACGAGCAGAAGCGGCGCTACCTGCCCAGGCTGGTCAGCGGCGAGCACGTCGGCGCGCTGGCGATGAGCGAGCCGGGCGCGGGGTCCGACGTCGTGGGCATGCGGACGCGGGCCGAGCGGCGCGGCGACCGCTACGTGCTCAACGGCAGCAAGATGTGGATCACCAACGGGCCGGACGCGGACACGTTGGTGGTGTACGCCAAGACCGATCCGCAGGCGGGCCCGCGGGGGATCACCGCCTTCCTCATCGAGAAGGGCATGCGCGGCTTTTCCACCGCGCAGAAGCTCGACAAGCTCGGGATGCGCGGGTCGAACACCTGCGAGCTGGTGTTCGAGGATTGCGAGGTGCCGAAGGAGAACGTGCTCGGCGCCGTCGGGCGCGGCGTGGGTGTGCTGATGAGCGGGCTCGATTACGAGCGCGCGGTGCTGGCGGCGGGTCCGATCGGCATCATGCAGGCCTGCATGGACGCGGTGCTGCCGTACGTGCACGAACGCAAGCAGTTCGGCCAGGCGATCGGCGAGTTCCAGATCATGCAGGCGAAGATCGCCGACATGTACACCATCATGAATGCCGCCCGCGCGTATGTGTATGCGGTGGCCAAGGCGTGCGATCGCGGGCAGACGACGCGCAAGGATGCAGCCGGCGCGATTCTGTTCGCGGCGGAGAAGGCGACCTGGATGGCGCTGGAGGCGATCCAGGCGCTGGGCGGCAACGGCTACATCAACGACTACCCGACCGGGCGTCTGCTGCGCGACGCCAAGCTGTACGAGATCGGCGCCGGCACCAGCGAAATCCGCCGCATGCTGATCGGCCGCGAGCTGTTCGCCGAGACGGCCTAGATGCCGGCCCTGGACACCGTCATCGACACGCGGTCCGCGGAGTTCGCCGCCAACGCCGAGGCGATGCGCGCGGTGGTGGACGACCTGCATCGGGTGGCCGACACCATCCGCCTGGGCGGCGGCGAGTCGGCGCGGCACCGGCACCTGTCGCGCGGCAAGCTGCTGCCGCGCGATCGGGTGCGCGCGCTGATCGACCCGATGTCGCCGTTTCTGGAAGTCGGCCAGCTCGCGGCGCACGGCATGTACGGCGGCGACGTGCCGTCGGCGGGGATCATCACCGGCGTGGGGCGTGTCAGCGGACGCGAGTGCATGATCGTCGCCAACGACGCGACGGTGAAGGGCGGCACCTACTACCCGATCACGGTCAAGAAGCACCTGCGCGCGCAGGAGATCGCGGCGCAGAACCGCCTGCCCTGCATCTACCTGGTTGATTCCGGCGGCGCCAATTTGCCCAACCAGGACGACGTGTTTCCCGACCGGGACCATTTCGGCCGCATCTTCTACAACCAGGCCCGCATGTCGGCCGACGGCATCCCGCAGATCGCCGTGGTCATGGGCTCGTGCACCGCGGGCGGCGCGTATGTGCCGGCGATGTCGGACGAAACCATCATTGTGCGCAACCAGGGCACGATCTTCCTCGGCGGGCCGCCGCTGGTGAAGGCGGCCACAGGTGAAGTCGTCAGCGCCGAAGACCTCGGCGGCGGCGATCTGCACACGCGCACGTCGGGGGTGGCTGACCATCTCGCGGAGAACGACCGCCACGCGCTGGGCATCGCGCGGCGGATCGTCGCCGACCTGAACGCGCGCAAGCCGGCGAGCCTCGAAGTGCGGCGCCCTGCCCCGCCGCGCTACGATCCGGCCGAATTGTACGGCGTGGTCTCCGCGGACCGGCGGCGGCCGTTCGAGGTGCGCGAGATCATCGCGCGCATCGTCGACGGGTCGGAGTTCGACGAGTTCAAGCGGCTGTATGGCGCCACCTTGGTGACCGGCTTTGCGCATGTGTGCGGATATCCGGTCGGCATCGTCGCCAACAACGGGATCCTGTTCAGCGAGAGCGCGCAGAAGGGCGCGCACTTCATCGAGCTGTGCGCCCAGCGTGACATCCCGCTGGTCTTCCTGCAGAACATCACCGGCTTCATGGTGGGGCGGAAATACGAGGCCGGCGGCATCGCCAAGGACGGCGCCAAGATGGTCACGGCGGTGGCGACCGCGGGCGTGCCGAAGTTCACCGTCATCATCGGGGGCTCGTTCGGCGCGGGCAATTATGGCATGTGCGGACGCGCCTACTCGCCGCACTTCCTCTGGATGTGGCCGAACGCGCGCATCTCGGTGATGGGCGGCGAGCAGGCGGCGAGCGTGCTCGCGCAGGTGCGCCGCGACAATATCGTGGCCAGGGGCGAGACCTGGAGCACGGAGAACGAGGAGGCATTCAAGGCGCCGATCCGCGAGCAGTACGAGACGCAGGGCCACCCGTATTACGCATCCGCGCGGCTGTGGGACGACGGCGTGATCGATCCGGTGGATACGCGCCGGGTGCTGGGCCTCGCGATCTCGGCAGGCCTGAACGCACCGGCCGAGCCGACGCGGTTCGGCCTGTTCCGGATGTAAGCGATGTTCCGCAAGATCCTGATCGCCAATCGCGGCGAGATCGCCTGCCGGGTGATCGCGACCGCCCGCCGCATGGGCATCGCCACGGTCGCGGTCTATTCCGACGCCGACGCGCGCGCGCGGCATGTCGAGATGGCCGACGACGCCTACCCGATCGGCCCTCCGCCGGCCCGCGAGAGCTATCTGCGGAGCGACGCGATCATCGACGCGGCGCGCCGCTCGGGCTCGCAGGCGATCCATCCCGGCTACGGCTTCCTGTCGGAGAACGCCGACTTCGCCGATGCCTGCGCCGCCTCGGGCATCACGTTCATCGGCCCCCCGGCCGCCGCGATCCGCGCGATGGGATCGAAGGCGGCGGCCAAGACGTTGATGGAACGGGCCGGCGTGCCGCTCGTGCCGGGCTACCACGGACACGCGCAGGACCGAGCCACGCTCGCCGTCTCTGCCGAACGCATCGGCTATCCGGTGCTGATCAAGGCCAGCGCGGGCGGCGGCGGCAAGGGCATGCGGATCGTCGAGCGCGCGACCGACCTCGCCGCCGCCATCGAAGGCGCGAAGCGCGAAGCCGCCGCATCGTTCGGCGACGACCACGTGCTGATCGAGCGCTACCTGACGCGCCCGCGACACATCGAGATCCAGGTGTTCGCCGACACGCATGGCGCGACCGTCTCGCTGTTCGAGCGCGACTGCTCGATCCAACGCCGGCATCAGAAGGTGATCGAGGAAGCACCCGCGCCCGGCATGGCCGAGGCTCGCCGCGCCGAGATGGGCGAGGCCGC
>DATEQV010000246.1:0-3128 GCA_035272265.1 Acidisphaera sp. | reverse complement strand
GATACGTCGTGCGATCGCAACTCTTCGGGTTCCCGATCGCTATCGTGGCTGACAATGCCGGCTTGAACCGGATCAACGTGAGATACCCCGCGCCACAAGCCCCCCAGCTCCGGCCATAGGAGCGTCCCAGCATCTCGCGCGGCGGTCCTACCAAAACACGATTCAGCGAACTCACCTCAACGGCCGATACATTTTCAGCCTCTCAGGCTGGAACCGCTCTATCTGCATCCTGCCGCCCAAGGGTCCTCCCACCTCGCTAACGCGTGATCCGCTGCACGGCGTCGGCGCGGCTCTCCAGCCCCGGCAGCAGATCGAGCCCCAGCCCGGGCCGGGTGACGTCCACCGTGACCTGTCCGTTGGCGACCGTGGGCAGCGCGGTGACGAGTTCGGTGTACCAGCCGGTGTAGAAGGCGCGCACGCTCTCCGTGATCAGCGCATTGGCCGCGTGCAGCGCGAAGTGGCATGACGCGGCATACACCACCGGCCCGGTGCAGTCGTGCGGCGCCACGGGCACGTGCCAGGCCTCCGCCAGGCCGGCGATCTTGCGCGCCTCGGTCAGGCCGCCGCACCAGGACAGGTCGATCATCGCCACGCCCGCTTCACCCGTCGCCAGGTACTCGCGGAACGAATGCGTCGTCGCCAGCGTCTCCGACGCGCAGACCCACGCCTTGCAGTGCCGCGCGTACTCGGCCAGATCGCCGACGTTGTCGAGGCGGAACGGGTCCTCGTGCCAGTAGGTGCCGAACTCGGCCAGCCGCTCGGCCAGCCGGCACGCCATCGGCAGGCTCCACAGCGAGTGGAACTCCACCATGATGTCCATGCGGTCGCCGACGGCGCGGCGGATCTTCGCGAACGGCTCGAGCGCGGTGCGCAGTTCGTCGGCCGAGATGTCCCAGCCGCGCGTGCGCTCGGCGGCGATGTCGAACGGCCAGATCTTCATCCCGGTGATGCCCTGCTCGAGCAGCGATTGGGCAAGTTCGTCGGCACGGTTGAGGGAGGCGTCGAGGTCCTCGTAGGGACCGGCGGTCTCGCCCGCGTGCCAGTTGGCCACCGCCTGCGAGCTTGTGTCGCGCACGTACTTGTATCCGGCGCAGGTGTTGTAGGTCCGGATCGAGTCGCGCGCCCGTCCGCCGAGCGCATCGCACAGCGGCAGCCCGGCGGCCTGCGCGAAGATGTCCCACAGCGCGATGTCGATCGCCGAGTTGCCGCGCGTCTCCACCCCGGCAGAGCGCCAACCGAGATAATTGCGCAGCTCGTACAGCCGCGCCTCGATGTGCAGCGGGTCCTTGCCGATCAGCTTCGGCGCGGCGGTCTCGTGGACGTAGGCCTCGACCGCCTGCGCGCCCATGAAGGTCTCGCCGAGGCCGGTCAGCCCCTCGTCGGTGCGCAGCCGCACCCAGACGATGTTGGGGAACTCGCCGAGGCGGACGGTCTCGACCGCAACGATCTTCATTTCTGTGCCTCCCGCGCGTTCGGTTCGCAGCCGTGCGTTCAGCCCGCCGGCGCGTAGCCCTCGGCCAAGGTGAACCATCCGGTGCTCGCCGACTGCCGCAGGCGGATCAGCGGCGCGTAGTCGTCGCTGTCGTGCCGGGTCCGCAACGTCGTCATGTCAGGGAACGCGATGACGATCAGGCGGTGCAGCCCGGGATCGCCCTCGACCGCCGTCACCGCCCCGCCGCGCACCAGGAACCGGGCACCGACGCGGGCCAGCTGCACCTCGACCGGCTCCCGATACTGCTGGAACCGTGCCGGGTCGGTGATCTGCAGGTTCCCGATCAGATAGGCGGGGGCCATGGCGGTCTCCTTGGACGGACCTCAGCTTCGCCCTCCTCGCTTCCGGCGTAAACCGCGCACGGGCTGGCGGTCGCGCTGGCCGGAGCGGCCGCGCTGGAACCCGTCCGGGTGTGACGGTCGGGCGCGGGGATCGTCCACCGCGCGGCGCCGATCTTGATGATGGTCGTGCTGCCGGGCGGGTACGGGATCAGCGCGATCTTCGGCCGCGCGGGCGCAGCCGGGACGTCTTGCGCGGGCGCGGAGAGCGGAGGCGCGGCTTCGGCCGGCGGCTCCGATGGGCCGGGCGCGTCGGGTGGAGGCGCGTCGGCAGGCGGGTCCGATGGGCCGGGCGCGTGCGCGTCGTCACTCCGCGTCGCCGATTGGCGGCGTGGCGATCCAGGGCCGCGCGGCGGGCGCTTGTCACGTTGCCCTGGATCGCCACGGCGCTGCGCGCCTCGCGATGACGGGGAAGTGGTTGTGTTCGTGACTTTCTCGCCCGGAGGCGGCGCGCCGTCCGCCGCTGGTTCCACGAGGTCAAGGTGGTGCAATGCGCGCTGCGCGCTTTTGCACCCTGCGGCCGCGCGTTCGCGGGCGAGTTCGCGGTCGCGCTGGCGGGCGCGGTGGCGCTGGACCGCGCGGCTCAGCTTGCGCGTGTGCGCGCGCACGAGCTTGGCCTCGGCCGCGCGCCGCTCGACGATGTACCAGGGGCCGGGATCGGCGGCGCGGCGTTCGCGCCAACGCTTCCAGCCGAGCGTGATCCAGATCACCGGCGGTGGTCCGGGCTCGGGGGTGCGGGCGGCGCGCTGGCGGCGCCGGGTCTCGGCCCAGGCGCGGCGTTCGGCGAGCAGGCGCATCGACGCGCGCGTCGCCAGCCGGTGCAGGCGGCACTCGGCCTGCCAGTCGCCTTGGTTGGCGCGTTTGTAGAGGTCGCGGGCGTCGGTGCAGTGGGCGCAGCGGTGGCGGGTGGTGGGGTAGCGGGAGACCTCCAGGTCGCACCAGGACTCCATGCTGCGATGGCCGGACGGCTTGCGGAACAGCCGCTCCGGCCGTGGCCGGCGTTCGCAGAAGGCGTCCTGGATGATCTCGACGCGGAAGGCGCGCTCGCGCATGCCGACGGCGATCTCGGGGGCGGGCTCGGGTGCTGCGCGTACGCGGGTGCCGCGGGCGTAGGGAACGCGGAAGCTTTGGTAGAGCCGCTTGAGGAAGGGCGGCAGGAAGTCGAACATCCGGCCCTCCCTGGGGCTCGAGGTTCCCCGGACCGCTCCGGGATCGGCGAAGAGGATCCCACACCTTAGGACTGAAGTCAAGGGAATTATTCTTTTGAGCGGACTTCCGTCCTGCTTGACGGTGTCGTT
>DATEQV010000245.1:0-2090 GCA_035272265.1 Acidisphaera sp. | reverse complement strand
CAGCGGCGGACCTGGCAGATCGGCGATGCCGCCGCGCTGGCCCGCGCCGTGGGCGTGCGCGTGGCCTGGGATTTCCGCTCCGCCGACGTCGCCGGCGGCGGCGAGGGGGCGCCGCTGGCGCCGGCGTTCCATGCCGCGCTGGCGACGGCGCTGCCGCGTCCCTGCGCGGTGCTGAACATCGGCGGCGTGGCGAACGTCACCTGGATCGGTGCCGATGGTGCGTTGGTTGCGTTCGACACCGGGCCGGGGAACGGCCCGCTCGACGACTGGACGCGCCGCCACACGACGCGAGCGTATGATGCGGACGGAAGGCTCGCGAGTTCAGGCACGGTCGATGCCGGCGTGCTCGGCCGCCTGCTCGCCGACCCCTATTTCGCCCGCCCCGCGCCCAAGTCGCTCGACCGGCTGGATTTCGCGCGCACGCTCGCCGCCTCGGGCCTCGACGCGCTGTCGCCTGCCGACGGCGCGGCAACGCTCGCGGCCTTCATCGCCGGCGCGGTCGCCGCCGCCCCCCTGCCGGCGCCGCCCGTCACATGGATCGTCTGCGGCGGCGGCCGGCGCAACCCGGTGATCATGCGCGCGCTGCGCGCCGCACTCGCCGCCCCCGTGGAGCCGGCCGAGGCGCACGGCTGGGACGGCGATGCGATCGAGGCGCAGTGCTTCGGGCTGCTGGCCGCACGCGTCAAACGCGGTCTGCCGCTGACCTATCCCGGCACGACGGGCGTGGCCGCACCGCTCGCGGGCGGCGCGATCGTCGCGCCGCCCGCCTGAGCACGCGCGTCAGAATACCGGCAGGTTCGGCAGCGGCTTGTGGAACCACTTGTCGTGGATCGCATTCAGCTCGCCGTTGTTCTTGACGAAGTAGACGAACGTGTTGACCCACTGGTGCAGGTTCCACTGGTCCTTGCGCATGGTGATGCCGTTGGGCTGCTGCAGCACGATGAACTTGCGCTCGATGTTGCCCTCCGGGTGCTTGGCGTAGAACTCGTCGCCGGTCAGTCCGGTCTCGGCGATCGCGTCGACCTGGCCGGCGAGCAGCGCCTCGTAGGTGCTCGGGTCATCGTCGAAGCGGGCGATCTTCACCGCGCTGCCGAGCGTCTTGCTCAGGATCACGTCCTGCACCGTGCCGCGCGGCACGCCGACGCGCAGGCCCTTGAGGTCCTGGATCGAGGTGATGTGCGTGTCCTTCGGCGCGAACACCACGTTCTCGATCGCGCTGTAGGGGATCGAGAACATCACCTGCTTGGCGCGCTCTGGCGTGATGCCGAACGTCGCCACGATCAGATCGACCTTGTTGGTCAGCAGGAACGGGATGCGGTTGGGGCTGGTGAGCTGCACCAGGTTCACCTTCACGCCCAGATACGACCCGAGCAGTTTCGCGACGTCGATGTCGTAGCCGTCGGGCTGCTGCTGGTCATTCAGGATGCCGTAGGCGGCAGGTCGACCAGCACGCCGATGTTGATCGTCCCGCGCGAGAGGATCTCGTCGACGGTCTGCGCCCGCGCCAACGGGATTGTAAGGAGAAGGAAGACAGCAAGCCACCTTAACAGCTTCATTTGTAACCTCCCATGGAGTTCCTCGAGGCTAGACGCGCTGACCCGTCATTGCGAGCGTAGCGAAGCAAACCAGGGCCGCGTGAGAAGCGCCTGCCGGTCGGCCCTGGATTGCTTCGTCGCTACGCTCCTCGCAATGACGACGTGACGACCCATCCGAACCCACTCGCCTCATCGCTTGTAGGCGAGTCCAAGCCGCCGCTCCAGCCGTCCCGCCGCGATCGTCAATGGCCAGCAGATGGCGAAGTAGATCGCGGCGACCAGGCCGAACACGATGAACGGCCGGATGGTGGCGTTGTTGACCATCTGCCCGGCCCGCGTCAGCTCCACGAAGCCGATGATCGAAGCCAGCGACGTGCTCTTGATCAGGTTGACCGTGAAGCCGACGGTCGGCGGGATCGCGATTCGCAGCGCCTGCGGCAGCACCACGCGCAGCATCAGCGGCAGGTAGTGCAGACCCAAGGCCCGCGCGGCCTCGGTCTGGCCGCGTGCGATGCTCTGGATCGAGCCGCGCCAGATCTCGCCGAGGAACGCGCC
>DATEQV010000244.1:0-22507 GCA_035272265.1 Acidisphaera sp. | reverse complement strand
CCCCGTGTTTTCTCACGACCAGCTTACCTGGGTAGTCTCGGTCTCGAACAGCGGGAGCGCCGTGATGCCCATCCATAACCGGATCGCGGCCTATGCCGACGACCTGACCGCGTGGCGGCGCGACATCCACGCCAATCCGGAGCTGGGGCTGGAGGAGCATCGCACCAGCGAGAAGGTGGCGGAGCTGCTGCAGTCCTGGGGCATCGAGGTGACGCGCGGCATCGCCAGGACCGGTGTGGTCGGCACGCTGCGCAACGGCGGCGGGACCAAGGCGATCGGCCTGCGCGCCGACATGGATGCGCTGGAAATGCCGGAGGCGAACGAGTTTCCGTGGCGCTCGACCAGGCCGAACGCGATGCACGCCTGCGGGCATGACGGGCACACGACGATGCTGCTGGGTGCCGCGCGCTACCTGGCGGAGACGCGCAACTTCGACGGCACGGTGCATTTCATCTTCCAGCCGGCCGAGGAGGGGCTCGGCGGCGGGCGGATGATGGTCGAGGAGGGGCTGTTCGACCGCTTCCCGTGCGACATGGTGTTCGGCGCGCACAACGACACGTTCCTGCCGGTCGGCACGATCACGGCGGTGGAGGGCGGCATCAGCGCGGCGTCGGACCGGTTCTGGATCCGGCTGCGGGGGACGGGCGGGCACGCCGCGCGGCCGCATCGTACGATCGACCCGGTGGTGATCGGCGCGCACGTGGTGCTGGCGCTGCAGACGATCGTCTCGCGCCGGGTCAACCCGCTCGATTCGGCGGTGCTGTCGATCACCCAGTTCCACGCCGGCAGCACCGGCAACGTGATTCCCGAGGAGGCGGTGCTGAACGGCACCGTCCGCACCCTCAAACCCGAGGTGCAGGACGAGATGGAGCGGCTGCTGGTGGAGACCGCGCGATCGACGGCGGCGGCGTTCGGGGCGGAGGCGGTGGTGGAATACACCCGCGGCTATCCGCCGGTGGTGAATGCGGCGGACCCGACCGAGCGGGCGGCGCGGGCGGCGGCGACGGTGGTGGGCGAATCCAAGGTGGTGCGCGAGCGGCCGCCCGGGATGGGCGGCGAGGATTTCAGCTACATGGCCCAGCGCGTGCCGGGCTGCTTCGTGCGGATCGGGCAGGTGAACGGCCAGCGGGGCAGCACGCCGGTGCACAACCCGCGCTACGACTTCAACGACGAGATCCTGCCGATCGGCGCCAGCTTCTGGGCCACGCTGGTGGAACAGGAGCTGCCGCGGGAGCCCTCGTAGGGCAGCGGCAAGTTAGCTATATGTGAGGCAGACTTGGCGACGTGGGGCGACGACCGAGGTCGCGTTCCTGACAAGGTATTGAAGGGACGAGTTATGGCGCTTCAATTGGGTGCGCTTCGCGACGCTCTCCTGGAGGCGGGGGTCAGCGAGGATAAGGCCCGCAAGGCGGCGGAGGAGATGGCGGGGTATGAGAACCGCCTCGCTTCGATCGACACGCGCCTATCGGTCCTCACCTGGATGGCCGGCACCAATATCGCCCTGACCGTCGCGGTTCTGTTCAAGGTGTTTCACTGAGGCCGTCACGCCGCGTGTGACCCCGCGCAGAGGCGGCGGATCACGCTGCGCTGCATCTGCCCTACCGGGAGGGGCGTAGGGCGGGTGGGCGCAGCGTGACCCGACGAGGCTAGTTGCGAACGTCGGCTTCCGGCTCGTCGAAGACGGCGTGGGCGAGTTGAACGAGGCGGGTGGCGGCGCCGCGCAGGCCGGCATTGTCGGCCGCCTGGGCGAGCGTGATCAACCGGTCCGACAGCACCAGGGCGCTGACCGGCACGGCAGGCGACGGCATCGTATCAGCCATAACCATCGGAGCTTTTCCCTTCATCTGCAGCCGGCGTTTCGCCGGACCGCCTTAACTGTTGCCCCACCTGATTACTGAACCGTTTACCCGGTCTCCCTGAAGTGGTTCAGGGCAAGCACACGCAAGGACGAGGCGAGCGGCATGTCGGCCGTCCGCGCCGCGTCGGCCTCGGCGACCAGGGCCGAGAGCGTGCGGCCCCGCGCGGCCGCGATGGTGCCGAGGGCGGCCCAGAACTCGGCCTCCAGCGCCACGCTCGTGCGGTGGCCGTTGAGCGAGAAGCTGCGCTTGACCAGCCGGCTCATGGGGACGCCAGCCGTTCGGCCGCCCAGCGTGCGGCCTCGGCCACCACCGGGTCGGCGTCGTTCGTCAGGTCCTGCGCGGCCGGGCGCAGCGACGCGTCGCCCGAGTTGCCGATCGCGATCAGGACGTTGCGGACGAAACGATCTCGCCCGGTGCGCTTGACCGGCGAGGCGGCGAACAGCGCGCGGAACGCCGCGTCGTCGAGCCGCGCGAGGTCGGCGAGGCGCGGCGATTCCAGTTCCGGGCGGGCGCGCAGCTTCGCCTCCCGCGTCGCCTGCGCGAAATTGTTCCACGGGCAGACGGCGAGGCAGTCGTCGCAGCCGAACACGCGGTTGCCCATCAGTGGGCGCAATTCGTGCGCGATCGGGCCGTGGTGCTCGATCGTGAGGTAGGCGATGCAGCGCGTCGCATCGAGGCGATACGGGACGGGGATCGCGTTGGTCGGGCAGATGTCCATGCAGCTCGTACAGGTGCCGCAGCGGTCGGCGTGCGGCGCGTCCGAGGCGAGGTCGAGCGTGGTGTAGATCGCGCCGAGGAACAGCCACGTTCCGTGCCGGCGCGAGACCAGCACGGTCTGCTTGCCCTGCCAGCCGATCCCGGCCTGCATCGCGAGCGGCTTTTCCATCACCGGCGCGGTGTCGACGAACACCTTCACGTCGGCGGCGAAGCGCGAGACGACGAACTGCGCGAGCGCCTTCAGCTTGCCCTTGACGACGTCGTGATAGTCGCGGCCGCGCGCATAGGCGGCGATGTTGCCGATGTCGGGGCGCGCGAGGTTGGCGAGCACGTCGCCGTCGGGCGCGTACGACAGGCCGAGCACGATGACGCTGCGCGCGTCCGGCCACAGCGCAGTCGGCTGCGCGCGCTGCTCGGCGCGCTCCTCGAGCCAGTCCATCGTGCCGTGATGGCCGCCGGCGATGAAGGCGCGGAGATTCTCGGCCGCCTCGGGCGCGAGCCGGGCCGCGCAGAAGCCGACGGCGTCGAAGCCGATCCCGGTTGCGCGCGCCGCGATGGCGGCGCGGGGATCAGAAGCGGCCACGATACGGCGGCACGTCCTGCGGCGGGATCCACACGCCGGAAGGCGGCTCGGCCGACTGCCAGAACACGTCGATCGGCATGCCGCCGCGCGGATACCAGTAGGCGCCGATGCGGAACCAGACGGGATCGAGCAGCGCGGTCAGGCGGGCGGCGATGTCCATCGTGCAGGCCTCGTGGAACGCGCCGTGATTGCGGAAACTGCCGAGGTAGAGCTTCAGCGACTTGCTCTCGACCAGCCACGCGCGCGGGATGTAGTCGATGACGATATGGGCAAAGTCGGGCTGGCCGGTGACCGGACACAGCGATGTGAATTCCGGGCAGGTGAAGCGCACGACGTAGGCGCGGTCCTGCGCGGGCGCGGGCACGCGCTCCAGCACGGCCTCGGCGGGACTCGCCGGCAACGCCACATGGCGGCCGAGCTGAATCGGTTCATCCGTCACGGTCGGTCTCCTGCTGCCGTGCTTGCTGGCGCAGCATGGCCGCGTGGTCGGCGAAGCGTCCGCCAAGGATGGCGTCCCGCAGGCCACGCATCAGCGTCTGATAGTGCGTCACGTTGTGCCATGTCAGCAGCATCGGCCCAAGCATCTCGTCGGCGCGGAACAGGTGATGCAGGTACGCGCGCGAATGGCGCGTGCAGGCGGGGCAGGGACAGTCGGGGTCGAGCGGCGCGGGATCGCCGGCGTGTCGCGCGTTGCGCAGGTTCAGCGTTCCGCCGGGAACAAAGGCCCGCGCCGTGCGGCCCGCCCGCGTCGGAATGACGCAATCGAACATGTCGATGCCGCGCGCGACCGCGCCGACGATGTCGTCCGGCGTGCCGACGCCCATCAGGTAGCGCGGCCGTTCCGCGGGCAGGTCCGGCAGCGTCGCGTCCAGCATGTCGAACATCATCGCCTGGCCCTCACCGACCGCCAGGCCGCCGACCGCGTAGCCGTCGAAGCCGATGCCGCGCAGCGCCGCGACGCTGCGGGCGCGCAGGTGCGGATAGACGCTGCCCTGTACGATGCCGTACAGGCCGTAGCCGTCGCGAGGGACGAAGGCGGCCTTCGATTGTTCCGCCCAGCGTGTCGTCAGGTCGAGCGAGCGCGCCGCTTCGGCCTCGGTGGCGGGGTAGGGGGTGCATTCGTCGAGCGCCATCGTGATGGTGGCGTCGAGCAGATGCTGGATCTCGATCGCGTGCGCCGGCGTGAGGCGATGCGTGGCGCCGTCGATATGCGACTGGAAGGTGACGCCGTCGGCATCCAGGCGGCGCAGCTTCGCCAGCGACATGACCTGGAAGCCGCCGCTGTCGGTCAGGATGGGTCCGGGCCAGTCCATGAACCGGTGCAGCCCCCCGAGCGCGGCGACACGCTCGGCGCCGGGGCGCAGCATGAGGTGGTAGGTGTTGCCGAGCACGATCGTCGCGCCGGTCGCGCGCACGGCGTCCGCCGTCATCGCCTTCACCGTGCCGGCGGTGCCGACCGGCATGAAGACGGGCGTGGGGATCGTGCCGTGCGCGGTGTGCAGCAGGCCGGCTCTGGCGTTGCCGTCGGTCGCTTGCAGGTCGAATCCGAGAGTCATCCCAGGCCCTTTGCCGGTCGTCGTGCGTGCATCGCTGCGCGCCTCGTGATGACGGCAAACGTCGGGCTCGGCGAGTCTTTGCGTCGGGCCGACGGACGGGCCGGGGATCATCCAACGGGCGGCGCCGATCTTGATGATGGTCGGCTTCGGCGGCGGCTGCCGCGAGACCCGCATCGGGTCCGGCGCGGGCGCGGCGTCGGCTGTCTGCTCCGGTGGCGCGGTTTCGCGGACGTCGTCGTCGCGACCGCGCGCCGGGGCGTCGCCCGTCGGTTCCGAAACTTCGTCATTGCGACCGCGAGCCGGAGCGTCGCTCGTCGGCTCCGAAGCTCCGTCATTGCGAGCGGAGCGAAGCAACCCAGGGCCGCGTGACGGACGCCTCTCGCGCGGCTCTGGGTTGCTTCATCGCTGCGCTCCTCGCAATGACGAGGTTGCGTTGGGCGCGGGGATCTGGGCGCCGGTTGGTGCTTCCGCGGCGTCAGTCTGGCGCAATCCGTGCTGCGCGCTTTTGCGCCCTACGGATTCGTCGGGTCTGAGGTCGCGCAGGCGTTCGCAGCGGCGCTGGATCTGGCGGCGGAGATGGCGGGCGTGGGCGCGCAGCAGGCCGCGCTCGACGTCGCGCCGGTCGCGATGGTGCCAGGATTCGATCGAGCCGCGACTGGCGATCAGGGGCCATCGATCGTCGAGGAAGTGCAGTGGCATCGGGTTGGGGCCGCGGCGGGCGACCTCCTCGCGCTGGCGGGCCCGGAACTGCCGGCGCTGCTCGCGGTATTCCCGGCGCTCGGCGTCCAGGCGTACCGCACCCCGGCGGGCAATCTTGAAGAGTGCGACCTCGGCCTTCCAGTCGCCGGTGTCGCGGGCCGCGATGTAGTGGGCACGGGCGGTCTCGCAGCGGTGGCAGCGCGGTTTGCGGCGGCCGGTCCAGGAGTTGGGCTTGTCGCACCACGAGGTGAGGTCGCGGCGCGCCGGGTTGTGCCGGAACAGCTCCTTCGCTGGCGGCCGGTGCTCGCAGAAGGCGTCGTAGGCGATCTCCAGCCGGAAGTGGCGGTCGCGGCCGCAGGCCGGCGCCTCGTCGTCCGGCGGCACCGGGCGCGGACGGGTGGATTTTGCGTAGGGCCGCGCTTCGGCGAGGCGGCGATAGAGGCGGATCAGGGACTTGGGGAGCCAGCGCAGCATGTTGGCCCTCCTGCGGCCCGGGTTGCCAGGAGAATATAGGCCTAGGCATATTTAGCTGGCAAGAGGAAAATTCGGCTGGAGGCCGGAGTGGCCTGCAGTGGTTTGGCGGGGGATCGAAAGGAAGGAAATCGTGGATGCCAGGGCAAGCCCGGCCATGACGGGGTGGGGATGGCTGGGACAAGCCCGCCCATGACGGGGGTGGGATGGGCGGGGCAAACCCGGCCGAGACGGTGGCGGGCGGTCAACTTGACAGGCGGCCGGTCGCACGCCGGAAGTGGCGGCGCCAGCCGGCGGGGGACACCGAGTGCCGAAGCAGATACGCCTCAACGCGTTCGACATGAACTGCGTGGTGCACCAGTCGCCCGGGCTCTGGACGCATCCGCGCGACCGCGCCGACACCTACAACACGCTCGGCTACTGGACCGATCTGGCGCGCCTGCTGGAACGCGGGCTGTTCGACGCGGTGTTCCTGGCCGACGTGCTGGGCATCTACGACGTCTATCGCCACTCCCCGCGCACCGCGCTGGAGCTGGGCATCCAGGTCCCCGTCGGCGATCCGCTGATGGTGATCCCGGCGATGGCGGCGGTGACGGAGCACCTGTGCTTCGGCGTGACCTGCACGCTGTCGTACGAGCACCCGTATCCGTTCGCCCGGCGGATGAGCACGCTGGACCACCTCACGAACGGCCGCATCGGCTGGAACATCGTCACCGGCTACCTGGAGAGTGCGGCGAAGGGCATGGGCTTCGCGCGGCAGACCGCGCACGACGAACGCTACGACATCGCCGACGAATACATGGAGGTCGTCTACAAGCTGTGGGAGGGAAGCTGGGAGGACGGCGCGGTGGTCCGCGACCGCACCACCGGCCGCTTCGCCGATCCCGACCGTATCCATCGCGTCGTGCATGACGGGCACTACTTCCGCATGGAAGCGACGCATCTGTGCGAACCCTCGCCGCAGCGCACGCCGCTCTTGTATCAGGCGGGCGCCTCGACTCGCGGCCGGCAGTTCGCCGCGCGGCACGCCGAGTGCGTGTTCATCAACGGCCCGTCCAAGCAGGTGGTCGGGCCGATCGCCGCCGACATCCGCACGCGGGCGGCGGCGCAGGGGCGCGATCCGGCGGGGCTGGCGATCCTGACGATGATGACAGTGATCGCCGCGCCGACCGCGGCGGAGGCGCGCGACAAGCTTGCCGAGTACCGGCGCTATGTCAGCGAGGAGGGCGCGCTGGCGCTGCTGTCGGGCTGGACCGGCGTGGACTTCTCGACGCTCGATCCCGACGCGCCGCTGCAGCACACCGCGACCGACGCGCAAACGTCCGCGCTGGAGGCGTTCACCATCGCCGATCCCGGGCGGGTATGGACCGCACGGGAGGTCGCGCGGCACGCGGCGATCGGCGGACGCAGCCCGGTGATCGTCGGCTCGGCGTCGGAGGTGGCCGACGCGCTGATCGGCTGGACCGAGGACGCCCACGTCGACGGTTTCAACCTGGCGTATGCGGTGACGCCGGAGACGTTTGCCGATATCGCCGATCTGGTGGTGCCGGAGCTGCAGTCGCGCGGCGCGTACAAGACCGCGTACGCGGCCGGGACGGCGCGGGAGAAGCTGTTCGGCTACGCGCGGCTGCCGGCCACGCATCCGGCGGCCGCGTACCGGCACGCCGGCTGAACCGACTCGCCAAGGGAGAGAACACGCATGAACGCGGACGAGCTGCGCGCGAAGCAGGCGCCGATCAAGCGGCGCTACAAGGACACGCCGGAGGCCGCGAAGGTCACGTCACGGGCCGAGGCGGTGCTGTCGGACGACGACATCAGCTGCCGCATCAAGACCTGGGCGGGCGAGACGGTGGCCGGGTTGCATGCCGCGACCGGCGGCGACGGCTCGCAGGCGTGTTCCGCCGACATGCTGCTGGAGGCGCTGGTCGCCTGCGCCGGCACCACGCTGAAGGCGGTCGCCACCGCGAGCGGCATCGCGCTGCGCCACGCGCGGGTGAGCGCGCAGGGCGTCTGGGACGCGCGCGGCACGCTGGGCGTGGACCGCAGCGCGCCGGTCGGGCTCACCGACATCAGGCTGCATTTCGACATCGACACCGACGCCGCGCCGGAGAAGGTCAAGCGGCTGATCGAGACAACGGAGCGGTATTGCGTGATCCTGCAGACGCTGCGCACGCCGCCGGCGATTACGACGGCGTAGGGGGTGATGCGGGAGTCTCTCCGAGGTTGGGAAAGTAGTTGTTCCTTGCCCGATTGAGCACCGATAGCCCGGTCCGACCTCCTCCGTCATCGCGAGCGCAGCGTGGCGATCCAGGGCCGCGTGATAAACGCCTGCCGCGCGGCCCTGGATTGCCACGTCGCTTCGCTCCTCGCAATGACGGGCCACGGCGCTGCGCGCCTCGCGATGACGAGGTGAATCGCGCGATGACGAGGCCCGTTACAGCAGTTCGTCGTACAGATCGCGCCACGTCGGGTTGGATGCTTCGATCATGGCGAGCTTTTTCGCACGACGGCCGGCCTTGATCTGCTTCTCTCGTTCGATGGCAGAACGCATCTCTTCATGTTGTTCGTAGTAAACCAGCGTCTTGCAGCCGTAGCGGGATGTGAACCCTTCCGTGACGCTCGCCTTGTGCTGCCACACTCGTTGCACAAGGTCCGATGTTACGCCGACATAAAGCGTGCCATTCGGCTGGCTGGCCATGATGTAGACAGTCGGAAGTCGCGTTCTGGTACTCATACGCCTGCCGCGTGGCCCTGGATCGCCACGCCGCTGCGCGGCTCGCGATGACGGAGTGGGGGGCCCGTCACCAGCACTCGGAAGCACTATCAGCCGGCGGTGATCGCGTTGCGCAGCGCGAGCGGGTGGGCGACGCGGGGCAGCGGCTCGAACGTGCTGCCGGTGCCGCGGATCAGCACCGTGCCGTAGCCGAGCAGACGTCCCCAGAAGCTCTGCAGCACATCGACCGTCTCGATCTTCGAAACGTTCATCTCGACCGTGTAGCGGTGGATGAAACCACGCTTGTAGATCACCCGCCGGTCGGTCACGACCATCTCGACGCCGACCCGGCGCATCGCGGCGCCGATCCACAGCAGCACGCCGATCGCGCCGAGCGCGAGCGCGACATACAGCCCGGCCTGCTGCTGCTCGTGGTTGCCGTAGCTCAGCGCCAACGCCAGCACGCAGATCGCCGCGATCAGCACACCGATCGCGCGGGCGAACGTGATCCAATGCAGGCGGGCGACCTGTCGAACCGTCTCGCCCGGCTGCAACACCTTCTGGTAGTAGCTCACGCCTGTCGACCGCCGCCTGTTGCTCGCGGCGGGAGACCTACTTGACGACGCGGTTCTCGATCAAATCGGTCACTACGGCCGGATCGGCCAGAGTCGAGGTGTCGCCGAGCCCCTCGGTCTCGTTGGCGGCGATCTTGCGCAGGATGCGGCGCATGATCTTGCCGCTGCGAGTCTTCGGCAGCGCCGGCGCCCACTGGATCGCATCGGGGCTGGCGATCGGCCCGATCTCGCGGCGCACCCACGCGACCAGTTCCTTGCGCAGCGCCTCGGTCGGCTCGATGCCCGCCACCAGCGTCACATAGGCGTAGATGCCCTGGCCCTTCAGGTCGTGCGGCATGCCGACGACGGCGGCCTCGGCGACCGACTCGTGCGCCACCAGCGCGCTTTCGACCTCGGCCGTGCCCATGCGGTGGCCGGAGACGTTGATCACGTCGTCGACGCGGCCGGTGATCCAGTAGTAGCCGTCCTCGTCGCGCCGCGCGCCGTCGCCGGTGAAATACAGGCCGGGATAGGCCGAGAAATACGTCTGCTTGAAGCGCTCGTGGTCGCCGAACACGGTGCGCATCATGCCGGGCCAGCTGTCGGAGATGCACAGGTTGCCCGTCGCCGCTCCCTCCAGCACCTTGCCCTCGGCGTCGACCAGCAGCGGCTGCACGCTGGGCAGCGGCATCGTCGCCGATCCGGGCTTGAGGTTCGTCGCCCCCGGCAGCGGGCTGATCAGGATGCCGCCGGTTTCCGTCTGCCACCACGTGTCGACGATCGGGCAGCGGGTGTCGCCGACGACGTGGTAGTACCACAGCCAGGCCTCGGGATTGATCGGCTCGCCGACGGTGCCGAGGATGCGGATCGACTTGCGCGAGCGCTTCTTCACCGGGCCCTCGCCGTCGCGCATCAGGCTGCGGATGGCGGTCGGCGCGGTGTAGAAGATGTTGACTTGGTGCTTGTCCACCACGTCCCAGAAGCGGCCGGTGTCGGGATAGGTCGGCACGCCTTCGAACATCAGCGTCGTCGCACCGTTCGCGAGCGGGGCGTACACGATGTAGGTGTGGCCGGTGACCCAGCCGACGTCGGCGGTGCACCAGTAGATCTCGCCCTCATGGTAATCGAACACGTATCGGTGCGTGAAGCACCCCCAGACCAGGTAGCCGCCGGTGGTGTGCAGCACGCCCTTCGGCTTGCCGGTGCTGCCCGACGTGTAGAGGATGAACAGCGGGTCCTCGGCCGACAGCTCCGCGGGCGGGCAGTCGGGCGAGGCCTTGGCGAGCAGCTCGTCGTAATGGTGGTCGCGGCCGGCGCGCATCGGCACCTTCTCGCCGGTGACCGGCACCACGATGACGTGTCTGACGTCCGGGCAGGCGGTCAGCGCGACATCCGCGTTGACCTTCAGCTCCACCTTGCGCCCGGCGCGGCGACCCTCGTCGGCGGTGATCAGGATATCCGATTTGCAATCCACGATGCGGTTGGCGAGGCTGTCGGGCGAGAAGCCGCCGAACACGACCGAGTGGATCGCGCCGATCCGCGCGCAGGCGAGCATCGCCACGGCTATCTCGGGCACCATCGGCAGGTAGATCGTGACGCGGTCGCCCTTCTTGACGCCGAGCGACTTCAGGGCGTTGGCCAGGCGGCAGACTTGGTCGTGCAACTCCCGATAGGTGATCTTTTTGCTGACCGTGGGGTCGTCGCCTTCCCAGATGATCGCCACCTGATCGCCGCGCGTCGCGAGATGGCGGTCGAGGCAGTTGGCGGAGACGTTGAGGGTGCCGTCGTCGAACCAGCGGATGTGGACGTCGCCGGTGAAGCTGCTGTCCTTGATGCGCGTGGGCTGCTTCATCCAGGTGATGCAGCCCATCTGTTCGCGCCAGAAGCCGTCGGGGTCGGTGACCGAGCGTTGATACCATTCGCGGGCCTTGGCCGCGTCCACCAAGGCGTGGGCGGCGATGTCGGGCTTCACCTCGACTAGTGTTTCGTGATCCATAGGCACCTCCCCAGCGTCATTGGGCCGCATACAACAACGGCTGCCTGCCCGCGCATAGAGCAGGTCAAGCTCGGCCATACTTGCGCCAGATCAAAACATGTCGCCCGGAGAGGCAACCGCGACCTTTGGGCTACAGGCCGGCGTCGGCCGGGACCTCGATGACCCCGTCGGTGATCCAGGTCTCGACCGCCTCCAGCGACAGGCCGCTGCAGGGGCCGCGCAGGCAGGTGCCGTCCTCGATGCGGAACACCGCGCCGTGGTTGGAACAGATCAGCAACGAGCCGTCCGCGGTCAGGAACCTGTCGGGCGCCCCGTCGAGCGAGATGCCGAGATGCGGGCAGGCGTTGACGTAGACGTAGACCGTCTCGCCCCGGCGGACGGCGAACAGGCCGGTCAGGCCGCCGGGTGCGGGCGCGAAGCCGCGCGCGCCGCCGTCCGGGATGTCGGCGATGCGGCAGAGGGTGCGGCGGCCCTTCGGCGGGATCAGCGCCATGGGGTCATGGCTGCTTGTAGCCGCCCATGCGGCAGATCAGGTCCCACTGCGGCCTGGCGACCGGCATCACCGACAGGCGCGGCTGCCGGACCAGCGCGAACTCGGCGAGCCTGGGCTCGGCCTTGACGGCGGCGAGGGTGACCGGGGTGGGCATCGGGGCGACGGCGCGCATGTCGACGCAGACCCAGTCGCCGTCCTCGGCGGTGGGGTCCGGGTAGGCCTCGCGGGCCACCTCGACCACACCGACGATCTCCTTGCCGACGTTCGAGTGGTAGAAGAACGCGAGGTCGCCCTGCCGCATGGACTTGAGGTTGATCTTCGCCGTGTGGTTGCGCACGCCGGTCCAGGGCTCGACGCCGCGCGCCACCTGCTGCTGCCAGGAGAACGCGTCGGGTTCGGACTTCACCAGCCAGTACTGCCGCTTGGCCGCCGGCGCGCTTGTCATCCGGCGAGGGGTGCGGCCTGTGCCTCCAGCTCCGCGCCGTCCTGGAAGACCGTCCGGTAGGGATACAGGGTCGCGCTCGCGAACAGGCCGGCGCGGACGTACGGGTCGCCGGCCGAGAACGCCTCGGCGGCGCCGCGGTCGGGGGCGTCCAGGATGAACAGGCTGCCGAGCGGGTTGCCGTCCGCGCCGATCAGCGGGCCGGCCTGGACGACGCCGGCGGCGCGGGCGCGCAGGTAGTCGAGATGCGCCGGGCGGGTCGCCTGCCGTATCCCGGCCGCGTCCGGGCGGTCGATGCAGATCAATGCGAAGCGCATGAAATTGCCGAAACCCTGTTTCTAACGTTGAGAAGCCTGCCACACTACGTGTGTCGGCCGTGACTTACACCCCCGTCCCGGGTGCGGTAGGGGTGGGCGCGAGGAAAGACGATTTGGACGCCAGCACAGCATCCGGCCCCGCATCCGGCCCCGCCTTGGGCGCGGCCCCCCCGCCCAGGCGAAACCTGCATCGCTTCGCCAATCCGGGCCGCTTCCTGCGGCTGTCCGGCGCGGTGTTGCCGTGGCTGGCGACGGGCGGCGTGCTGATCACCGGCTTCGCCCTGGCCTGGGGCCTGTTCTTCGCCCCGGCCGACTACCAGCAGGGCGACGCGGTCCGGATCATGTACGTCCATGTCCCCGCCGCATGGCTGGCGTCCGGCGGCTATGCGGGGCTGGCGCTCGCGTCGGCCATCTCGCTGGTGTGGCGGCATCCGCTCGCCGATCTGGCGGCGCAGGAGATCGGGCCGGTGGGTGCGGCGTTCACCGCGCTCTGCCTCGCCTCGGGCAGCCTGTGGGGCAAGCCGATGTGGGGCGCGTGGTGGGTGTGGGACGCGCGGCTGACCTCGGTCCTGGTGCTGTTCTTCCTGTATGTCGGGCACATCGCGCTGATCCGGGCGTTCGACGACCAGGAGCGCGGCTACCGCTCGGCGGCGATCCTGGCGCTGATCGGCGTGGTGAACCTGCCGATCATCAAGTTCAGCGTCGACTGGTGGAACACGCTGCACCAGCCGGCGAGCATCACGCTGACCGGCTCGCCGACGATCCACGCGTCGATGCTGTGGCCGCTGCTGTTCTCCGCGATCGGCTACACGCTGCTGTTCGCCGCCATCGTCACCGAGCGGCTGCGCGCGGCGGTGATGGAGCGGCGCATCCGCGTGCTGCAGCTGGCGCGCGCCGATGCGGAGCGCGTGGCCGCGTGACGCATCTGCCGTTCATCGCCGCGGCGTATGCGCTCGGCGTTTTGATCCCGCTGGTGTTCGGCATCGGCGCGTGGCAGCGCGCGGCGGCGGCACGCCGCAAGCTGGCGGCGATCGACCCGCGGCAGGCGCGAGAGGGGCGGCCGTGACCCGCAAGCGGCGGCGGCTGTACATCCTGCTGGCCTGCGGCATCGGCCTCGGCACCGCGACGGCGCTCGTGTTGTTCGCGTTCAGCGACAGCCTGGTGTTCTTCGTCACGCCGTCGAATCTCGCCGCCAACGCCACGCCCGGGCGGACCGTGCGGCTCGGCGGGCTGGTGCAGGCGGGGTCGCTGCATCGCGAGATGGATCACGGCACGCCCGAAGCGCGGTTCGTCGTCACCGACGGCACGGCCAGCGTGACGGTGAGCTACGACGGCATCCTGCCCGACCTGTTCCGCGAAGGCTCGGGGATGGTGGCGCTGGGCACGTTGCAGCCGAACGGCACGTTCCGCGCGAGCGAGGTGCTGGCCAAGCACGACGAGACCTACATGCCGCGCGACGTCGAGGAGGCGCTGAAGCGCTCGGGGCACTGGAACCCGGCCAACGGCGCGCCGCCGCCGGCCGCGACCTGGGACACGGCGCGGCAGGGAACCCGTCAGGGAAGCTGAATGTGACTCCGGAACTCGGGCATTTCGCGTTGGCATTGGCCGTCGCCCTCGCGGGGGCGCAGGCGATCGTGCCGCTGCTCGGCGCGCACCAGCGCGACGCGCGGCTGATGGCGGCGGCACCGGCGCTGGCGCTCGGGCAGTTGATTGCACTCGCAACGGCCTACGGCGCGCTGATCTGGAGTGCCGTGACCGACGACTTCTCGGTCATGAACGTCGCCGAGAACAGCAGCAGCATGAAGCCGCTGATCTACAAGATCACCGGCACCTGGGGGAACCACGAGGGCTCGATCCTGCTGTGGTGCCTGATCCTGGCGTTGTGCGGCGGCGCGGTGGCGGCGTTCGGGCGCAACCTGCCGTCGGCATTGCGCGCGCGGGTGATCGGCGTGCTGGGCTTCTGCTCGGTGGGCTTCCTGCTGTTCGCGCTGACGACGTCCAATCCGTTCATGCGCGTCTGGCCGCCGCCGGTCGACGGCAACGACATGAACCCGCTGCTGCAGGACCCCGGCCTCGCGATCCATCCGCCGATCCTCTACGCGGGCTATGTCGGGTTCTCGATCCCGTTCGCCTTCGCCGTCGCCGCCTTGCTGGAAGGTCGCGTCGACGCCGCGTGGGGGCGCTGGGTTCGGCCGTGGACGCTGGTGTCGTGGCTGCTGCTGACCGGCGGCATCGCGCTCGGGTCGTGGTGGGCGTATTACGAACTCGGCTGGGGCGGCTACTGGTTCTGGGACCCGGTCGAGAACGCGAGCCTGCTGCCGTGGCTCACCGGCACCGCGCTGCTGCACTCGGCGATCGTGGTCGAGAAACGGGAGGCGCTGAAGACGTGGACGATCCTGCTGGCGATCGGCACGTTCTCGCTCAGCCTGTCGGGCACGTTCCTGGTGCGCTCCGGCATCCTCAATTCGGTGCACACGTTCGCCAATGATCCCGCCCGCGGGGTGTTCATCCTGGCGCTGCTGGCGCTGGTGATCGGCGGCAGCTTGCTGCTGTTCGCCTTCCGCGCGCCGGCGCTGGCGGCATCGGGCCTGTTCGCGCCGATCTCGCGCGAAGGTGCGTTGGTGCTGAACAACATCCTGCTGTGTTCGATGGCGGCGGTGGTGCTGACGGGCACGACCTATCCGCTGTTCGCCGAACTGCTGTTCGGCGCCAAGATCAGCGTCGGCAAGCCGTTCTTCGACGCCGCCGTGCTGCCGCTGTGCGCGCCGCTGTTCCTGGCGATGGCGGTCGGTCCGGTGCTGTCGTGGAAGCGTGCCGCACTCGGCCCCGCGCTGATGCGCCTGTGGTGGGCCGCGCTCGCTGCCGCGGCGGTCGGCATCGTCGCCTCGCTCGGTCCGGCGCGCGGCATTCCGGCGCTGGCCTATGCCGGCGCGACGTGGCTGATCCTCGGCAGCGTGGCCGAGATCGTCGAGCGCACGCGGCTGTTCCGCATTCCGCCGTCGGCGAGCCTGTCGCGGCTCCGGGCGCAGCCGCGGGCCGTGTGGGGTGCCGCGATCGCGCATGCCGGCATGGGCGTCACGGTGATCGGGATCGCGGGCATGTCGCTGGCCGTGAGTGCCGTCGTCGCGGTCAAGCCGGGCGCGAGCACCGAGGTCGGCGGCTACACCTGGACGCTGCAGGACCTGCACGACGCGTCCGGCTCCAACTACACCGCGCGCGTCGCCGATCTCGTGGTGACGCGCGACGGCAAGGTGGTCGCGACCATGCACCCGTCGCGCCGGTCGTTCATCACGCAGCGTCAGACCACGATGGACAGCGCGATCCAGACCGACGGCTTCCAGGACCTCTATGCCGTGCTCGGCGAGGAGCGCGACGGCAGCGCGATCCTGCGGCTGCACGTCAATCCGCTGGCGCCGGAGATCTGGTTCGGTGCGCTGATCATGGCGGCCGGCGGCATGGTGTCGCTCGCCGACCGGAGGCTGCGGATCGGGGCGCCGCGCCGCGCCGCCGCGGCCGTGGCGGCGCGCGCGTAATGTCCAACGTCCCCCTCGATCGCCGGCTTCTGCTCTGGGCGCCGCTCGCGATCGCGGCCAGCGCGGGCCTCGGTTTCTACGCGCTGCTCGGCCGGATGCGCGAGGGCACCTACGACCCGCGCGGCGTCCCGAGCCCGCTGATCGGCAAGCGGATCCCGACCTTCGATCTGCCGGGCGACAACGGCCCCGGCTTTTCGAGTGCCGACGTGATGGCGGCGGGCACGCCGGTGCTGATCAACTTCTTCGCCAGCTGGTGCATCCCGTGCGTGGAGGAGGCGCCGCTGCTCGACCAGCTGCACAAGCAGGGCGTCGCGGTGTGGGGCATCGCCTACAAGGACAAGGCCGCCGCGACCGCCGCCTACCTCGCGCGCAACGGCAATCCGTATGCGCGGCTGGCGCGCGACGATCCGGGACAGACGGCGATCGACTTCGGCGTCTATGGCGTGCCGGAGACGTTCTTCGTCGATACCGACGGCATCATCCGCGCGCGCTGGCCGGGGGCGCTTACCGACGACATCATCGCGCATGGCCTCAAGCCGCTGCTGAAGACCTACTCATGAGCCGGGTGCGGGCGTCGGTCCTGTTTCGCGGCTCAGCGTCATCGCGAGCCGGCGTCAGCCGGCGTGGCGATCCAGGGCAACGTGATAAGCGTCTGTCGCGCGGCCCTGGATCGCCACGCCGCCAAGTGGCGGCTCGCGATGACGGAGTGCGATGGGCGCTTGATGGTGTGAGGCATGCGCTGGCCATGCTGGCGCTTCTCTGTGCGCTTGCACTGCCCGCGCACGCCATCAGCAGTCCCGACGAGGTGATGGCCAGCCCGGCGCAGGAAGCGCGCGCGGAGGCGATCGGGCGGCAGCTCCGCTGCCTCGTCTGCCAGAACGAGAGCATCGAGGAGAGCGACGCCGACCTCGCGCGCGACCTGCGCCACGACATCCGGGTGCGCGTGGCGCAAGGCGAGACCAACCAGCAGATCATCGCCTGGATGGTCGCGCGCTATGGCGACTTCGTCCGCCTGCGCCCGCCGTTCGAGCCGATCACGCTGCTGCTGTGGGCCTCGCCCCTGCTCGCCGTGGGCGCCGGGGCGGCGGCGGTGGTCCTGGCCCGGCGGCGCCGTCCGGCGCCGCCTGCTCCTCTGTCCGGTGACGAGCGCGCCCGGCTGGCACGGCTGCTGGAACCCTGATGATCTGGGTTTCGCTTGGCCTGCTCGCGCTCGCCGCGCTGGTGCCGCTCGGGCTGATGACGCTCCGGCAGGGCGCGGCAGCCCGCGGGCGCCGCGAGGCGGCGCTGGCGCTGCACCGCGCGCAACTCGACGAGCTGGACCGCGAGCGCGAGGACGGGCGGCTGACCGAGACCGAGCACGAAGCGGCCGTGCTGGAGGTGCAGCGCCGGTTGCTCGCGGCCGACACCGACCATGACGGCGAAGCCCGGCGCACCAGCCGGTTCCCGCTCTATGCCACGCTGGCGATCATCCCGGCCGCGGCTCTCGGCCTGTACCTGATCGGCGGCTCGCCCGAGCTGCCGGCGGAGCCCCTGGCGGCGCGGCGGGCGGCGGCCGAGGCGCGGGCCAAGGAGGCGACACACCTCGCCACCCAGCTGCGCGGCGTGCTGGCCAAGCTCGATCCGAAGTCGGAGGAAGCCCGCAAGGGTTACGTGATGCTGGGCAGCCTCGAGCTCAGCCGGGGCGATTTCCAGGCCGCCGCGACGGCATGGCAGACGGCGCTGGCGACACGGTTCGATCCCACGCTCGGGGCCGAGACGGCCGAGGTGCTGACGGAGATGAGCGGCGTGGTGACGCCGGAGGCGGCGGCCCTGTTCCGCCGCGCGCTGGCCGAGGCGCCGGCCGACGCGCCCTGGCGCCCGATGGCCGAGCGCCGCATCAAGGACGCGCCGGCCGACTAGGGTGGTCCCAGCCGACTGGAACCGGCCGGCCGCTACATTTACCGTCATGGCCGGGCTTGGCCCGGCCATCCACGACTTCGCCGGCCGCTGGAAAGCAAGAAAGTCGTGGATGACCGGCACAAGGCCGGTCATGACGGGTGAAATCGAGATGCGACGCGTCCCGCCCGGCGTGCGGCCGGGCTTGTTCGTGGTCCGTTGGCTCAGTTGTGCTCCGGCACCCTCACTCCGTGACTGGGTGCCGCCTCGTGCCTCTCGGTCCCGTGAGTGCCGCCGTCATCGGGCACGTTGGTCTCGATCTCGCGCTCGCGGCGGCGGCCGCCATGCGAATTCTCGCCGCCCTTGCGGCCGGCTTCGGCAGCCAGCTTGTGGTTCTGCGCGAACGGCCGCTTCTCCGGCGGCACGCTGCTGCCGCCCTTGGAGGCGATCGCCCGCTGCTTGGCGGGGTCCATCGATGCGAACCCGCGGTTGCTGGTGCCGCCTTTTTTTTGTTCCGCCATGCTCCGGCTCCTGTGATGTCTCGCGATCTCTGCGGACCGCCCGTGTATGCATCCAAACACAGCTCGGCCGCTTTTGGTTCATCTGGAACGATTGAAGCTGGTGAAATCATTGTGTTGCCGCGTTTTAAGTTAACGTTCCGACATGCCGCCTCGGCTTGGGGTGCCTGTAGTGCAGGTCTCGCGCGCACAACCGGCGCTTCGGCACCGATCGGCGACATCCTAGCAGCCTGTCGGAGTTAGCAGTTTTGCGGATGAATATGTCGCCAACGGCCACCGGCGGATTCTCTTGTTGTGCAGAACTGCGAAGTATCGAAAGAAATCTCCGATTTGTTCGTGGTTTGTGCTTAACTCCGACAGGCTGCTAGGCTCCCGCGCGGGAGCGAACGGTGAGGGCGATGGACGGCCAGCGGGTGCGGATCGGGCTGATCAATTACGCACATCTGATCACGCACTACTCGCTGCTGATCCTGCCCACGGCTGTGCTGGCGATGGCCGTAAGCGGTAGCGGGTTCGGCACCGACTACGGCGAGATCCTGTCGCTCGCGACCGGCATGTTCGTGCTCTACGGCCTGTTCTCGCTGCCGCAGGGGTGGCTCGCGCAGCGCGTCGGGCGGGTGCCGCTGCTGGCGGTGTTCTTTATCGGCACCGGCCTGTCGCTGATCGGCTGCGGATTTGCCACCGCGCCCTGGATGCTGGCGGTCGCGCTGGCGACGGCCGGCCTGTTCTCGGCGATCTACCACCCGATCGGGACAGCGATGCTGGTGGACGCGGCGGGCGACAAGGTTGGCCGGGCGGTCGGGATGAACGGCGTGTTCGGCAATGTCGGCGTCGCTCTCGCCCCGGTGATCACCGCGTTCCTGCTGGCGCATGGCGGCTGGCGCTGGGCCTTCATCGTGCCCGGCGCGCTGGCGGTCCTCGGCGGCGCGCTGTGGCTGCGGCTGTCCGGGCCGGACGTGATCGGCCACCGCAGCGGCCGGCCGTTCCCGGCAATTCCCCGCCACCTCGTGCGCCGCGCCGTGGTCGTGCTGCTGCTGATCGCGGCGTCCTCGGGCCTGGTGTTCAACGCCTTCACCGTGCTGCTGCCCAAGCTGATGGCCGAGCGCCTGGCCTCGGCCCCGGGCCTGCTGCCGCTGGTCGGGCTGGCGGCGTTCGGGGTCACGCTGTGCGGCGCGCTGACGCAGTTCTCGGTCGGGCGGGCTATCGACCGCACCACGCTCAAGCGCGTCTTCCTGCCGTTCGGGCTGATCCTCGCGCCGGCGATGGCGGGGCTGGCCTTCGCCGACGGCTGGCTGGTGCTGCCGCTCGCCGGCGTGGTGGCGGCGGTGATCTTCGGCCAGGTGACGGTCAACGAGACGATGACCGCCCGCTACCTCTCGCCGGCGTTGCGGACGCGGATGTACTCGGTCCGCTTCTTCGTGGGCTTCCTGGGCGCCGCCTCGGCGCCGCCGCTGGTCGGCCTGCTGCACGACCGCACCGGCAGCCTGAGTGCCGTGCTGCTGGTGCTGGCCGCCTTCGCGCTGGTCACGATGGGGTGCGCGCTGGCCTTCCCGGACCGGCGCGAGGAGCTGGAGCCGGAGCTCTGGGCCCATGCGGCGGACGCGGAGCTCGTGCCGGCCGCCGAGTAGCGGCGCGCCTCGCGCGTCGCGTTGCCAACCCCCACATGGGCTGCATGAACCGCCGCATCCTGCTCGCCGCCGTCCCCGTCCTGTTGCTCGCCGGCCGAGCGGCGTTGGCGCAGGTGCCGTACGCGCTCACCGACCGGGACCGCGCCGACGTGGCCCGGCTCGAGGCCTATCTGGACGGCGTGAAGACGCTGAAGGCGCAGTTCCTGCAAGTCGCCTCGGACGGCCAGATCTCGCGCGGCACGGCGTGGCTCGCGCGGCCCGGGCGGATGCGGTTCCAGTACGATCCGCCGAGTCCGCTGCTGCTGGTCGCCGGCCACGGGCTGGTGGTGTTCCACGACAGCCAGCTCGAGCAGACCAGCAACATCCCGATCGGGCAGACCCCGCTCGGCCTGCTGCTTCGCGATAGGATTTCGCTGTCGGGCGAGGTGACGGTGACGGATTTCCGACGCCAGCCGGGGCAGATCGAGGTGACGGTGTTGCACACCGCGTCGCCGGGCGACGGCAGCCTGACGCTGAACTTCACCGACGACCCGCTGACCTTGCGCGGCTGGACGGTGATCGACGCCCAGCGCCGGTCGACTCGGGTGTCGCTCTACAACATCCAGACCGGCGTCTCGGTCGACCCGAAGCTGTTCGAGTTCGTCGATCCCCGCTTCTTCCAGAACAACCAGGGCCACTGAAGGACCACTGGGGCCGCAGCGGCGCGGTTTTTGCGTGTCTGAGGTCATTCAACTGCGAACCGCACAGGGCTTGGGTCGCCGTTACCGAGAATGCACGTGCGACGCGGCGTGAATGACTTCATTCTGTCGCAATCGCCGGGCGCTATCCTGGCGGTGGGAGTGACGCGATGAAACCGTTGATCGGCGTGAGCTGCTGCACCAAGGCCTTCGGCCCCTACGGGATGTCGAACCACGCCGCGTCCGACACCTATATCCGCGCGCTGTGCGCGATCGTCGGCGCCGTGCCGGTGCTGATCCCCGCCTGCGGCGAGGCGTCCGACCCGTCGGTGCTGCTCGACCGCCTGGACGGCATCGTGCTGACCGGCAGCCGGTCGAACGTGCAGCCGAGCCTGTATGGCGGGCCGCCGCATCCGGAGGGCACGCCCGAGGACCACTCGCGCGACTCCGCCACGCTGCCGCTGATCCGCGCCGCCGTGCGGGCGGGCGTGCCGATGCTGGCGATCTGCCGCGGCATGCAGGAGCTGAACGTCGCCCTCGGCGGCACGCTGCACCAGCGGCTGCAGGACCTGCCCGGGCGGATGGACCACTCCACGCCCATGCAGCCCGCCCAGGCGATCCGCATCGGCAAGGCGCACACCGTGCGATTGGCACCGGGGTCCTGGCTGCACCGGCTGGCGGGGGCAGGGGAGATCCGCGTCAACTCGCTGCACAACCAGGGCATCGAGCGGTTGGCCGACGGCCTGGTGGCCGAGGCCTGGGCGCCGGACGGCACCGTCGAGGCGGTGCGCGTCGGCACCCGCCGTTTCGTCGTCGGCGTGCAGTGGCACCCGGAATACGACTGGACGGCCGACCGGCTGTCTCGCCGCATCTTCGAGGCGTTCGGCGACGCCGTCGCCGAACGCCAGGGCGCGCCGCTCGCCGCCGCCGCGGACTGACGGTCGAGTCGCGATCCTTCGTCAGATGGCGTGGTCGAGAGGCTCCGCCTCGATCAGGTCGCCCATCGTCCCAGGATGCGCCATCGCCGCCCTGAGGCGGTCGCGGTCGAGTTCGTTCTCCCATGCGCTGACCACGATCGTCGCCACGCCGTTGCCGACGAGGTTCGTCAGCGCGCGGCATTCGCTCATGAACTTGTCGATCCCGAGCACGAGGGTCATCGCGGCGACCGGCACGGGGTTGTTCGGAATCGCGGCGAGCGTCGCCGCCAGTGTGATGAAGCCGGCGCCCGTGACGCCCGATGCGCCCTTCGACGTCAGCATGGCGACAAGGATGATGGTGGCGTACTGGCCGAAGCTGAGGTCCGCGCCCACCGCCTGGGCGAGGAACAGCGTCGCCAGTGTCATGTAGATGTTCGTGCCGTCGAGGTTGAAGCTGTAGCCGGTCGGGATCACCAGCCCGACCACCGGCTTGGAGGCGCCGAGCCCCTCCATTTTCAGCATGATCTGCGGCAGCACGGTCTCGGAGGACGAGGTCCCGAGCACGATCAGCAACTCGTCCTTGATGTAGACGATGAAGCGGATGATCGAGAAGCCGACCATCCAGGCGATGAAGCCGAGCACCACGAACACGAAGAGCAGGCTCGTCAGGTAGAAGGTCGCGATCAGTCCGGCCAGGTTCCCGAGCTTGCTGATCCCGTACTCGCCGATGGTGAACGCCATCGCCCCGAACGCCCCGAGCGGCGCGAGCTTCACGATCACGCCGATGATGCGGAAGAAGATCTGTCCGGCAGTGTCGATGACGTGGGCGATCGGCGCTGCCCGCTCGCCCATCCCGGTGACGACGGCGCCGGTCAGGATGGAGATCAGCAGCGTCTGCAACAGATCGCCGCCCGCGAGCGCGTCGAAGAAGCTGCGCGGTATGATGGCGATGATGTGCG
>DATEQV010000243.1:0-5367 GCA_035272265.1 Acidisphaera sp. | reverse complement strand
GAGGCAAGCCGTTTTTGTCGCGCGCAAGAATGCGAATCTGGCCAGGGCCTTCCTGATTCTTTGCAGCAACTGCGGCCAGCTCAGCGGATTCTTTTATTACGCGGCGTCGTCAACTTGCCAATGAGGGGATGCGTGAGGGCGTCGGCCTCTCTTTTATGAAACCCTGTCACATCATTCGTTGCCGCCCAGATCAAACGGTCATGTGGACCCATATCGCCTCCGCCTCGTCGGAGGGTAACCAGCTCGATCTCTACGAGCGGAACGGCGTGCACATGATACGCGCCGACGGCTGGGAGCTGATGAACGGTGAGTATCACGCGTCGGAGGACCGGCTCGGTTGTCTCGCCGGCCTGCTCCCGAGCACGCCGCATCCGAAGATCCTCGTGGGCGGCCTCGGCCTCGGTTACACGCTGGCGAGCCTTCTGGAGACGCTGAACGCAGGGATCCGCCCCACACGGGCGAGGATCACGGTGGCAGAGCGGTCCGGCGCCGTGTTGCACTGGTTCCGTACCCGCATAAATCCGCGTCTCGCGGCCACGCTGTCGTCTGGAGTGCGCCTGATAGAGAGCGACGTCATCGCCCATCTTTGCGCAGACCGGCACTGGGACGTGATCGTGCTCGATGTCGATAACGGCCCCGAAGCGCTCTCGACGCCGGCGAACGCCACGCTTTACGGAGAGCAAGGCTTGGCTCGCTGCCGCGACAGCCTCGCGCCCGCGGGCCATCTCCTGCTGTGGACAGGCTTTGAAGACGCGACCTTTATCGAGCGAGCCCGCGCGGCGGGCTTCTCCGTGACGCGACAATCCATATCTCTTCCAACCCGGCCGGATCAGGCTCACGCGCTGTACGTGCTGTCGCGTCAGCCCCTGTCGTCGGCCGACCGCGAGCGCTTTGGCTTGCACGGGTAAGCCAGTGGCGTCGCCGTGCTCGTGCCCCCAGCAAACCACGCCGCCGTCATGTGCCGGGGATCTGTGTGGACAGGACGGCTCGCCTCTCCGCCCCTTCCCGGAACGCCGTGCAGCCCTTCAAGCCCAGGTTATAGGCACGTCGGTAAAGCGGCGCGAAGTCGTGGAACGTGGTCTCCCCGGCCAGATTGATTGTCTTCGAAATCGAATTGTCGACCAGCGGCTGTAGTACGGCCTGCATCGCGAGATGCGACCCGATCGAAACGTCGGGTGCTGCGGAAAATGCCGGGGGCACACCATCTTTGCGGCCCTGCTGTCTCCGCCACACCCGGACGGCGTAGTCTGTCAGCGGAAATTCCCGGGGACTGCCAGTCTTGTCCAGGACCGTTCGCCGGAAGTCCGCCGCAAAGACCGGCTCGATCCCGCTCGAAACATTGCCGGCCAGCAGGCTGATGGTGCCCGTCGGCGCGATCGCCAGCAGGTGGCTGTTGCGGATGCCATGCCGTGCGATGCCGTCGCGGATGTCGGCGGGGAGCGCTGCGATGAATGGCGCGGCCGAATACTTCGCGAGGTCGAATGCCGGGAAAGCGCCCTTTTCCTCGGCCAGGGCGACCGATTGACGGTAGGCCGCATGAGCGATGACGCGCATCGTGTCGCCGGCGAGTGCAAGCGAGGCGTCGCTGCCATAGGTAAGCCCGAGCATGATCAACGCGTCAGCCAAGCCGGTGACCCCCAGCCCGATGCGTCGTGTCCGAAGGGCGGCTTCCTGTTGCGCCGGGAGCGGAAAGCGCGAGGCGTCGATCGCGTTGTCGAGCAGCCGGACTGCAACGCGAACGATTTCGGCCAGAAGCTGCGTGTCGAGCCGCGCGCATGGCGCGAACGGATGCCACACGAGACGCGCCAGGTTGATCGAGCCGAGGTCACAGCTGCCGTACGGCGGAAGGGGAACCTCGCCGCACGGGTTGGTGGCCGTGATCCGCTCGCAGTACGCAAGGTTGTTCAGCCGGTTGATGCGGTCGATGAACAGCATGCCCGGCTCGCCGCTGTCGTAGCTCGCCCGCAGCAACCCGTCCCACAACGCGCACGCCGGCACCCGGGACACCACGCGGCACGGCACCGGCAAGGCCTCGCCGGGCCAGTCCCGCACGATCGTCTCGCCGGCTCCATCCAGGCGGCTGGCGGGGAAGATCAACGGCCATGACGCGTTCCGATCGAGGGCTTGGATGAAGTCGTCCGTCACCTGCACGGACAGATTGAAGTTGCTCAGCCGTCCCGCGATCCGCTTGGCGTCCGCGAAGGCGGCGATGTCCGGGTGGTCGCAGCGCAACGTGGCCAGCATCGCGCCGCGCCGCGCGCCGCTCGACTGAATGGTCGCGCACGTCGCGTCCCAGACGTCCATGAACGAAACCGGACCGGAGGCGATCATGCCGGTTGTTCGCGCCCTGGCGCCGGCCGGACGAAGTGTGGAGAAGTCGTAGCCGACCCCACCGCCATGCTGCATCGTCACAGCGCCTTCCTCGAGCGCGCGGAAGATGCCGCGGATCGAGTCCTCGATCGGTCCCATGACGAAGCAGTTGAGAAGCGTGACGTCGCGCCCGGACCCCGCACCCGCCTGGATGCGCCCGCCCGGCAGGAACTGGAAGTCGGTCAGGATGTCGCGGAAACGGCGCTCCCAGTCGGCCTGTGCGGCCGGTTCGACCGCGGCCAGTGCGCCGGCGACCCGCGCCCAGGTCGACACGACCGATGCCTCCGCCGCATTCGCCCGGTAGCGGGTCTCCCACACATGCCGCGCGACCGGTGTGTCGAGCAGGTCAGGTGCCATCGCGACAGGCGGAGATCGCGCGTGCGATCGCCTCGCTGATGTCAAGGGCAGTGAGACGGCCCAAGTCAGGTTTCGCGACGCGGAACGGCGGAATGGTGTCGGTCACGGTGATGGAGTCCAGCGCGGGGCTTGCGAACAGCGCCGGCGCGCCGCCGACGAACAGTCCGTGTGCGGCCGCTGCGAAGACCTTTGTCGCACCCGCCCGCCGGCAGGCCTCGGCCGCCCGGATCAGTGTGCCTCCCGTGCTGACGAGATCGTCGACGATGACGGCGGCCTTGCCGGATACGTCGCCGGCAAGAAGCTCGCCGGTCACCACCCCGCTGCTGCGATACTTCTCCATGTAAGCGCTGCCGACATCTCTCCCGGACAGTTGCTCCAGCGCCTGACGGAACTGCTCGGCCCGTTTCGCGCCGCCCGCATCGGGGGAGACGGCGACGACGCTCTGGCCGTTCAGGAGGGGCGCGAAATGCGCAACCAGAAGAGGCGCGCTCTCGATGTGCCAGGTCGGGCAGCGGAACGCATTCTCGAACGCCGCGATGTTGTGCACTTCCACCGTCATGACGCGATCGATCCCGACCGCTTCGAACATCGCAGCCACATAGCGGGTCGTGATCGGATCGTTCGGCTTGGTTCGCCGATCCTTGCGTGCGTAGCAGAGATACGGCACGACGGCGGTCACGCTCCGGGCGCCGGCGTCCTTCAGCGCACCGCAGAAGAACAGCAGCCGGCAGAGCTTGTCGTTGCCGCTTTCGCTGTCGTCGCCGTGCAGAGAATGCAGCACGAACGCGTCCTGTCCGCGCACGTCCTGCAGTGGGCGCGCCTTGTGCTCGCCATCCTCGAAATTGCGCTCCTCATGCTCGGCCAGCGCGACATCGAGGCGGCGCGCAACACGATCCGCCAGCTCGCGGCTGCCCTGAAGGCCGAACAGCAGCATCGGGTGATTCGTCATCGGCTTTCTTCCCGGCTCTCCGTGATCGGCCCTGGGCCGCGCATCTGTTGAAGTAGCTCCGCCACCTCGCGATCCGACACCTGCGCGAAGTCGCGGTAGAACTGCCCGACACCCCAGAATTCGGCGGGCGTGTCCAGGCAGACAGCAAGGTCCACGTCGCGTTCCAGTCTTGCGAGCGTGTCGGCCGGTGCGACCGGAACAGCCAGCACCAGCCGCGCCGGCCGGCGATGGCGCGTGGCGCGCAACGCCGCGCGGGTGGTGGCGCCCGTTGCCACCCCGTCGTCCACGACGATCGCGGTACGTCCGGCGATATCGAGGGCAGGGCGATCGCCGAGATAGGCACGACGTCGCCGCTCGATCTCCTGCAACGCGGCGGCTTTGGCGGTCTCGATGTAGCCGAGACTGACATGCAGGGCGGCGATGATTGCAGGGTCGACAACCAGGTCGGGCTGCTCGCCGTCGGCGATGGCGCCGAGCGCCAGTTCCTCCTGGCCCGGCGCGCCGATCTTGCGGACGAGCACCACATCGAGCGGCGCGCCCAAGGCGCGCGCGACCTCGAAGCCGACCGGCACGCCGCCGCGTGCCAGGGCGAGCACGACGGGATCCTTGAGCGGAAGGTCGAGAAGCGCCGCCGCCAATCTGCGGCCGGCGTCGCGCCGGTCAGCGAACAGCATGATCGATGCCCGCCGGCGGCGTGGTGAGATGATCCAGGAACCAAGCCCGCGCGAGTGCCACGACGGTAGCGAGAGTGCCTGGCTCCTCGAAAAGATGCGTCGCTCCCGGAACCACTTCCAACCGCCGTTCGCAACGCAGGCGGTGGTAGGCCGCAGGATTGAGTTCCAGCACCTGCTGGTCATGGCCGCCGACAATCAGCAGCGTGGGCGCGGACACAAGCTCAAGGGCGTCGCCGGCAAGGTCCGGGCGTCCGCCTCGGCTGACCACCGCCCGGATGTCCGAGCGCATGCCGGTCGCCACCAGCGCCGCGGCGGCCCCCGTGCTGGCGCCGAACAGCCCGAGTGGCAGGCCGCTGACCGCCTCGCAGGAGCCGATCCAGTCCGCCGCCTCGCTCAGGCGCCCGGCAAGCAGCTTGATGTCGAACACGTTGCTTCGGTCGGCCGCCTCGTCCTCGGTCAGGAGGTCGAACAGAAGGGTTGCGAACCCTGACTGCTCCAGCGCGTCGGCCACGTACGTGTTGCGCGGGCTCAGGCGGCTGCTCCCGCTTCCGTGCGCGAACAGCACGATCCCGCGCGCCGTTCCGCCGGGCAGGCCGACAGTGCCTTCGCTCCCCCGAGGCGGCAGCGTGACCGGCTGAATGCGGCGCTCGCGGGCTGTCATGGCCGATGCCTCAATAGGATCGAACAGCAGACCCAAGTGATCCCCGCCGCACTGATCGAGATCAAGCGACTTGCGGAGCACCGGGCCGCCCTGTGCCGGCTTCGACGAGGGTCAGCAGGGGATTGGGCCGAAGCAGGAACCGAAGGCCGGCCTCGATATGCCGGCGGGCCAGATCGAGCAGCCGCGCCGCCTCTCGCGGCTCGGAGCGGCGGCGCGCGGCCCCAGCGAGCGCGTAGCTCCGCGTCGCGGCGCGCAACGCGAGGAACAGCGGCAGGGCGCGCAGCCCGGCGGTTTCAGGCGAGACGTCCAGGTAGGCGTTGGAGACCGCACTGGCGAGGGCGGGGCGGCCGGCGAGT
>DATEQV010000242.1:0-3418 GCA_035272265.1 Acidisphaera sp. | reverse complement strand
GGCGACGAAGCGGCGTTCCGTCAGCTCGTACGTCGCTTTCACGGCGCGCTCGTCGGCACCGCGAACGCGATCATCGGCAGCCGCGCGCAGACCGAGGAGGGTGCAGGATACCTGGCTCGCCGTGGTCGGCAACATCTCCTCGTTCGAGGGACGATCCAGCCTGGCCACTTGGCTGTTCACCATCGCCGCCAATCGCGCCCGCACCCGCGCCAAGCGCGAGGGCCGCATGGTCGCCCTGGCGCCGCCGTCACCCGAGGGCGAGGAGCGGGCGGTGGAGCTGCAGAACTTCCGCGAGGACGGGCGTTGGGTGGTGATGCCGCGGCTGTGGCACGATCTCGACCCCGAGCGCGAGATCGGCGGCCGCCAGCTCAGGAAGCATGTCGAGGCGGTGATCGAGCAGCTGCCGCCCAATCAGAAGGCGGTGCTGATCCTGCGCGACATCGAGGGCGGCAGCGCCGAGAAAGCCTGCGAGGTGTTGGACGTGTCGGCAGAGAACCAGCGCGTGCTGCTGCACCGCGCGCGCAGCCGGGTGCGGCGGCGGATCGACGCCCTGCTGGCCGAGGGCGAGGCGGCGCCGGCGCCCGCCCGCAACGCGGCTCCGGCGGGACCCTTGCGGCCGCCGTGCACCGAGCCCGGCGTCGCTCGCCTCCTGCCTTGGTTCCGCAGGCTGGTTCTCGGGCCGCGCTTCGCCTGAACGGGCTCGTGACTACAGGCGCCGCTGCCACGCGGGACGACGAAGCAGTCGCTGCCGGTCGTCGGAAGGCGGGTGCATGCCTCATGCGCTGCGCCTCCGCGATACTAACCCTGGCCTGATCGGAGCCGGTCCAGGTTTCGCTTTCCGGTGGCTGTTCCCGGATGCATCACTCCGCCGTCTCCCGCGCGCGCATGCGGAAGCTGTTGCGGCCCGCGGCAAAGACTGGGTCGCCGGTGATTAGGCGGACGCCGAGGCGGTAGGTGAAATACGACCACACCCAGCCGACGATCACCGCGATCCGATTGCGCACGCCGACCAGGAACAGGACGTGTACCAGCCCCCACAGCCACCAGGCGGGCGCCCCCGACAGCCGAAGCCAGCCGAAATCAACCACGGCGCTCTTGCGTCCGATCGTCGCCAGGCTGCCCTGGTGGCGGTAGCGGAACGGCGGCGGCGGGGTGCGCCCGCGCAGGCTGGCGGCGATGACCGCAGCAACATACGCTCCGCCCTGCTTGGCGGGCGGCGCAAGCCCCGGCACCGCCTCGCCCTTCCAGGCCAGCGACAACACGGTGTCGCCGATGGCGAAGACACGGTCATGGCCGGGAACTGACAGGTCGGCGGCCACGACCAGCCGCCCGACGGGATCGGCGGGGGCGCCAAGCCAGGCGGACGCGGGGGAGGCCATGACGCCAGCGGCCCACAGCACGGTTGCTGCCGCGACCCGCTTGCCGGCGACAACCGCGCCGTCCCGGTCAATCAGCTCGACGCGCTTGCCGGTCCAGACCTCCACGCCGAGCGCCTCGAGCGAGCGCTGTGCAAACGCCGAAAGGCGATCGGGGAACTGCGGCAGTACGCGCGGTGCCGACTGCACCAGGATGATCCGCGCGGAAGCCGGGTCGAAGCGGCGGAACTCCTTCTCCAGGCCGTGGCGCGCGAGTTCCGCAATCGCGCCGGCCAGCTCCACGCCGGTCGGTCCGCCGCCGCAGACGATGAAGGTCAGCAACGCCGCGCGCTCGGCCGCATCGTCGGTCGCCTCGGCGCGCTCGAAGGCTGCGAGGATGCGGCCACGCACGGCGACGGCGTCCTCGACGAACTTCAGCCCAGGCGCATAGGCAGCCCAGGACTCGTTGCCGAAATAGCTATGTTGTGCGCCGGTTGCGAGTACGAGGTAGTCGTAGGCGAGCGCCTGGTCATCGACGTGCACGAGGCGGCGCGCGGCGTCGACCGCGGTGACCGTGCCGTTGAGCACGCGGATGCGTGGATCGTCGCGGAATACGCTGCGAATCGGGGTGGCGATGTCGCCGGGCGAAAGGCTGGCGGTGGCGACCTGATAGAGCAGCGGCTGGAACAGGTGGTAGTTGCGCCGATCGATCAGCGTGATGCGCGCGCGCTCATGGCGCAGCCCCGCCGCGCAGGCCATGCCGCCGAAGCCGGCGCCGACGATGACGACGTGCGGCTCGGTGCCGTCCTGGCGCACCGGACGATGCAGCACGCGCACGAGCAGGCCGTCGATCGAAAGCCATCCGGCACCGCATGTGCCGAGCAGCGCCAGCAGCAGCGGCGCATACAGCGTCATCGCATGACCCGGCGCCATCATCGCCATGCCCGTAGCGGCCGAGATCAGCGCGAGCGCGGCGAGCGGCGTGGCCAAGCCGAGCCCCAGCAGCACGCCGGCAGCCACCGCCAGTGGTGGCGGGACCATCGCCGCGTTGGCGGTGAGGAACGCCCCGGCGGGCAAGGTTGCGCCTACGGCGGGCGCGATCAGCGACACCGCGAGCCACAGGCGCAGCGCTAACCGCCACGCCGGTCCGATGACATCCTCGACCCAGTGTCCGGCGGCGACGGCGCGCGTGGCGAGCGGCAGCGGGCTGGCGGCAAGGCCCTTCGCGAGCAGGCGATCGAGCGAGAGCGGCCCGGCGCCCTCGATGACGTACCAGGCGAACAACGCCGCCTGCAACAGGTAGGTGTCGTGCGGCCGGACGTCTGCCGGCATCGTCAGGGACAGCGCGAGCAGCGCCAGCGCCGCCGGCCGCACCAGCAGTCCTGCCGCCAGCAGCGCCGGGCCGAGCACCAGGGTCGCGAACAGCATCGCGTGGTGGCCGGCGGTCATGCCCGAGACGAACATCGCCTGCGCGAGGCTTAACCGCACGAAAAGATCGGCCGGCCCCGCTACCAGCCGCACGAGCGTCCGTAATGGATCGAACCACGCGGCCAGCCACGCGCGTACCGCTTCGTTCATGCGTCCCCCTGGGTGCGCCTTCGTGCGGCGCCACAAGGCCGACGCCGCCAGTCGCAAGATGTGACAGCAACGGCTGCCGGGAGTGGTGCAGTAACGCCTCGGGCGGATCAGAGTCGGATAACGGAACGCACGAGAAAGCCCGCCGCCGGACCCACGGGTGGACATCGCGTCGTTGTTGCAGGGAGACCCGTGTAGTGCTCTTGCGAGGGCTTCAGGTCTTGCGCAGAGGACCCGAGCCGGCAGAAACGCCAAGGCGATGATTTTGTGGACGCTGCGTGGAAGGAGCGGACGCGATGTTGCTAGCCGGCGATATCGGCGGAACCACGACGCGTCTGGCACTGATCTCGCCGGAGGCCGGGCCGCGTAAGTTCGTAGCCCAAAAGGCTTCCTCGCTGTTGATCATGGGTAGTAACGAGACGCCCTTGCTTGGCAAGCCGGTGTTACCCACCTCATCGTGTTTCTTGGTTCGGCTGACAGGGGGCCGT
>DATEQV010000241.1:0-19529 GCA_035272265.1 Acidisphaera sp. | reverse complement strand
TCCACGACATCGCCGCCGGCTATCTCGGGCGTTGAACGCCCCGGGGGCTTGGGCAAGCAAATGGATCGGGGAGTCGAGGCGCGCGCCCCAGGCGACGGTGGCGCGGGCGAGGCGGTGCGCCGGCTCCTGTTGCGCGTCGGCGTACCGAGAGCGGCGGCGCTGTGGTTCCTGGTCGTCGGCCTGCCGGCGGTGGCGTGTCAGGCGGTCCTGATGCCGCCGTTCCAGAACCCCGACGAGCCGAACCATCTGCTGCGCGCCGACCAGGTCAGCCGCGGCGGGCTGCTGCCCGATCCGCGCGCCGCGATCGACGGGGGACTGACCGAGCCCAACATCGGCCGCGCGGCCGAGGCGCTGTTGCCGCTGAAGTTCCACCCCGAGCGCAAGGCCGGCCCGCTGCTTCCCGCCGCGACCGCGCTGCACTGGTCGGCGCCGCAGCCGCAAGGCTTCGCGAACACGGCGATCTATCCGCCGGTCTTCTATCTGCCGGCAGCCTTGGCGACGGCTCTGGCGCGGGCCCTCGATCTGTCGATCGTCCATAGCCTGCAGCTGGCGCGGCTCGCTTCGGGTGCCGCGAGCGTGGCGCTCGGAGCCGGCGGCGATCGGACTTGCCGGGACCGTGGCGCCGTGAGCGTTCGTGGTGCTCTGCCTGCCGGCGACGCTGGCGCAGATGGCGTCGGTCTCGCACGACGGGCCGGCCATCGGCTGCGCGGCGCTGGCGGCGGCACTGGCGGCATCGGCGATCCGCAGCGAGCGCCGCCTGCACCCGCGCGGCTTCGCGGCGTGTGCCCTGGCGTTGCTGCTGCTGGCGGTGGACCGCCCTCCCCTCGCGCCGCTCGCCCTGGTGCTGCTGGCCGTCCCCGCGATGCGGCTGCGCGTGCGTCTCGCCGGCGTGGCGGTGGTCTGGAGCGGGTGCCTCGGCTGGATGGCCTTCGTGTCGCCCATGGTACCGGTCGGTTTCCCGTGGGTCGAGGGCATCCAGGGCCGCTACTTCATCCCGATCCTGCTGTTCCTGCCCTGCCTGCTGCCACCCTCGAATGCGTCCGCGGGTGCGCGCTTGCGGACCCCGGCGCTGCTGGCGCTGGGGCTACTCGGCGCTTTTCCGATCGCGTCGCTCGTCGGGAGCGTCGAGGCGGTGGTCGCGCGGTACTACGGGTAGCCCGTCAGCCGATCCGCAGCAGGGCCGAGCCGTTCTCGTGCAGCCAGGCGATCGCCTCGGTGCGGTGCGCGGTGAGCTTGTCGACCAGCGCCCAGAACCGCTTGCCGTGGTTCATGTGGCGCAAATGCGCGGCTTCGTGGCCGGCGACGTAATCCTGCACGAACTCCGGCGCCATCACGAGCCGCCAGCTGAACGCGATCGCGCCGTCGGGCGCGCAACTGCCCCAGCGGCTGGAGGTGTCCTTCACCGTCACCCGCTTGACGGGTCGGCCGACCTGGGCGGCCTTCTCGGCGGTCAGCTGGGTCAGACGGCGATGTGCCTCGGCGCGCAGGAGGTCGCGGACCCGGCGGGGCAGAAACTCCAGCCGGCCGGTCACGTGGATCTCGCCCTCTTCGACCCAGGCGCCGCCGCGCGCGTCGGGGCGGTGGCGGATGCGGTGGGGCACGGCGCACAGCGGTACCTCCACGCCGTCCGCGAACGGCAGGGCGTCGGGCAACGCGGCCAGACGGTCGGATACCCAGTCGGCGTGATCGATCAGAAGCGCCATGCCGGCGCCGCGGCTGGCCCGGGTGGGCAGCGTGACGACGACCGAGCCCTCGCGGGGGTCGATGCGCAGGCTGACCCGGCGGGCACGGGGGGAGCGCCGCCAAGCAACGAGGGCCTGACCGCCCGGAAGCGTCAGGAGTTCGGGAGAGCCATCTTCCATGATCGGCCACACAAGGCGTTCGGCGTCGGATTCGTCAATCACGGCGCAGTCCCCGGCTGCGCCGGGCTGCCATAACCGGAATGCCCTTGCTTTGCGGCAACGCAAGCGCCGCAAGCAATTTTGCGCCGCAGCACGCGCTCTGGTTGCAGCTGATGTCGGCGCCGGATCGGTCGAGGCGACCCTGCCCGTGTCGAGGCCGATACTCAGTCCCGCGAGGGATAAACGCCCTGGAGGGCGATGCACATGGTCAGGTTCTCGTTCTTCTTGGTCTCCATCGGGGCGATGTCGGGCAGCTTGAACGTGGTCGTGCCGTTGCCGCCGTAGGTGGTGCCCAGCAGCGAGAACAACGCCGCATTCTGCGAGATCTGTAAGTCTGCCCCGTTGGCTTTCGCCCAGCCGTGCGGACAGAAATTGCCGCCAAAGATCATGATCTGACCGAGAAGAGGCTCCGACTGCGCCAGCGCCGGCGCGCATGGCGCGATCAAGGCAACGCCTGCCAACAGCACGTATTTCATGACCCAGTTCCCCGTCGTTGCAAGGCCGGGAGGTTACGCCCCGCCCCGCGCGTGGCAATGGGTCGCGGTCGCGGAGATATCGAACCGGCGTTTAGGCGGCCTCGGCCGGATCGGTCAGCCGTGCGCCCGTGGCGTCGAAGGCGGCGAACAGGCACGCGGCGTCGGCGTCCGGCAGGCGCAGGTGCGGCGGGCGGATCGTGTGCCAGGCGGGATCGCCCGTGTGGCGGGCGATCAGCGCCTTCAGGCCGGGGATCAGCGCCACCGACGTCACCGCGCGGCGCACCGAAGTCAGCATCGCCTGGGCGTCCGCGCCGGTCTTGGTGTTGCGGTTGGCATACACCACCGCGCTGACCGCGCTGCCGACATTGGCCGCCGCGGTGATGCAGCCGGCCGCGCCGGCGTGCAGCGCGGCGTGGAACTGGCTGTCGTCGGCCGGATAGACCTCGAACCCGTCCGCCCCGAAGGCGGTGATCATCGCGTGCGTGTTGGCCCAGTCGCCGCTGCTGTCCTTGATGCCGCGCAGGCGGCCGGGGAAGGCGCGCAGCACGCGGCCGATCAGGTCGAGCGAGAACGGCACCGCCGATTGCTGCGGAAAGTGGTACAGATAGACGGCCGGGCCGTCGCCGAGGCGGTTGATGACCTCGCTGAAATAGGCGAACAAGCCGTCGTCGCTCGGCGACTTGTAGAAGAACGGCGGCAGCACCAGCACGCCGCGGCACCCGAGTTGCGCGGCGCGGCGCGACAGCATCACGGTGTCGGTCAGCGCCGGGGTGCCCGTGCCCGGCAGCAGGCAGGCGGGGTCGATGCCGCGCTCGATGAGCCCCTCCAGCACCGCGATGCGCTCGTCGATGCCGAGGCTGTTGGCCTCGCCGGTGGTGCCGAGGACGCCCAGGCCGTTGCAACCGCGCGCGAGCAGCCAGCGGCAGTGCGCCGCCATGCGGTCGAGATCGACCGAGAGATCGTCGCGCATCGGGGTGAGCACGGCGGCGTTGACGCCGGCGAACAGGGCTTGAGCCATCACGGGTTCCGGGCGGGCTGTGAGCGTGGATCGGGCTGGGGCGCCGCGTCGGGACGTGGACGCACGCGCAGGCGGCGGGGTCGCGGCATCTGCCCGGGCCACTCGACGATGTGGTCCTCCTCGGTGCCCGCGACGCGTTCGTCGATCACGCGCCCACGCACCGAGATGCCGGCGCGGTGCACGCTGTCCGGATCGCCGGACACCAGCGGGTGCCACCACGCGAGGTCGAGGCCGCCGGCGATGCGGACGTAGGCGCAGGAGGGCGGCAGCCAGTCGATCTCGGCCAGCGCCTCGGGCGCGAGGCTGACGCAATCGGGGACCTGGCTCTGGCGGGTCGCGTAGTGCTTGCAGCGGCAGGTCTGGGTGTCGAGCAGACGGCACGCGATGTTGGTGAAGGCGAGGCTGTTGTCGTCCTCGTAGCGCAGCTTGCGCAGGCAGCAGCGGCCGCAGCCGTCGCACAGGCTCTCCCACTCATCCTGCGTCATCTCGTCGAGGCGCTTGGTCTTCCAGAAAGGCCGGTCCATCGGCCGCACCCTACGCCGGTGCGGCCGACGGGCAAGCGCGGCGCGGTGACGCCTGCCTTGCCGATGCTGCCTTACCGGGGCGGCGGGAGCGGCGTGGCGGTGACCGGTCCGGGCGCGCCCGGCGCCACGGGCTGCGGCACCTGTCCGTAAGCCGGCCGGGGATAGCCGGGCGGCGGCGGATAGCCCGGCGGGGGCGCGTACGCGGTGGCGATCGGGGCGGGAACCGGCGCGCTGTAGCGGGCGAGCGTCTCGCGCAGCGGCTCCGCACCCGGGTTGCGGGCCACGCCTTGCACGACGATCTGCCGCGCCGCCAAAGGCTGGCCGTAATACGCCTGGTTGCCGCCCGTGCTGCTGGACATGATGCTGCCCTCCAGCGAGATGCCGGCAAACAGGCCGCGCGACTTGTTGACCATGACGATGTCGGCGCCGAGGCCGGCGGTGGTCGCGCCCTCGATCCCGGTGCCGAGGGTGGCGAAGGACAGGCTGGCGTCGCCGCCGACCTTGAACTGGTCGTCCATCACGGCCGCCATGCCGCGGTTTGTCAGGATCAGCATCAGGACCTCGGCGTCCTGGATGCCGGCCTGGAATCCGAAGCTGCCGCTGCCCATGCCGTAGAAGGCCGGGTAGGACCAGTTGCCGGCGGCGTCGCGGCCGACGAGCACGCAGCCGCCGCCGGAGGCGCCGAAGAGGAAGCTGGCGCGGAACACCTCGGGGCAAACCATCACGCCGCGGGCGCTTCGGATGAGCCGCAGCGGATCGTCAGGTCGGCCCTGGATGCGCCTGAACAGGTCCTGCACGGTCAGCGTGGCGCGGTCGACCAACTCCTGCTGGTCGGCCTGGGCGCGCGCCGCCTGGGGCGCGGCCAGCAGGGCGGCAAGGGCGACGGCGGCGAGGCGCTTGGTCAGGCGCGTCATGGCGAAGCCTCCGGGGGAGCTGCCCAGTGATACCAAAGGTTTGCGGCTCGATTTGGGCATAGCACTGTAAGAAGGCTAAGCGCGTCGGGTCAAGCCTGGCGAATACCGCCCGACGAGCGGGGCCTGCGGCGTGGCCCGGGCGAGGCGATCATCCCTTCGAGTTGCACGCGTCCGACGCGACCTTCTCCGCGTCCTGCCGGCTGAACAGGTCATGGCCGCCGATCGACTGCCCCCAGTTGGGCGGGAGCACCACCCGGAAGGTCGGCTGGCCGGGCGGGCGTGTTGTGTACTGGTAGATCCAGTACTGCCTCTGGGCGCGTTCGCCCAGGCACGTGAACACCGTGATAATCGAGGCCTCTACATTGGGGCTGGCCGGTTGCGTCAAAGACAATACCGGCAGAAGCGGGCCCTGGTCGGGCGGCAACGACGCGAGATAGGTGCGGATCTTGTCGGCCGTTTCTTTGCTGATCAGGCCGGAGCCGGCAAGGAACGCGAGATTCTCCCGCATTTTCTTGAGGTCAGTTACGTGAATCATCTCGAGTATGCGGGCGGACTCGGCCTTGAACGCCTCCATTTCGTGATCGTTCTTGCCGTTCCACCAGCTCACGGCGACGCTGCTGACTCCGGTGATCGTCGCGCCGACGATGGCGATGATGAGCGGGTTCAACCAGCGGGCGCGTTTCGACTCCGCGTCAAGCCGGTCCTGCTCGCGTTCCCTGACGCTGACCTCGCGGCGCCGAAGCTCCATCTCGGCTTGCCATTTCTCGTAGTCGAGGTCAGGTGGAACTGCTCCGGATCCTTCGCTCATGGATCAGCCGCTCCTGGGTTCGATGCAAGACGTTACAGCCCCGTTCGGACCTAGACCAAGCCGCTTATGTTTGCGCTGGTTTTTCAGCCGTCGTTCCGACTCGCTTCGCCGTTGACCGAGCGGCGAGCGGTGTTGGCTACTCGCCGATCGTCAGCAGTGCGCCGCGGGTGCGGGCGGCGCGGAGCTGGGCGGCGAACAGCACGATCGCGCCCGTCATCCACACGACGTTCAGCGCCGCCGCCGCTGCCAGGTGGTCCCAGCGGATCACGCCCTGGTTCAGCACCGCGCGCATCCCCTCGAACACATGCGCCGAGGGCAGCGCCAGCGCGACCGGCCGCAGCCAGAACGGCAGCACGGCGACCGGATAGAATACGGCGGAAAACGGGGTGAGCGCGAACAGCAGCGTCCAGGCCAGTGGCTCCGCACCCTGGCCGTGGCGCAGCACCAGCGAGGTCACGCCGAACGCGATCCACCAGCCCATCACCAGCAGGTTGGCGGCGAACAGCACCAGCACCGGGCCGAGCGCGAACAGGTTGAACCTGTACAGCACCCAGGCGAGGAAGATCGCCGGCAGCACGCTGACGAACAGCCGCACCAGCGACATCCCGAGCATCGCCGCCACCATCTCCCACGGCCGGATCGGGCTGACGAAGATGTGGGCGAGGTTGCGCGACCAGACTTCCTCCAGGAACGTCATGGTCACGCCCATCTGGCCGCGCAGCGCGATCTCCCACAGCAGCACGCCGCCGATCAGCACGCCGCCGGCGACCGCGACGGGATTGCCGCTGCGCATGGCGAGGAACTGGGCGGTGAAGCCCCAGATCAGCATCTGCAGCACCGGCCAGTACATCAGCTCCAGCAGCCGCGGCCAGGAGCGGCGATACAGCGCGAGGTGCCGGTACATCAGGCCCCAGACGCGGCGGGTCGATCCGCCGCTGGGCGTGTTGGCCAACTGCGCCGCGCTCATGCGGCGGTCCGCTGGCGGTCGCGGGCAATGTCGAGGAACACCTCCTCCATGTCCTCGCGCCCGTAGCGCGCGAGCAACTCGGCGGGCGAGCCGCGATCGACGATCTGCCCGCGCTTCATCATCAGCACGTGCGAACACAGGCGCTCGACCTCCGCCATGTTGTGCGAGGCGAGCAGGATCGTGCAGCCGGTGTCGGCCCGGTAGTCCTCCAGCCGCGTTCGCACGAGGTCGCCGATGTCGGGATCGAGGCTCGCCGTGGGCTCGTCGAGCAGCAGCAGGTCGGGCGTGTTGATCAGCGCCTTGGCGAGTGCGACGCGGGTCTTCTGGCCGGCGGACAGCTCGCCGGACGGGCGGTCGAGGATGGCGCCGAGGTCGAGCGTCCCGGCAAGCTGCGCGATCCGGCGCTCGAGGTGGCGCACGCCGTAGAGGTGGCCGTAGACGCGCAGGTTCTCGACGACGCGCAGGCGGTGCGGCAGGGCGACGTAGGGCGAGGAGAAGTTCATCCGAGCAAGGGCGGCGAACCGGTCGGTCGCCATGTCGTGGCCGAGCACGCGGATGCTGCCGGAGGTCGGGATGAGCAGGCCGAGCAGCATGGCGATGGTGGTGGTCTTGCCCGCGCCGTTGCCGCCGAGCAGGCCGACGGTCTGGCCCGGTGCGACGGTGAAGCCGATGTCGTCGACGGCGAGCACGTCGCCGTAGCGCTTTGTCAGATGTGCGACATCGATCGCCCAGGCTTCGGGCAGACGGTCGGCACGGCGGCCGCGCGCCGGGCGGAGTGGGGAGTGCAGGTCCATGTGGCCGGATATGGACCTGCCGCCGCCGTCCGCGAAGGGACGGCGGCTGGACGGCCGGCACGGGCTAGAGGGCGCGCTCTGCCCGCTTGCCGATCTCGCAGCGCCATTTTGACAGCACGTAGCCCTGCAGGCCGAGGCTGCTGTTGATTTCGTTGGCCGCGACGATCTGCCCCATGGTCATGCAGGCCATCGGCGAATTGATGTCCTCGACGACAGGGCGGACCTCCTTGCAGGAATGCGGGTCGCCGGCGAGGCAGAAAATCAGAACCAGCTGGATCATGAGCGAACCTCGGCTGAGGGTTGACGAACGAGTCCCCCGGCCTGTCCTGTCTGCACGCAGGACTTCGCGAAACGATACGGAAAGGTAGAGGCAATCGTCGTGCCACGTGCCCGGTGACGGTATCGGGATGCCGCGGCCGCATGGCAGCGAGCGGCTACACTGACGTTCGGCTGCTCTCGAACACGACGATGGCGAGCGCGGCCGTCACGGCCACCGTGATCAGGAAGACCGCGCGGGTGACGTGCTCCACACGCCTGGCGGCCGTTTCACGTCCGCTCAGGCGCAGCGCCTCGAACGCCATCACGTACATGACGCAGAGCAGGCCGAGGCCGAAGAAGACGTAGAACGCGTACTCGACGGCCATCGTATAGCCGACGCTGCCGAGCTGGTTGTTGACGGCCGACAACAGCACCGCCCCCGACAGCACGGCGGTGACGGCGACGGTGACCTTCTCCTTTGTCAAGGCGTGCGGGAAGTGCAGCGTCGTGTACATCACGACGGTCATCAGAAGCATCGGCAACAGCATCTTGCCGAGTGCGGCCGCGGTTCGGCGCTGCACGTCGAACGTGACCAGGAAGCCGGACAATTCGCGCGGCGTTTCAAGCCCGATCCGCCGCAGGTCGCCGAGCGCGGATGTCGTGACCAGCGTATCGCGCCGCTCATGCGCGCCGACCGGATCCCACTGCGTCAGGATGTTGAACGCCGCGGGTGACGCCAGCGTGCTGCTGATCGGGCTTGCGGCGGGGACCGGCTGCGTGGCGGCGGCCGCCGGACTGACGCCGGGCACCGCAGCGGTGGTGACGGGACGCGCCTGCGGGCGCGCGATGGTGCCCGACCGCCGGTCGAGGACGTAGACGATCCGATCGGACGACGCACGCGCGTTGAAGAAGCGGATCGCCAACGCCTGCCGGTCGAACGGGAAGCGATGCAGGTCGAAGTCGTTGCGGAACTCGCCCTGGATGCGCCAGAGCCGGTATTCCGTCCCGTCGGCCATCTCCGTCGCCTCGGCCGGCTTGGCCCCGTTGAAGCGGCCGCTGACCAGGTCGGCGAACGCGATATCGACCGGATCGGCAGCACCCGGCCCGGCGTCGTGGGCGTAGCGGAGCCACAGGTAGAAATCCGCACCGAAGGTGGACTTCGCCACGTCGATGCGCGGAATCCGGTTCAGGAACAGACCAGTCTGCACCACCCGCTGCAGCCGGTAGAACTGTCCGGGCTCGGTCTGGAAGACCGCGCCGGAGGCGACCTCGCCCGGATCGGGGTCCGCCACCGGCAAGAGCTGCAACGGTGCCGACTCGTACACGCCTGCGTGGAACCGGCCGATCCGCACCGGCTGCCGCCGGATTCGGTCGGGGGTGAACCAGATCGGACCATTGATTCCCAGCACCGCCCTTGTGGGCGCGTCGAACGACTCGACGGACGACAGCACCACCTCGCGCTGCAAACCCCGATCTAATAGCGTCGCCAGATCGGGATGGCGTGCCGCGGCATCGCGCAGCGCCGCCATCGCCAGTAGCGCTCCGTCATACGCCTGCACCGCCTCCCATGACGGCTCACGCCCGAACCGCGCCTCGAAGCGGTCGGCGAAGGCGAGGATTTCGGCGTTCGCGCTGTCCAGGATCATCGGCGAGGCCGAGTAGACCTCGTCGGTGAAGTAGCCGCGCGTGCTGCGCTCCTCCTGTTCCTTGGCAAAGGCTCCAGGGAACGACGCGCGCGCCATGGTGGCGGTGCCCAGGATCAGGCCGTGATACCCTCCGCGGCGCAGGGTTATCATCACCGGCACGGCGTCCTCGTACTCCATGCCGAGCACGATCGGCGCCTGATCCTTCACGGCGCCGAGGTCGTGGGCGATGGCGTCGCGCTCGGCTGTCGTGGCGAAGCTGAAATAGCTCGCCTCGATCCCTTGCCTTGTCGCGGAGTCGCGGAACCGTTGCGCGAGCGGGCGGCCGTAGCCGTTGTCGATCGTGAACACCACGGCTCGCCGGCTGCGCAGGACGCGGCCGAGATAGTCGCCTAGCGCCTCGCCGATCTCGCCGGTGCTGATGACGGTGCGGAACGTGGTCGCGTTCTTCGTCAGCTCGTTGGCGTGTAGCGTGGTCGCGATGATCGGCAACCCCGCGTCGGCATAGGTCTGACACGCCGAAATGGCGAGCGGCGTGCGGGCGGGGCCGAGCACGATGTCCGCGTCGCTGGCGACCACCTGGCTGGCCGCCGCGCGCGAGCCGTCCTCCGTGCTGGCGTCGTCGAATACGCGCAGCTCGAAGCGAGGGCCGGTGGCGGCGGCGTTCGCCTCATCCACCGCGAATCGTATCGCTTCCAGGAACGCATTTCCCGCCGCCGAGGACACGCCGGTCAACGAGCTTTGCACGGCGATCTTGAGTGTCGGGGTATCGGCGTGCGCGCGCGGCGCGCCGACGAGCCAGACGAGTGCCGCGACCAGCGCCGCGGCCAGACGCGCGCGCATCACCCGGGAACCCCGGCCGCCGCGGACACCCACCATGCGCCGGCGAGCAGGCCGATGACCGCCAGGATGAACACCGCGCGGGTGCCGTGCTCGGTCGCGGCCGCCAGATGATCGCGCTTGACGTGGCGGAAGTGCTGCGCCGCCAGCGCCGCGAAGATGGTGAACGTCGCCAGGCCGAAGAAGACGAAGAACGCGTATTCGATCGCGATCGTGTAGCCGACGCTGCCGAGCTGGCTGTTGATCGCCGTCAGCAGCACCGCGCCGGACAGCGCGCCGGTGATCGCCACCGTCACCCTCTCCTTGATCAGCGCCGCCGGGAAATGCAGCGTCGCGTAGACGATGAGCGTCATCAGCAACAGCGGCATCAGCGACTTCTCGATCGTGGAGATCGCCCGGCGCTGCAGGTCGAACGTCGCGACGAAGCCGGACAGCTCGCGGTACCGCTCGGTCCCGGCGCGGCGCAGATTGCCGAGCGAGGAGTCGGTGACCAGGTTCTGTCGCCGCTCGGTCGCGCCGAGTGACCGCCACTGCGTCAGGTCGTTGAACGCGTCGGGTGCGGTCAGCGCCGGCGGCCGGCCCGCAGCGGTCGACATCGCCGGCGATCCCGCTGCGGCGGTTCGCCGGTCCACCACATAGACGACGCGGTCCGACGCGGCGCTGGCGTGGTAGAATGGCAGTTGCAGGCGCTGCCGGTCGAACGGGAATTCGTGCAGGTCGAAATCGTTGCGGAACTCGCCCTGCACCCGCCACAGCCGGTAGGTCGTGCCGTCGGGCATCTGGCCCTGCTCGGCCGGGTGTGCGGGGTCGAAGTTGCCGGAGAGCATGTTGGGAAAGCTGATGTCGCCGGGATCGAGGCGGTCCGTGCCGGCATCCTTGGCGAACCGCAGCCAGACGTAGAAGTCGGCGGCGAAGCTCGATTTCGACAGGTCGATGTGCGAGATCCCGTTCAGATAGAGGCCCGTGTAGACGACGCGCTGCAGCCGCGCATAGCGCCCCGGTGCGGTCTCGAACACTGCGCCCGAGGCGATGTCGCTGGCCGATGGCGCCGCGACGGGAACGATCTGCACGGGTGCGGATTCGAAGCCGCCGTCATGGAACCGCCCGATCCTCACCGCCTGCTGGCGGATGCGGTCGGGGGTGAACCAGATCGGCCCGTTGATCCCCTGCACCGCCCGGCTCGGCGCATCGAAGGCAGCGATGGCCGCCAGCGTCGCTGCGCGTCGCGCGCGCGGGTCCTCGGTCGTCAGAGCGGAATGCTGCGCCACGGCCGCGCGCAGCGCCGCCATGGCCAGCAGCGCACCGTCATAGGCCTGCACGGTCTCCCAGGACGGCTCCTGGTGGAACCGCGCCTCGTACCGATCGGCGAAGGCGAGGATTTCCGCGTTCGCGCTGTCCAGGATCATGGGCGACGTCGCGTAGACGTTGTCGGTGAAATAGCCGCGCGTCGTGTGCGCTTCGGGCTGCTTGTCGAACAGGTCGTTGAACGACGCGCGCGCCATCGTGGCGGTGCCCAGGATCAGGCCGTGGTATCCCGCGCGGCGCAGGATGATCATCACCGGCACGGCGTCCTCGTAGGTCATGCCGAGCACGATCGGCGCCTGATCGGCGACCGCCCCGAGCTCGCGCGCGGCGGCGTCGCGCTCGGCGGGCGTGCCGAAGCTGCGATAGGTCGCGTTGATGCCGTCGCGCTCGGCCGCGGCCTTGAAGCGTGCGGCCAGCGGACGCCCGTAGCCGTTGTCCTTCGAGAGCACGACGGCCCGCGCGCCGTGCAGGACGCGGCTGAGGTATTCGGCGAGCGACTCGCCGATCTCGCCGGTACTGATGACGGTCCGGAACGTCGTCGGATTGGCGGTGAGCTCATCGGCATGCACGGTGGTCGCGATCGCCGGCGCACCACCCTGGCCGTAGATCGGACACGCCACGATCGCGAGCGCGCTGCTCACCGGGCCGAGCACGACGGCGGCGTCGCTCGCGATGACCTGGCCCGCGACGGCGCGCGCCCCGTCCGCGGTGCTGCCGTCGTCGAACACCGCCAGCTCGAAGCGGGGCCCGATGCCGGCGGCATTCGCCTCGTCGACCGCGAAGCGCACCGCGTCGAGGTAGGCCTTGCCGCCGAACGCTGCGCTGCCGGTCAGCGACGTGTGGACCGCGATCCTGATAGTGGGCGCCTCCGCCTGCGCCGGCGGTGCTGCGAGCACCGCGATCACGGCCACCACCAACGCGGCCAGCCGGCGCATCATCGCACGGCGGCCGACGAGGCGGACACGAACCACGCGCCGGCGAGCAGGCCGATGATCGCCAGGATGAACACCGCGCGGGTGCCCCTCTCGGTGGCGACCGCCAGATGGTCGCGCTTGACGTGGCGGAAATGCTGGGCCGCCAGTGCCGCGAAGATGGCGAATGTGGTCAGGCCGAAGAAGACGAAGAACGCGTATTCGATCGCGATCGTGTAGCCGACGCTGCCGAGCTGGTTGTTGATCGCCGTCAGCAGCACCGCGCCGGACAACGCGCCGGTGATCGCCACCGTCACCTTCTCCTTGATCAGCACCGGCGGGAAATGCAGCGTCGCGTAGATGATCAGCGTCATCAGCAACAACGGCATCAGCGACTTCTCGACCGTCGAGAGCGCCCGGCGCTGCAGGTCGAATGTCGCGATGAAGCCGGACAGCTCGCGGTATCCCTCGGTCCCGATCCGGCGCGGATCGCCGAGCGGGGAGTCGGTGACCAGGTTCTGGCGCCGCTCTGTGGCGCCGAGTGCCCGCCATTGCGTCAGGTCGTTGAACGCGTTGGACGCGGTCAGCGCCGGCGGCTGGCCGGGTGTCGCGGTCGATATCGTAGGCGGTCCAGACGCCGCCGTCCGCTGGTCGACGACGTAGACGATCCGGTCCGACGCGCCACGGGCGTTGTAGAACGGCAATTGCAGGCGCTGCCGGTCGAACGGGAATTCGTGCAGGTCGAAATCGTTGCGGAACTCGCGCTGCACCCGCCACAGCCGGTAGATCGTGCCGTCCGGCATGTCGCCCTGCTCGGCCGGGCGCGCGGGATCGAAGGCGCCCGAAAGCATGTTGGGGAAGTTGATGTCGCCGGGATCGAGGCTGTCGGCGCCGGCATCCTTGGCGAACCGCAGCCACAGGTAGAAGTCGGCACCGAAGCTCGATTTCGACAGATCGATATGCGAGACCCCGTTCAGATAGAGGCCCGTGTAGACGACGCGCTGCAGCCGCGCGTAGCGCCCCGGCGCGGCTTCGAACACCGCGCCCGACGCCTCCTCGCTGGCCGATGGCGCGGTCACAGGCACGACCTGCAGCGGCGCGGATTCAAAGTGGCCGCCGCTGAAGCGCCCGACGCGAATCGCCTGCACCCGACCGCGATCCGGGCCGAACCAGATTGGGCCGAGCAGCCCGGCGATCGCGTTCGCCGGCGAGGTCAGCGATTGCAGATAGGCCAGCACCGCCGCCCGCGTCGTCGCGGGTTCGGTCGTGCCGGTAGGAACAGCGGCACGGATCGCCGCAATCGCGAGCAGCGTCGCGTCATAGCCGCTCACGGCTTCCCAGGCAGGATCGTGCCCGTAGCGGGCGCGGTAGCGGGCGGCGAACGCCAGGACCTCGGCGTTCGCCGAATCCAGGATCATCGGCGAGACGGCATACAGACCTTCGGTGAGCGATCCGGGCCGCCGCTGTTCTTCGGGTTCGCCGGCCAGCCGCTGGGCGAACAGGTCGCCGCCTTGCGAATCGCTGCCGACGATCGGCGCCGTCACCCCGAGGCGGCGCAAGGTCGGAAGCACGCGCCTGGCCGGGCCATCGAGCATCAGCAGCGCGACGGCCGGCTTGGCCGGGTCCTGGGCGACGGTCTCGGCGGCCGTCTGCGCCTCCGCCGGCGTCTTGAAGACGGCGTCGGTGGCATCGAGGCCGAGGCGCGTCGCGGCGGTCGCGAACCCGCTTTGCAACGTGCGGCCGTAGCCGTCGTCGATCCAGATCGCGGCGACATGCGACTGGCCGAGCACGCGGCTCAGATAGGTTGCGATCAGTTCGCCCTGCTCGCTGTTCTTGAAGTTGACGCGGAACGTTGTCGGGTTCTGCGTGATGAGATCCGACGTCGCGATCGGCAGGTCGGCGATGCCGGCCTTGGCGAAGATGGGGCCTTCGGCGAGCGAGAGGAAGCTGAACACCGACCCGACGACCAGCGCCACGCGGCTCGCGACGATCTGGCCGGCGATCGCCTTGCCGGTCTCGACGTCGGATTTCTCGTCATAAGAATGCAACACGATCCGCGGGCCGTCGCCGCGCGCATTCGCCTCGTCGACGGCAAGCTGGATGCCTTCCAGCGTGCTTTGCGCGATCGGCTGCTCGTCGCCGGACAGGCAGAGGGCGGCCGCGATCTCGACGCTGCTGCCGCCCCTATCCTGCTGCACCGCGCTGGCCGGGCGGGCGCTGCAGAGGGCGACGCTGGCGAGGACGGCCAGCACGCAACGGCGCGCGCGTTCGACCCGGCGCATGGCAGAGAAGACCCCCATCTCTCGCCCGTACGCGCTATTAACAACGGAGTACGGGACGGCCACAATCCGGAAGCGCACCGCTGATATTCGGCAGCAGTACACATTCTCGCGCGCAAAGCAGCCGCGGTCAGCGGCGTTCCGACCGCAACGGCTGCACGCGGCCGCGCTAAGGAACGTTACGTGACCATCTACACCGCCGCTGAGCAGTCACGGCTTCGGATCCGCGCCGGCACCGTGAGCGGCGCGGTCGCGTTCCGGCGCCCCTACTTGATCGTCTGCACAACCTCGAAGCCCTCGAACTCGGGCGGGCCGATATAGAGCGGGCCGTGCTGCTCGCGCAGCTTGCCGGCGTCGGCGTGCGCGGCGCGGAAGGCGTCCGAGCGGGTCCACGCCTCGAACGCGGCGCGGTCGGCCCAGATCGTGTGGCTGGAATACAGCACGTGGTCCTCGCTAGCCGGGCCGCGCAGCAGGTGGAACTCGACGAAGCCGGGCACGCCGGTCAGGTGCGAATCACGGCTCGTCCAGACATTCTCGAAGGTCGCCTCCTTGCCGGGCGCGACCTTGAAGCGGTTCATGGCGATGTACATGCCGGTGGCTTTCCTGGTGCGGTGGAGTTCTGTTGCGATGCAGCGAAGCATGGCGTCGCGGCAGCGGAGCGCAAGCCGGATTTTCGTTTGACACCGACCGGTCCCGGCCCCGTCATAGGCGCAACGGGGGAGGGAAACGATGTCGGGAACACGACGGCACGGGGTCACGCGGCGCGCGTTCATGGGAGCGGCCGCGTCGGTCGCGCTGGCCGCACCGGCGATCGCCCAGGGCGCGCGCGTCTTCACCTTCGCGCATGACGAGCCGCACGACACCGGCTACGGCTTCTGGGCCGACATGTTCGGCGCCAAGCTGAAGGAACTCAGCGGCGGCAAGTTCTCGATCCACGAATTCCCCGGCGCGCAGCTCGGCCAGGAGCCGGAGCTGGCGCAGAAGGTGCGCAGCGGCGACATCGACTTCGTCATCAACTCGACGGCCAACACGTCCACCGTGGTGCCGCAGTCGGGCGTGTTCTCGATGCATTTCGTCTTCCGCGACGAGAAGCACCTGGTGAAGTGCATGTTCGACGCGGAGATGAACGCGGCGTTCATCGACATGATCGCGCGCAACACGACCGGCGCGCGCTCGCTCGGGCTGGGGACGCTCGGCTTCCGCAAGTTCTATGCGAAAAAGGAGATCAAGAGCGTCGCCGACCTCAAGGGCATCAAGGTGCGCGTGCAGGCGACCAAGACCGAGGACCGCTTCTTCGGCGCCTATGGTGCGGTGCCGGTGCACATGCCGATCGGGCAGGTCTATACGTCGCTGGAGACCGGGCTGGTGGAGGTGGCGGAGAACGGCGCCGACATCTACCGCGCGCAGAAGCACTACGAGGTGGCACCCGTCCTGTCGGCATCCGACCACGAGGCGAACAACGACCACCTGTGGGTCAGCGACAAGGCGTGGAACAGCCTGAACGCCGAGGAGCAGGGCTGGGTGCGCGCGTCGTTCGAATACTCCCGCGGACTGATGGTGCCGAAGTCGCTCGAATACGACAAGGCGGCGCAGGCGGCGCTGACCAAGCTCGGCGTCGAGGTGTTCGAGGACGTCGATCGCCAGAGCTTCATCACGATCGCAACGCCCATTCAGGACGAGCAGGCGTCGGCGCTCGGGCCGGACGCGGTGAAGCTGCTCGCGCTGTCGCGCAAGGTCGCGGTCTGACGGCGCCGATGCGGCTGGCGACGTTCGGCGGCGGGCTGCTGTCGCGCAAGCGGCCGCAGCTGAAGTGGCGCTTGCTCGACCCGCTGGAGGTCGGGCTGGTTGTGCTGTGCGGGCTGCTGCTGGTCGGCTTCCTGGTCAGCGAGATCGGCGACGTGGCGTTCCGCATCATCGGCCATCCGTGGCTGGAGGCGGAGGAGTTCTCGATCGGCTTCTTCACCTGGGGCGTGTTCATGGGCGGCGCGGTCGGCGTGCGCCGCAACGATCACTTCCGCCTGGCGGCGACGGCAGAGGTGTTCAGCGGCCGCGTACGCACGGCCATCGAGGCGTTCCAGCAGAGCGTGATGATCGCGGTTGCCGGCTGCATGATGTGGTTCGGCTACGTCAACTTCCTCACCGGGTTCGGCAGCTACATGATGCCGTCGCTGACGCCGATCGCGGTGCTGTACGCCGCGATCCCGACATGCGGCGGGCTGGTTGCGCTGTTCTCGGTCGAGAAGCTGGTGTGCGGGCTGCTGCGCGGCTTCCCCGACCCGACGCCGGACCTCGGGCTCGCCGAACTGATCATGGAAGTGGCGGACTGATGCGGACGCGGCCGGTGCGGGGTGCGCGCGCATGAGCGGGAACGATACCGCCATCGTGGTGATGTGCGGGCTGTTCCTGTTCCTCGGCTATGCCGGGCTGCCGGTGGCGTTCGCGCTGATCGCCGCCGTGGTGGTGGTCGCGGCGACGTTCACCGACCTGACCATCGGCTCGCTGATGGGGCAGCTGTTCAACGGCATCAACGAGCTGGCGCTGCTGGCGATCCCGTTCTTCCTGCTGCTCGGCGAGATGATGACCTCCGCCCGTATCACCCCGCGGCTGATCGCGCTGACGCAGGCGACGGTGGGGCATCTGCGCAGCGGATTGGCGCACGTGGTGGCGGTGTCGTGCATGGTGTTCGGCGGCATCTCCGGCTCGTCGACCGCCGATACGGTGGCGATCGGTACGGTGCTGCTGCCGGCGATGCGCGACGAGGGATATGCGCCGGCGTTCTCGGCGGCGCTGATCGCGGCGGGTGCGTCGATCGCGTCGATGGTGCCGCCGTCGATCATGGCGATCGTGTATGGCGCGGTGGGCGACGCGTCGGTGGGCGGGCTGTTCCTGGGCGGGGCGACGCCGGGCCTGATGGTGTGCATCGGGCTGATGATCTACAGTTATTTCTTCGGCGCGCCCGGCGTGCAGAAGCGGCGCGCGACGTTCTTCGAGTTCGGCACCGCGCTGCGCGTCGCTGCGCTGCCGCTGGCCATTCCGGTGATCATCATCGGCAGCATCCTGGGCGGCGTGATCACGCCGGCCGAGGCAGGCATGGCGGCGGTGGTGTATGCGCTGGTGATCCTGCTGCCGCTGCTCAATCGCGGGCATTACCGCAGGCTGCCGAAGGACATCGCGCTGGCGGCGGTGCTGTACTCGATCCCGCTGACGGCGGTGGCGGGCGCTTCGGCGTTCGGCTGGATGCTGGCGTATCTGGGTGGCGCGGACATCATCATGGGCTGGGTGCGCGCGATGGGCACCACGGACCCGCGTGCGATCCTGTTCTTCGTCGCCGTGCTATTCCTGATCGTGGGCGACTTCCTCGACGGGCTGCCGGCAATCATCATCCTGATGCCGGTGATCCTGTCGCTGGAGAAACTGGGCCACATCAACGCCGTGCACATGGGTGTGACGGTGATCGTGACGCTCGCGTTCGGGCTGATCACGCCGCCCTGCGGGATCATCCTGCTGCTGTCGTCGACGCTCGCGGGCGTGCCGTTCAGCCGCGCGTTGCGGCAGTCGATGCCGATCTACGTGATCTTCGTCATCGTGATCGCGGTGATCATCCTGATCCCCGACACGGTGCTGTGGCTGCCGCGGTATTTCCTGCCGCGGGCCGTGGGCTGCTTTCCGTCGCCGCACGGCGGCGGGTACATTTGCCCGTGACCCGCACAGCGGACGGGCCGCTCCTGTAGCTCGAAGCGGACAGCATCGAATGCGGCATCCGCCCTGGCCGGCTTGCAGGGGTATTCCTATTTGGGTATAGACGGCTGGTGGCGACGACGGCACCGACGATCAGGTCGCTTGTATGGATCGGAAGCAGCAAGAAGGACCTGCTGGCGATGCCGGACGAGGTGCAGGATCTATTCGGCTACGCGCTGTATCTGGCCCAGTCGGGATCGAAGCATGACCAGGCCAAGCCGCTGAAAGGGCAGGGCTCGGCGGCAGTTCTGGAAATCGTCGACGATTGGAAGGGCGACACGTACCGCGCGGTCTATACCGTCAAGTTCGGCGCCGCCGTCTATGTGCTGCATTGCTTTCAGAAGAAGGCGACCAGAGGCATTGCCACGCCGAAGCCGGATTTGGAAGTGATCGCGAGCCGATTGAGGCTGGCCGAGGCCCACGCGAGAGGAGCGGCATCATGAAAGACATCGAAGAAGGCAGCACGAACGTCTATGCCGATCTTGGCCGGCCGGACGCGGACGAAATGCTCGTCAAGGCCCAGCTTGCGGCGAAGATCGCCGAGGCAATCAAGCGGCGCAGGCTCACGCAGGTCGATGCGGCGGCGATCATCGGCATGCCGCAACCGAAGCTGTCCGGTCTGCTTCGCGGTCAATTCCGCGGCGTCAGCGAGGCGAAAATGCTGAACTGCCTCACGCGTCTCGGGCTCGATGTGAAGATCGTGGTCGGTCCGGTCCGGCGACGTTCCCGCCCTGGGCACATCGAAGTTCTATCCGGTTGAGGCGGCCGGTTCATCGTGCGGTGAGGGGCGCGGCCTCGGCCGCCTGCCGCCCGTCGGCTTCGCGCGCGGGCGGATACAGGATCGCGTAGTCCTCCGACGTCTGGCCGCGCGCGGCCGCGGCGAGGTCGCGCGCCACGCGGTCCGCGATGGGCACGCGGGTGTGCAGGCTGTCCCAGTAGTGATCGTCGGCGCGCGTGATCGGCGTGTCGTGCATGAAATCGACGACCATGGTGTTCGGCGTGGCTGCCGCGATCTGCTCGACGCGCCGCCGGCACTCGCCCCAAACCGCCTGGCCGGCCTTGTCGTCCTGGCCGGGCTGAACGCCGACGTGGTACGGCACGAAGAACAGCAGTTTCAGTGTCGCGGCCGGAAACCGCGCGAGGTCGGGGCCGA
>DATEQV010000240.1:0-9271 GCA_035272265.1 Acidisphaera sp. | reverse complement strand
CGCCCGGCTGGAGCGAGACGGGCACGCGCCAGGCGGTCGCGGTTTCCTCGATGCTCCCCGGCGGCCCTTCGAGCGCGAAGGTGGTGTCGGGCTGTCGGGCGAATTCGACCAGCAGCTGGCGGGACTCTTGCGCCGGCGCGGTGACGGTGACGCGCAGCACGTCGCGGTCGCGGTATGTGACGTGCAGCACGCCGTCGGCGGCCGTGAGCGTCGCCAGCGTGCGCTCGCCGGTTTCGTCGCGCTCCACCGTGGTGCGCAGGTCCTGGGCGAAGGACAGCAGCCGGGTCTCGCCCGCAGGCAGGCCGCCGAGCCGTGCGTCGCCGGCGAACACGGCGGCGCCCGACGCGTCGTACAGCGTCAGCACGCCGGCCGGCAGGCTGGTGTCGGAGTCGTTCTTTACGCGCAGCGCAGACAGCGCCTTGGTGCTGTCGGCCGGCACCAGATCGAGGCGCTCGGCGGGCACGCTGCGGTCGATGATCGGCACGCTCGCGGAGTATCCGGCGGCGAGCGTCACCGGCGAGGGCAGCTGGAAGATGGTCTCCTCGGCACTTTCGGTCGCCGCGGTCGTCTCGGTCGGTTCCGCGATGGTCGCGGGCATGCCGGCCGCGGCGATACCGCCCATCGCCCGACGCATCGGAGCGCCAGCCGGCGGCGGCGGCGCGGGCGCCTCCGTCGCCGCCGGCGCGCCCGGCTGGAGCATCGCGACGCGGGCGCGCGTGTCGACGCTGGGCAGGATGCGGCCGAGCACCTCGACCGGCACTTCGGGGCGCGCGACATAGTAGCTGCTATAGATCGCCTGACGGAACGTGACCGGATTGCCGTATTGCAGCGTCAGCGCGACGCCGTTCCAGGCGGCGCCCGACTGGTTCTCCAGCACCGCCCAGCCTTGCAGCCGCGCCGTGTCGCCCGGCTGCGCCGGCAGCACGAGGCGGTAGGTGGCCTTCCACAGTGGCGCCACGGCGACATAGGCGACGCGCACGGTGCGCGCCGCCGTGCCGCTGCTGCGCAGCGTGATGTGCCGCACGGACTGGCTGGTCTGCTTTCGCGCGGCCTCCAGCGCGCGGCCGATGCGCTCGCGCAGGCCGGCATCGGCGACCTGCACGCCGTCCGCGTCCTCGAGCACGAACTGGCGCAGCCCGTCCGGCCCGAGCAGCGTTACGCGGGTGCGCATCACCGTCGCGGGCGGCTGGCCGCCCGCGGCCGGGATCGTTTCGGTGACGCTGTCCGCGTGCATGATGCGCCCGGTCATCGGCCGCGGCCCCTGCACGGTGATTTCGACGCCCTGCAGGCTGTTGAGGAACGCGAGCGGCGAATTGAGCGCTTCCGGCCCGAACGGCACGTTGCCGAACGCCGCGCTTCTGTCGTCGCGGCCGGGCAGGTCGAGCGTGCCGACCCCGCCCGCGCTGTCGAACACCACAAGTGAATTCAACACGTCGTCGACCTGGGCGAGCGGCACGTCGAGACTGAGCGCCGCCGGCCCGTCGACCTCGGCCTCGTACTCGAAATAGCCCACCCCCGCCGAGGACAGCAGCACGCGCTTGAGTGCGAGCTCCGACGCAGACGCGGGGAGGGCGCCGGCGATCAGACAGGCGGCGAGCAGTGCGACGCGCATCGGCAATCCCCCTCGACCCGGAGCGGCATTCATCCGACCGGTGTGGCGCTCGTGTAGCATGCGCGGGGCGGATGCGGCGCACCGAAATCCGGCGCCTTGCTACTGGACTGGGTCGGCCCGAGTGTGATCGCAAGCTGTCTGGCCCTGCGTGCTTCGGGAGAAAACGCGATGCCTGTCGTCACCGCGGACGTCGTCCGCGATCTGGCTCCGACCGGGAAGCTCCGGACGACGATCAACCTGGGAAACGTCGTGCTCGCGCAGCAGGACGCCGCCGGTGCGCTGGGTGGCGTGTCGGTGGACCTTGCGCGGGAGCTGGCACGACGGCTGGACGTGGACATCGCGCTGGTCCCGTTCGATACGGCGGCCAAGGCCGTCGCGGCATTGACGTCCGGCACCTGCGACGTCGGTTTCCTCGCCGTCGATCCGGTGCGCGCCGAAGAGCTCGATTTCACCGCGCCGTACGTGATCATCGAGGGGACGTATCTGGTTCCCGCCGCCTCGCCGCTGCAGGACGTCGCGGACGTGGACCGGGAAGGAGTGCGCATCGCGGCCGGGAAGGGGACAGCATACGACCTGCATCTGTCGCGCAGTCTGCGTTGCGCGACGCTGGTGCATGCGCCGTCGTCGGCGGCCGCGATCGAGCTGTTGCTGACGGCGCAGACCGAGGCGGCAGCCGGGGTGCGTCAGACCCTGGCGGCGGCTGCGGCGCGACGGCCCGGCTTGCGTGTGATGGCGGGGTCGTTTCTCAGCATCCAGCAGGCGATGACGCTGCCGAAAGGACGGGCCGCCGGGCTCGCGTTCCTGCGTCGGTTCGTGGAGGAGATGAAAGCGTCGGGTTTCGTGGGTGATGCGTTGGCGCGCAGCGGACAGGCGGAGGCGACCGTGGCCCCCGCCGCCGGTCAGGGCGCGTAGCCCAGGCGCTTCAGCTCGGCCTGCACGGCGGCGATGGTCGTGTAGCGGTAGCGACTGTTGGTGCCGTCGCTGCGGCTGCACTCGCATCCCGCGCCGAAATGCTGGCTGATCTTCGATGGGGCGAGGTCTGTCTGGCCCGGTTTCGGGGGATCGAAGATGCGGACCTCGTAGAGCGTGCCGTTGACGTCCAGGTGCTCCTGTGGCCACGCGAGGATGACGATCAGAGTTTCGGCCGGATGGTGGCGCGCATCGGCGAGGCCGATCGCGATGATGCCGGGCGTTCCGCCTTCCTGTTCGCCGACCGTGACCTGGATTGCGCGGTAGGCGTGGGACGCCTGCGGTTGCAGCGCGACGAGCGGCCGTTCCGGATATTCCGCCGTCGTCCGGTAATCCACGAACAGCGTCGGGGCGCCGTTCCAGGTCGCCGAGGTGACGTGCGGATCGGCGTCGCCGGACAGGTGAAGCACGCGGGTGGCGAAGGCTTCATCCGCCTCCGCAGGGGCGCGGACGAAGTCTTGCGCCTGCGCTCCGCTGCACAGGGTGGCGAGCAGGACGGGGATCGAGAGCGGCTTGGCGCACGTCACGATCGGCTCTTGCGCGCAAGCTGCGACTGCGCCTTGTTCATCGCCTTGCGGAGCTCGCGCAGCGACATCTCTTCGGCGATCAGCTCCTGCGCACGCAGCTCGACACGCCGCCGCCGTTCGGCGGGCAACCGGCCGAGGGCATCCTTCAGCGTCGTGGCCATCTCAGAACGCACGCCGGCGATCCCGGTCAATCCTGGCCTGCAGGCGCGGCTTCTCGACCGGTTCGGGCAGCAGGTCCACCGGCCGGCCGACCAGTTCGGCCAGGCGCTGTTCCAACGCTCCGAGCGCGAACAGCCCAATGTGCGCGTCCGGATCCAGCTCGACGAGAAGATCCACGTCGCTCTCGTCCGCCGCCTCGCCTCGGGCAACCGAGCCGAACAGCGACAGGTGACGAACCCCGGCCCGGCGCAGCTCCGCCTCATGCGCCCGCACGGTGGCGATCACGTAGTCGGCCAGATCGGTCGTGCTCGTCGTGCTCATGGTCGCACTGCCTGTCGCGGCCAAACCATACCACGGAACCGGCCATCGCGCCGTGTCGCGAGCCGCCGCGCCCGGTGACGACGCGTCATGCCGGCAGCTCGGCGATCGGGTGGCGGCGAGCGCCAGCCCGGTCGGGCCGGCGCCGGCGATCAGGACCGGGGTTTCCTCTGTCATGTCGGGTTCTCCATTCTCCGTGCCCCTAGTGTCCCGGTTCCGAAGTTCGTCGAACTTCGGAACCAGGGTGGGACACTAGGAAATCAACGTCTTAGTGGCCTGCTTATCCCAGAAGTTCGCGAGCGAACTTCTGGGGCAGGACACTACAACGGCGCCGCATCCGCGGAGTTGGCATAGCCGTAGACCGGCATGGCCGCATTCGCGCTAGTGTCATTCCGAACGTCGCCCGGATGCGGCAGGGCAGGGAGCGTACGCGTGCGGCAAGACGCGGCACTGGTGGACGCGGGCGAGGATGCGGCGGGGCTGCTGCGCGCCGTCGCGGGCGGCGACCGGCGGGCGCTGCGGCGGCTGTACGAGATCGAGGCCGGGCGGCTGCACGCGGTGGCGCTGCGGATCGTGCGCGACGCCTCGCTGGCGGCGGACGTGCTGCACGACGCGTTCCTGAGCGTGTGGCGCAATGCCGCGCAGTTCGACCCGGCGCGGGGGGCGGCGAGCGCGTGGCTGACCGGCATCGTGCGCAACCGCGCGCTGGACATCGCGCGCCGGGCCTCGCGCGAGGTGACGGGGACGGAGCTTCCCGAGACGGTGGACGAGACACCGGACGCGCTGTCGGACGCGGTGCGCACGCAGGAGGAGGCCGCGCTGCATCGCTGCCTCGGCACGCTGGAGGAGGACCGGCGCGGGCTGATCGTCATGGCGTTCGTCGGCGGCCTGACGCATGCGGAGGTGGCGCAGCGCAGCGGGATTCCGCTCGGCACGGTGAAGTCGCATATCAGGCGGGGCCTGCTGGCGTTGCGCAGTTGCCTGGAAGCGCTGGAGCGGGGCGCATGAGCGGGCGGCTGACGCAGGACTTCGACGACGAGCGCGACGCGCTGGCGGCGGAGTACGTGCTCGGGGTGCTGGACGCGCCCGAACGGGACGAGGCGCGGCGGCTTCTGCTGCGCGATCCGGAGTTCGCGCGCTACGTGCGCGCGTGGGAGGCGCGGCTGTCGCCGATGGCCGACGGCATCCCGCCGGTGGCGCCGCCGGAGTCGCTGTGGCTGCGGATCGAGGCGAGCCTGGACGAGGCGGCGCAGGCGCAAGCCGCGCCCGTGGCGGCGCCGGCGCCGGCGCGGTCTTCGGCGCGGTTCTGGCGTGCAACGACCTTCGCGGCGGGCGCGCTGGCGGCGAGCCTCGCCGCGTTCATCGTCTTGCGCGCGCCGCCGGCGCCGGTGCAGGCGGTGCTGAGCGCGTCCGGCTCGCCCGCGTTCGTCGCCAGCGTGGAATCGGACGGCGCGATCCTGGTGCGCGCGGTCGGCGCGCCGACGGTGCCGGCAGGCCGCGACCTGGAACTGTGGGTGCTGCCGGCGGGGGCGACGCGGCCTGTGTCGCTCGGCGTGTTGCCGAGCACCGGCAAGCAGGTGCCAGCGGGCGTTGCGACCGCGCCGGGGACGCAACTGCTGGTGAGTCTGGAGCCGGCGGGCGGCTCGCCGACCGGGCAGCCGACCGGGCCGGTGGTGTACGCCGGGAAGCTCCAGAGCCTGTAATCGCTGTTGCCGCCGTTGCTTTACCGTAATAGCGTTCCGCCTGCCGACAAGGGAGGATGACGGAATGCTGAGCAGACGTATGTTTGCGGGCTGCGCGATCTGCGCGGCGATCGGGCTGGTGGCCGATGACGGCTCGGCGCAGCAGACGCAGCCGTTCCCCGGGGTCAAGCGCACCATCATCGGGCGGCGCGACGGCCCGTCCGAGGGCTACGAGACGGTCGAGTCGATCGTCGAGTTCGAGCCGAACAAGACCGTCGACTGGCACACCCATCCCGGTACGGAAGCCGGTTACGTGCTGGAGGGCGGCGGCGAGTGGCGCGTCAAGGGCGAGGCGACCGTGACGATGACGCCGGGGACGAACTGGGTGATCGCGCCGGATACGCCGCACAGCGGCAGAAGCGGCCCGCAGGGAAGCAAACTGGTGTTCACGCATGTGGTGCAGAAGGGCAAGCCGTTCCTCACCACCGTTCCGGCACCGGCGTAAGCCTCGCGGGCGGTTCGCTCCGCCCGGCGCCTGGTTTCGCGAGCGCCGGGCGGAGTGGCCTTGTGCCTACTGCGGCAGTCCCTCGACGATGAAGACGTTGCCCTTCGCGGCCTTCTGACGCTCGGGGATCATGTCGTGGTACGGCGGCGTGCCGTACCACTGTTCCGCGTCGGCGAGGCTGTCGAAGGCCAGGATGACGAGGGTGCCTTGCGGCGCATCGCCCTCCTTCGCTTCGGCCTTGCCCCGGACGATGTAGCGGCCGTGATAGGCGGTGAGGGTCGCAGGGACTTTCGCCGCGTAGGTCCGGAACGCGTCCGGATCGGTGATCTGCAACTCGGCAATGACGTAGGCCGGCTTTTTTTCGGCTTGCGCGTGCAACCCGTGCACGATGCCGCCGCCGATTGCGATTCCGGCCAGCAGCGTGAGCCCGACTCTGGCAGACCGTTTCATGTTTTCCCCGTCCGTGCGTGTCGATCACGCGGGTAGATTATCCAGGGCCGCGTTCGCTGCTCAAGCGTAAGGTTGCCGGACGATGCCCCGACTGGCCTGTCGGCGCACGATCACGCAACGCTGCGTGCGCGCCAGTCCCGCTGCAGCAGGCGCCGCGGCAGGCGGCCGTCGATGAAGGCGAGGCCGAGGCCGATCAGCGCCATGCCGGCGAAGTGGCGCGGCAGCAGCGCCTCGTGCAGCAGCAGCGCGCCGAGCAGGATCGCGCTGAGCGGCACCAGGAAGGTGACGAGCAGCGCGTTCGTCGCACCCGACGACGCGATGATGCGGAAGTAGAGGATGAAGGCGACCGACGTCGCGAGCAGGCCGGCGCCGAGCATGGCGGCCCAGGTCGCCGCGTGCGGCATCGGCAATGTCCAGGGCTGATCGACGATCAGCACCAGCGGCAGCAGCAGGAACGTGGATGCGCCGACCTGTCCCGTTGCGGTCGCGAGCGGGGTGACGCCCATGCGGCGGAAGCGGCGCGCGTAGATCGCGGCGAGCGCGTAGGCGATGGCGGCGGCGATGCAGGCCGCCTCGCCGGCGACACCGGTTCCGAGGCCGGAGAGCGCGTCGACGCCGACCAGCAATGCGACGCCCGCGAAGCCGATCGCGATGCCGGTGATCTTCAGCGGCGTGAGCTTCTCGTCGCGCGTGAGCAGGTGCGCGGCCAGTGCGCCGAACAGCGGCGTGGTCGCGTTGAGGATGGCGGCAAGTCCGCTCGGGATGCGGTGCTGGCCCCAGACGATCAGCGTGAACGGGATCACGTTGTTGAACAGGCCGAGGCCGAGAAGAGCCACCAGCGCGCGCGGCTCGGTCGGCATGCGTTCGCCGGAGGCGCGCAGGATCACCAGCAGACCGGCGAAGCCGATTGCCACGCGCAGCCAGACGATGGTGAGCGACGGCAGCTCGCGCACGGCGACGCCGTTGAAGAAGAAGGAGCCGCCCCACAGGATCGACAGGGCGATCAGCATCGCCCATTCCGTCGCGCCCATCGCGGATGTTGTCGTGCGCTGCGTCATGTGTCCGCTCCCACTTCGGCCGCGAAGATGGTGACGGCGGAAGGGGGCGGCACTCCGGATCTTGCGGTGTCAGTCCTCGTCGCGCTTGCGGAACGGCGACTCCTCCGCGAGCGCGGCCATCTCGACCTCGATCGACGGGCGTTCGAGGTCGAGGAACTCGGCGATCGCGCGACGCAGGCCGCCATGCGCGATCCAGTGGGCGGAATAGGTGCGCGCCGGCAGGTAGCCTCGCTGGATTTTGTGCTGGCCCTGTGCGCCCGCCTCCACGCGCTGCAGCCCGCGCGAAATCGCGTAGTCGATGGCGCGGTAGTAGCACAGCTCGAAATGCAGGAAGGGAAAGTCGCCGAGGCAGCCCCAGTTGCGGCCATACAGCGTGTCGGCACCCGCGAGGTTGAGCGCGCCGGCGACCGGCTTGCCCTTGTGCAGGGCCAGCATCAGCACCACGCGCTCCCCGAGGTGCTGGCCGAGCAGCGTGAAGAAGCGCCGCGTCAGGTACGCGCTGCCCCACTTGCGGTCCACGGTGGAGGTGTAGAAGCGGTAGAACGCATCCCACTGCTCCTCGGTGATCTCCGGCCCGTGCAGCGTCAGGAACTCGAGGCCCGCCGAGTTGGCGTCGCGGCGTTCGCGGCGGATCGTCTTGCGCTTGCGCGAACTCAGTGCGGCGAGAAAGTCGTCGAAGCTGCCGTAGCCCGCGTTGTCCCAGTGGAATTGCATGCCCAGGCGAGGCAGCCAGCCTTCGTGCTCCAGCGCCGCCTGGTCGGCCTCGGTGCAGAACGTGGCGTGGACCGAGGAGACGTCGAGCTCGCGGCAGGCCTGGGCGAGCGCGCGGCCGAGCGCGCCGGGCGGCACGCCGCCGCTGTGGTTGCCGCCAGCGGGCCGGCAGAGCAGGCGCGGGCCGGGGACCGGGCTGAACGGCACGGCGACCTGCAGCTTCGGATAGTAGCTGCCGCCCGCGCGCTCGAACGCGTGCGCCCAGCCGTGGTCGAAGACGTATTCGCCGTAGCTGTGCGACTTGGCGTACATCGGCGCGCAGGCAACCACCCGCCCCGAGGCGTCGCGCAGCACGGCGTGCTGCGGCAGCCAGCCGGTTCTGGGGCCGGCCGATCCGCTGTCCTCGGCAGCCGAGAGGAATGCGTGGCCGACGAACGGGTTCGCCTCGCCCGCGCAGGCGTTCCAGTCGGCGGCGTCGATCTCGGCGATGCGCGGATGCAGCGTGAGCGTCAGCGCGGGGGAACCGTCGGGCATGATCCGGGCGAGCGGTGGGGGCGAGGGGTGGCTGGGCCGGATGTGGGCGGTCAGGCGATCTCGAACAGGCCCTCGACCTCGACCGCCGCGTCGCCGGGCAGCGAGGGGACGCCGACGGTGGCGCGGGCGTGGCGGCCGGCGTCGCCGAAGACAGCGACGGCGAGGTCCGAGGCGCCGTTCATCACCTGCGCATGGGCGGTGAAGCCGGGGTCGCAGGCGATGAAGCCGCCGAGGCGGACGACGCGGCGGACGCGGTCGAGGTCGCCGTCGCAGGCGGCGCGCAGCTGGGCGAGCACGTTGAGCAGGCAGACGCGGGCGGCGGCCTGGCCGGCCGCGACGTCGAGGCCGGCGCCGAGCTTGCCGGTATGGGCGATGGCGCCGTCGACGATCGGGATCTGACCGGAGACCACGACGAGGCTGCCGGTGATGACGAACGGCACGTAGGTCGCTACCGGCGCGGGCGGTGTGGGCAGGGTGATGCCGAGTTCGGCGAGCTTGGCGTCGATGCGTCCTGGCATGGGTGGGCTCCGCGCGAGAGATGGAGAGCAGCGCGACCTCTAGGCGATGACACGCAACATATCCACCCGTGCGAAATCGCGGTCGTGCGCAACAACGAGCAGCAACGCACCTACGGCGTAGCAGGGTAATCGCACTTCAAATTTGAGCCAGCACACTGGCAAGGAAGCTGTCGCTCCAGGCGGCCCGCCGGAGCTTTTTTGGCAGCGAGCCCTTGGAGCTTTCGCTAC
>DATEQV010000239.1:0-8699 GCA_035272265.1 Acidisphaera sp. | reverse complement strand
TGCGGCGACACGGGCAGTGCTAATCTGTTTCGGAACGTAGATGACGGCGGCGCACCCGGCCCGCGACGCCGCCCAGGCCAGCGCCCGGCCATGGTTTCCGTCGGTGGCTGCGGCGACGGTGACGGTGGCGCAGGACTCGCGGAGCGAACCGGCGATCACCTCAGCGGCGGTGACGCGCCGGCCGAGGCGGCGCGATAGCCGACCGGCCAGCAGCACGGCCAGCGCAAACGGCGCGCCGAGCGCCTTGAAGCTGCCGACGCCGAAGCGTGCGGCCTCGTCCTTGCAGTGGAGCCGGCTGACGCCGAGCGCCCGGGCGAGGGCAGGCAGTCCAACCAGCGGGGTGGGAGTGTAACCCGGCCAGCACGGGATCTCATCACCTGCGCGACGGCACGCGGCGGCCGGCAGCAGGCGGTCCTGCCTGTGGCTCCACGGCCGCTCCGGTCGCCAATGCGGATTGAGCAGCAGGGAAAGGTCGTTGCCGGCGATCCCCGCCGGCCGGCAGGGTAACCCGGCAGTCATAGGGCTCCCAGCGCGCGTGAGAACGCGGCGAGGAACAGCGACACCTCGTCGACGCCGATGGTCAGTGGTGGCAACAGCCGGATCACCGCGCCGCCGCGGCCGCCGACTTCGACCACCACACCTTCGGCAAACAGGGCCGCCTGCAGGCGGGCAGCGACCGCACCCGCATCGGCACCACCCGACTCCGCCATCTCCGCTCCCAGCATTAGTCCGAGCCCTCTGACCTCCGCGATCGCAGGATGTCCGGCGGTAAGCAGACTGAGGCGCTCGAGGAGCAGCGTTCCCGTCTGCGTTGCATTGGCAAGCAAGCCGGCCGCGACTATGAAGTCGATGGTGGCGCGTCCGGCGGTCATTGCGATCTGCTGGCCGCGGAACGTGCCGATGTGATCGCCGGGCTGCCAGACATCGAGCCGGCGATGGAACAGCAGCAGCGACAGCGGATAGCCGCCGCCCACGCCCTTCGACAGGCAGACGATGTCCGGTTCGATGCCGGCGTACTCGAAGGCGAACCATCGACCGGTTCGGCCCATCGCCGACTGCACCTCGTCTACGGCCAGCAGAATGCCGTGGCGGCGACACAACTCAGCCACCGCGGTCAGGAACGCCGGCGGCGCCACCACTGTCCCGCCTTCACCCTGCACGGCTTCGAGCAGCAGCATCCCCGGCCGGCCGATGCCCGAGTGTGGGTCTTCGAGCATCAACTGCAGGTTCGCCAAGCAGAACGCAGTTGCGGCTTCAGGCGTGCGGTACGGCGCGGGGAAGCGCAGCGGATAGGGATAAGGGCAGAAGTCCACCGCCGCTGGCCCGAGCAGGCCGACTTCGCGCAGCCGCCGCGACGAGGACACTGACAGCGCCCCCTGGGTCATGCCGTGGTAGCCGCCGGCGAAGGCGATCACCCCACGCCGACCGGTGGCGATCGACGCCAGCTTGAGCGCCGCCTCGACGCAATCCGAGCCGGTCGGCCCGCAGAAGTGCAGCTTATGGGTGGCGGCCATGTCGCCGGGCAGAATCGTCCGCAGCCGCTCGACGAAGGCCAGTTTGGCGGTGGTGAGCAGATCGAGCCCGTTCGTCACCGGGTCCGGGTCGGTTGCCACCGCTGCCCGCACCGCCGGGTGGTTGTGGCCAAGCACCATCACCCCGGCGCCAGTCAGGAAATCGAGGTAGCGCCGGCCGGCGGTGTCGATGAGCCAGGGCCCTTGGGCGCGCGCGAACACCGCCGGGAACGCGCGGACATAGCTGCGCGCAGAGGACTCCCACTCCGCCGACACGGCGATCGGGTCGTCCGGTGCCGGGGCGAACTTCACGACACCACCGCTACGTCCGCAGCCACGCGGGCAAGTGCGCTCTGTGGACCCTTCCAACGCACCACCAGAATGGTGATGTCATCGCTTTGCGGGGTGTCGCCGGTGAACCGCCGCACCGCGCCAAGCAGGCTGCGCGCCACCGAGGCCGCCGAGGCGCCGGCATCGGTGCCCGTCAGCGTCGTGACGATCGCATCGACGCTGAACAATTCGTGCGCCGCGTTCATCGCCTCGTTCACCCCGTCGGTGTAAAGGACCAGCGCGTCCCCCGGCGCGAGAACGATCTCGGCGGTGTCGTAGGCGTAGTCGGGCATGAAGCCGAGGGCGAGCCCGCCCTGCTTGGCCAGCAGCTCGGGCGAGCCATCGGCGCGCAGGCGCATCGGCAGTTCGTGGCCGCCGTCGGAGTAGGTCACGATGCCGGTTTCCAGGTCGAGCAGGCAGGCGAAGATGGTTACGAACATCTCCCCCGGGCTGTCGGCCGAAAGCTGGCGGTTGACCGAGACCATCACTTCGTCCAGCGGCAGATCGCGGCGCTGTGCGGCGTTCTTGAACAATGCCTTGGCGATCGCCATGAACAGCGCCGCCGGTACGCCCTTGTCAGAAACGTCGCCGATCAGGAAGAACAGGTGGCGGTCGTCGATCAGGAAGAAATCATAGAGATCGCCGCCGACCGCTTTCGCCGGCTCCATAAGGGCATGCAACTCGAACTCCGGGTGGCCCGGAAAGCCGAACCGGGTCGGCACGATTTGGCGCTGGATTTCCCGAGCCACCGCCAGTTCGCTGTCGATGCGTTCCTTGGCGGCGGTCGTTTCCGCCAGCAGTTTCTGCGCGCGGCGGAAGCTTTCGATCGCGCGGGCGAGGCGGCCGATTTCATTGTTGCCGGCCTCGGCCGGGCCCGCCACGGACGTGTTGCCGCGCACGAGGGCGTTGAGCACCCGGATGGCCGCATTGAGCGGTCTGAACGATATCTGGAGATACCAGTGTAGCGTCGCGAGGAACAACGCGACGATCGTCAGGGCGACTGCGTAGCTGAGCGCAGAGAGCAGTCGGCCGGTGCGCGAGCTGTCGGTCACGTCGTGTGCCGCTATCAGGATGGCCGCCGGCGTGCCCTCGCTGGCGGACCGCGGCTTCAGCGAGGCATCAAGCTGACCGCGGTCCGCCAGCGAGGACAAGCCAGCAAACAGCGGGATCAACGTGGCATCGAGCACGCTGCCGCGATCGAAGACGCGGTCCAGCCGCCCTTCCGGCGGCACAGTGCGCAGATCGATTGACTTCTGCAACTCATTCCAAGGCAGGTCGCCAACGAAGCGGATCAGCTGCCCGGTGGGGGAGACAAGGAATCGATCGTTCGAGATCATTCCGCTTAGCTCGAGCGGAGTTGTTGCCTCGGCGGGGTCGATCAACAGCGCCACGGCGCCGGCAGCCCCGCCGCGCCCAAAAATCGGTACCCCGACCGCCACTGCGATGTTGCCCCCGGCCAGGACGACCAGGCCGCCGGTCGGCTGTTGGGCGGTCAACACGTTGGCTAAGTTTGTGCCAGCCAGGAACCGGGCCGGCCCACCCGCCGTGCCACCCACCGAGGCGAACACCGTAGTGCCGTCGACACGCACGAGTTCAAGATCAGCATCGGAGACCCGCATGCGGACGCGGGCGAGCAGGTCCCAGAGGAATGGCGTAGGGTCGCGCCCCTCGGGCGGCGCCGCGCGACCACCCACTTTCGCGGCCTGCGCCACCGCCGCGCCGTGACTGGCATCGCTGGCCGGGTCGGCGATCGTGCGCACGACCCGATCGTCATCGGAGAACCTATCGATCTCATCTCCGAGTTGGTGTAGCACGGCGCTGATGGCGCCATTCCAGGCGTTGCGGTCACTGGCGATCTGGGCCTGTTCGAAGCGGTGCTCAGCCTCGGACTGGCGTATGCGTCCCTCGAACATGAGGATGGCGGACACCGCAACGAAGCAGCACGACACCATCAGCGTCAGCCGGGTGCGCAGCGTCATGGCAGCGACTCCCCGGCGGGAGGCGCCAGCAACAGGGCCGGACCGTCGGCTTCCTGCCGCCACGCGAAGCCTTGCGCGCCGGCAGCGAGCCGCGCAGCCAGTGCGCCGGTATCGGCGAACGGGACGGCAATGGCGCGGGCCAGGTCGAGCGGCGGGTCGCCGGCAAGGTCATGCCACAGCAACAGCCGCAGATGGCCGGCGTCGAACATCGGCCGTAACGCCCGCGCCCGCAGACCAAGCGACAGGCAAGTGCGCAGGCTCGGCACGTTGGTCGGAGCGATCGTGGTGGTGATGTGTCGCCGGCCCGCCGCCACGGCAATGTCGATCCGCCGCTGCACCAGGACCCGGTGCAGGCCCAGCCCGCGCCAGGGCCCGGCAACTGCTGCCCCATCGATATGCGCGACCAGGCCGAGCTCGCCAGCGGGTACGCCAAGATCGCGGCCAAAATTGTAGGCGCTCCCCGCCGCTGGCAGCCCGAGCACGGCGTAGGCGACCAGAGACTCGTCGGCCGCCTGAAGGCCGAGGACGCGGCCCGCTGCGGCGAGGTGGTCGGCAAAGAACGCATCGGTCTCACGGTTGAGCAGCCCCGGCGGCAGGTCGGCCAGCACCCTCCGGTGCAGGGCGATGACCGCGCTGAGATCGGGCTGCGTGAGCACCCGCCCGACCAGGCGGCTTTCGCCGACCGGTTGCCACCAGCTACGGAGCGGGCCCGGGGCCGCGGCGACGACGGTCACGGAATGATCTCCGCATAGCCGATCAGCCCTATCGGCGGATAGAGGCCAAGCTGGCGGGCAACGCCCATCTTTATGATGTACTTAAAACGACGCAGGGTCTCGATCGGAATCTCTCCCGGGGGCGTGTGGTCGACCAGGATCTGCTCCGCCTTGTAGGCGGCGAAAATTCCTGCATCATAATAGCTTGTCACTAGGCCGGCCATGGCGTTGGAGGTACGGATCTCCAGCTCGGTGCCCGTGAAGACCGGCAGGTTGTCCCGGATCGCCTCGGCGGTAATCACGTCGCGGTTGTCGCCGATGAAAGTATCGGGACCGATATAGAGGAACTGCGGCTCCCGGATGGCGACCTTGTCGACCAGGGCCGGCAAGGTATCGGCGCGCGGACGACCGGCGGAGTCGAGCGGCACCGGCTCGGCGATCAGCGCAATGTCCTCGCTCTCGCACAACCGCAGCAGGTCGCGAACGGCCAGGGCCGAGTTCGGTTCCGTTGGGTTGTAGATGACCGCGAGCCGGGTGATGTGGCGGTACGCCTGCATCGCCCGGAGCTGCGTTTGCAGCGGGGCGACGTGGGACACGCCGGTAAAGTTGCGGCTTGAGTCGCCAGGACTAGGGATCAGCCGCGAGCCGGTGGGCGACGTGACCATGGTGAACAGCACCGGCAAATCGGTGATGTTGACCTTCGGGTCGACCCGATCGTACTCGCCGAGCACGCCAAGGGTGATGCCGGTGCCCCACGTGTAAACCAAGTCAGGGCGATCCGCTTTGGCCTCGGCGATCACCGCGGGGAGCCCGGACAGGTCTTCGTGGAGGTTACGCACGGTGATGTCCACCGGTACGTGATGATCACGCAGGTAGTCGCGAAAGCCCTTCTCGACCTCGGTTTCACCCCGGAACAGAATCATCAGGATGCGAAAGGGGGCGTGCACGGCCGGCGCGCCCTTGTCGGCGTCAGCCGCGAACGCGCCCGCACGGAACGGCGGCGCCAGCAGGGCGAGGCCACCCGAGAGCAGCAGCTTCCCCGCAAGCCGGCGTCCCAGCGCGCCACTCATGCCGCGGTCTTCGCGGTGCCGGCCAGCAGGGGCGCGTCCACCATGTCGAGCGGATCGGCATCGTCGACCCGGTCGTCCGGGTGATCGACCACGCCTATGAGCAGGAAGGCGATGCTGAACAGTACCGCCGCCATTGCCGCGCCGGCCCCGAGGACGGCCATCGTGTTGGCGTAGCCGAACAGACCGACCAGTCCGCCGGCCACGAAGGGGCCCAAGGCGCCGCCGAGCCGCTCGACCAACCTGTACAGGCCAAGGACGGGCGCATGGCCAAACCGGATCACCTGCGGTTCGCACACGCGCAGGGCGAGGGCCAGCTGCGGGGAGATGCTCATCGCCTGGCCGACGCCGAGTGCCAGCACCGCTATCGCGACCTTGGGCAGCCCCGGCTCGAAAAGCATAGGCAGCATCCCGACGCCGGCGAGCATGCCGCCCGCTCCGACCATCACTCCATGCAGCTTCCAGCGATCGGCCAGTCGGGCGAACGGCGAGGACAGCACAAAGCTGGCGATGCCGTACATCATGACCAGCCGGCCGATCGCGGCCTGGCTGGCGCCGAACTCGGAGGCGATCAGCGGCACCAGGAAGAACAGCACTCCGGTGAGCAGCAGCTTGGCCGGCATGGCCGCCAGCACGAGCAGCATGGAGAAACGGCGATTGCGCAGCAGCGCCACACTGTCGGCGAACCGAAATCCTTTCGCGACCGCGGGTGGGACGCCGCCACCGGGCACGCCACTCAGCGCGCGCAGGCCGGCAACGCCGGCGGCCATGGCAAGCACCGCCCCTGCGGCCAGGGTGCTCGAGAAGCCGGCCTCGCCAGCAAGAATGCCGCCGATGGCCGGACCGCAGATGTCGGCCGCGGTGATGCCGCCTACGAACACTGCCACGCCGCGTGCCCGGCGGGTCGGGCCGGCGACGTCAAGCACCTGGCCCTGGCAGGCGACGAACGCGGTCGCGTAGCCGAACGCCGACAGCGCCCGCCAGGCCAGCAGATCCCAGTAGCCGAACGCGAACGCGGTGCCGAGCAGGCCGACAGACGACAGCAGGGCGCCGATCACGAAGCTGCGCCGGCGGCCGAGGCGCTCCGACCAGCCGACGAGCGAGGCCATCGACACCGCTGCCACCAGCATGAACAGCGACATCGGCAGGCCGACTACGAGATCGTCGCTGCCGAGGCCGGTTCGCTCGGCAACGCCCCGGATGTAGACCGGCAGGAACGGACGCGCCATTTCCTCGGCGGAGACGAATAAGAAGGCGCAGACGCGGGCAGCCGTGAAGGCCGCGTCGACATTGGGCTGGACGTCGCCGTCGGCCGGCGGCCGGATGACCGCCCGCACCGCCTCCGCCACCCGTGTCAGTGCTGTCTGCACGTCGCGCTCGGGCCGCCCGGCCCTCACGTGTTCGAGCCGTGCCGTCAGCCGCTCGAATGCGGCGCGCAGGTCATCGACGAGGGCGCTGACGCGATCCGCCAGGTGAGCGATTTCGCGGGTGCTGGTGCTCGCCGGCGGCCGCACGAGCAGCCCGTCGGCGACTGCCCGCATGCTGGATTTCAGCGTTGCCAGCGGGCTGGTGACGCGCATGGTGACCACCGCCAGCAGCACCTCGAACGCAATCAGCAGCGCAGCGAGCAGCACCACCCCGATGTCTTCCATCTGTTCGGCGATCTGACTGCGGTAGAAGCCCGCTGAGACGCCGACATGCAGGATGCCGTCGAGCCGGTCGCTGTCACGCCGGTCGCCGTCGCGCAGTAGGATTGCCGTATCGTAGTAGCTACCCTGCGGCTCCGCCTGCAGCGGCGGCCGACCGACGAAGTCGAGACTGGCGCCGCTGAGCCACATCAGCAGACCGTCCTTGACGGCAACCGGCTTCGCGGTGGTGCCCGTCGCCGGCTCGCCGAGGCCGGCGCGGTAGAGGAGGTGGCCACGCTGATCAGTGATGCCCAGATACGCGATCTCGGGCTGCGCGCTGATGATCGAGGCCAGGTAGTCGTCCATACCGACGAGACGCTCGAACAGAATGCCATAGCCCACCGCCATCGCCACCCTGTGGGCCACCACCTCGCCGACGGCGTGAGCCTTGCGGTCGAGTGCGGGCAACAGATAGCGCTGGCTGACGCCGAGGGCGTAGAAGCCGGCAAACCCCATCGTGATCACCAGCAACAGCGTGGTGAGGGTGAACAAGCGGATGACCGGGTCGCGGGCGATTCGACCGATCGCGAATGGTCCAGGTGCCGGCATCGTGCGCCTCACCTGCCGATCGCGTCGAGGTGCTGCCCGGCATCCTCGAGCTCTTGCCATCCCCGCGCCACCCGATGCCGGAAATGATCGGTTGCCACATCCACCTCGGCCAGCGGATCGGGCGTGAAGGGCGGTAGCGGCCCGTCCGGGCCCACTCCGTCAAGCGCTTGAGCGGCATGGCGGAAGCTGCGGCCGGTGCGCCGGAACATCACCAGTACCGCCGCCATGGCGACCACCAGCGCGAACGCCAGCACCTTGGCGCAGCCGATGATGATGGCCCTCAACATCGCGTGCGATTCGGCGGAGAACAAGGCGCGGGAGAAGCTGACTGCCAAGCCGCCGACCGTCTTGCCGAAGTCATTGGTCAGCGGGAGGCATACGACCAAGGTCGTTGACGTCTCGCTGCACCAGGCATGGCCAGGCTGCGGTGCGCGGATGGCCTGCAGCCATGCCTCCGGCACACTGTCGTGCCGGTCCAAGGACCCGGTCGCGGCCAACACCCGGCCACGGACATCGAACGCCTCGATCAGACGGATCTGCGGGTCGGCCGCCGCGGCGGCAGCGATGACCTGGGTGTCATTGGCCTCGGCATCGATTCCGATCCCGAGATCGAGGCCCGTCTCCAGTTGCGCCTGCACCGTGCCGGCGATGAACGCCTGGCGACTGAGGATCATCTCGGCCAGGTTGCCGTTTGCCTTGAGGAAGGTAAGCACGGCGACAAGCGCCACCCCCACCATGACACTGCTGAAAGCGGCGATGCCAATCGTCGTGTAGAGGGACAAGCGCATCTACCCGGTTCCGCGAGTCCGGCGGACATCCGCAAGCCCGTGCGTACCGTCGATGCGCCGCGGAATGTGCATGC
>DATEQV010000238.1:0-8364 GCA_035272265.1 Acidisphaera sp. | reverse complement strand
CCGATTTGTTCGTGGTTTGTGCTTAACTCCGACAGGCTGCTAGGGCGTTGCCTTGATCGGCCGCCAGTCGGTAAAGGCGGGCGGCCTCGCGGTCGTCTTTCGGCAGCCCGCCGCGGCCATCCTGGTAGAAGACGCCAAGATCGTACTGGCCGTCGGCGTTGCCTTGGTCGGCCGCCAGTCTGAAAAGGCGGACGGCCTCACGGTCGTCTTTCGGCAGCCCGCCCCGGCCGTCCGCATAGAAGGCGCCAAGATCGTTTTGCCCTTGGGCGTTGCCTTGATCGGCTGCTAGGCGATGGAGACGGGCGGCCTCGTGGTCGTCTTTCGGCAGTCCGCCCCGGCCGTCCTCGTAGAAGCTGCCTAGCAGCCTGTCGGAGTTAGCAGTTTTGCGGATGAATATGTCGCCAACGGCCATCGGCGGATTCTCTTGTTGTGCAGAACCGCGAAGTATCGAAAGAAATCTCCGATTTGTTCGTGGTTTGTGCTTAACTCCGACAGGCTGCTAGGCTATTTTGCCCTTGCGCGTCGCCTTGATCGGCCGCGAGTCGGTAGAGGCGGGCGGCCTCGTGGTCATCCTTCGCGGCCCCACCCCGGCCGTGCTCGTAGAACCACCCGAGACCGCTTTGGCCTTGGGCGTTGCCCTGATCGGCCGCCAGCCGATAGAGACGGGCGGCCTCGGCGTAATCGCCTCGGTCGAAGGCTTCTTTGCCACGGCGGGCCGCCTGCGCCCCGTCGAGAGCAGTACCTTGCGTCGATCCGTGCTGCGGCACAGCGACCGTGGCGGGTGCGGCTTGAGTCGGCGCGCTCGCGCCTGACTCATTGACGCTCCCGAACACGAAGTTGCCGGCGATCGGCGACCGGGATTCCCACGGCTGCTGGTTGTTGCCGGTCACCCGCATCACTTCCAGCCCGACCGCGTTGAACAGGTGGAAGATGTCCATCCCCGGCTGCTTCAACGCGCCCGCCAGCGCCGTCGTGTAGGGACTGTCCGGCCCGTCCCCGTCGGCGGCGGCGGCGCCGGGCTGGGTCGCGTAGGCGATGACGGTCCCGACGGGCGCGTCCATGGCGGCGAGCCCGCGCGACGCTCCGCGCAGTCCGCGGCCGCCGAACGGGTTGGTGCGGCACGCGTCCAGGATCATCACGTTGAGCCGGCTCACCGGGTCGTTCATCTGATCCAGCACCACGCTGGCGCTGACCAGGCTGAAATCGAGGTCCTTCCGCTCCACCGGATCGGCGTCCACCGGTACCAGCCAGTTGGTGCCGTCGACCTGCAAGCCGTGGCCGGAGTAGTAGAACAGCACGACCTCCGCACCCGCGGCCTCGCGTCCGAACTGCCGGACCACGCGGTCGAAGGCGGCCTTGTCGAGGTCGATCTGCGCGCCGCCGCCCACCAGCTTGGAGCCGAGGCTCGCCAGCGTCGTCGCCATCAGCCTCGCGTCGTTGCCCGGGTTCGCCAGCCGAGGCGCGTGCTGATAGGCCGCGTTGCCGATGACCAGCGCGATGCGGTTGCGTGCCGCCGCCGGCGAGGCGAGGAGCAACGCGAGCAGCGCCGCGAACACCAGCCGTAGCATGATCGATTGGCGCGCCATCATCCCCGCACGTGCCGGGCCGAAGCGGCCCGGCTGTCTTCGGGACGTTCTACCACCGTCATGGCCTGGGCCGTCCAGTGTCCTGCCTCGGACGCTCGCCGGCACGATGCCGGCTCGCGACGTCGGCAAGTAGCGTTGGCGTGCAAACTCTGCGCATGCCGTGTGCCGGAACTGCGCTTCACCCGGCAGGCCACCGCTCTCACCCTGATGTCAAGATCGTGTGCGAGGTGAACGACGTGCAGGGCGAACCGCGTGGCTCGAAACCGGTGCCGTCGCACTGGCGGCTGTTCCTCGTCTTCAGCCGCATCGGGCTGACCAGCTTCGGCGGCGGCCTCAGCGGCTGGTTCCTGCGCGAGTTCGTGCAGGACCGGCAGTGGCTGTCGGAGGAGGAGTTCCTCAACGGCTTGGCCGTGTCGCAGGCGCTGCCCGGCGTCAACGTGACGAACCTGGCGATCTGGATCGGCTACCGGCTGCGCGGTCCCGTGGGCGCGTTGGCCGGGTTCACGGGCATCGTGGTGCCGCCCGCGTTCGTCATCGTGCTGCTGGGGATGCTGTTCTCCTTCCTGGCGCGGTACCCGATCACCCGGCTGGCGCTCGATGGCGCGGCCGCCGCGGCGATCGGCCTGTCGCTGTCCCTGGGCATCACCACGGCCCGACGGGTGCCCCGCCGGATCATACCGTGGGTAGTGCTGTTGGTTACGTTCGCGACGATCGGCCTGCTGCACTGGCCGCTGCCCTGGGTCGTGCTGGCGGCCGGACCGATCAGCGTCGCCGCCGAATTCGCGCATCTGCGGCGGCGGAGGCCGGCATGAGCGGCAAGCTGCTGGCGTTGGTCGCCGTGTTCGCGCCGCTCTCGCTGGTCACGATCGGCGGCGGACAGGCGGTGATCGCCGACATCCAGCGCCAGGTCGTCGACGTGCATCATTGGATGACCGAGGCGGCGTTCGTGAGCGACTTCGCGATCTCCCGCCTGGCACCCGGGCCGGGCACGTTGCTGGTGACGCTGATCGGATGGCAGGTGGCCGGGATCGCAGGCGCCGTCGTCGCCACGGTGGCCATCTTCGGTCCGACGGCCTTCCTCATCTACGGGGTCGCGCATCTGTGGAAGCGCTACCGCGGCGCGCAGTGGCTGGGGGCGATCGAGGGTGGGCTGCGCCCAGTGGCCGCAGGGATGATCCTCGCGGCGGTGTTCGTGCTGCTGCGCTCGCTCGACGGCGGCTGGCTCGCACGCAGCATCGCGTTTGTCTCGACCGGGGTGCTGATGACGACTCGGATCAGCCCGATCCCGTTGCTGGCGGCCGGGGCCGCGATATTCATTTCGATACGCATGCTGTTCGCCGGCTGACGCGGCGTCGGTCGTTATCCGGTCACTCCAGATCGAGGTGCTGCTTGCGGCGGATGAACGGCGAGTAGACCGGCGCGCCCGGCACGATGCGGCCGTCCTCGCCCCATTCGGCCTTGCGGTTGAACGGAATGGTCGCGCGCGTGTCGATCCCGGGCAGGACGGTGCGAAACTCGTCGGTGATCGCTCGTAGCCGCGCGTGTAGCGCAGCCCGGCTTCGACGCCATACGACACGAAGGGCGCGACCACCGTGTAGCCGACATAGGCGAGCGTGAAGTTCACCGGCCACAGCATCAGGTCGATGTCGCCGCTGCGGCCGTCATGCGCGTAGGTCGCGGGGCTGGTGCCGACGGTCACCGACAGCATGGCCCGCTTGCCGACGAAGCGGCCGTCCTCGAACCGCATGCTGCTCGTATAGGCGGCGCCGTAGGCCAGCACCCGGTCGAACCAGCCTTTCAGCATCGCCGGCGGCAGGTGCCACCACATCGGGTATTGCAGGACCAGCAGGTCCGCCTCGTCGAGCAGGGCGAGTTCGTCGGTCACGACCCGGGGCAAGGTGCCGGTGTCGGTCGCATGGCGCTGCTCCGCCTGCACGTCGAGGCGGGCCGGGTTCTGCCGGTGTGCGAAGTGCTCGGGGCGCTCGCACGGATCGAATCCCATCGCGTAGAGGTCGGACACGGACACGCTCCAGCCTGCGTCCCGGAGCGCGGACGATCCCGAACGGACGAGATGGGCGTTGAAGGACTGCGGCTCGGGATGGGCGAGGACGAAGTGCGCGCGCATGGGGTCGCCTTGGGGCTGATGTTCGGACCGTCTAGGCGACACGGATGATCGGCTGAAGCGGCACGATGCAGGGCGGCCGCTCCCGCGCCGGCCTGCGCGGCAGCACGAACCGTGCGAGAACCGAGGCTCGCATGACCCCCGAGCCCATGAACGATCCCGCTCTGCCGGTCGCCGGCGTGCTGCCGGCGGTGCGCGCGCGGCTCGATGCCGGCGGCAACGCGGTGCTGGTCGCACCCCCTGGCGCAGGCAAGACCACGCTGGCGCCGCTGGCGTTGCTGCCGGCGCCGTGGCGCGGGGATGGGCGGATCCTCATGCTGGAGCCGCGCCGGCTGGCTACGCGGGCGGCGGCTTCGCGCATGGCGAGCCTGCTCGGCGAGGCGGTCGGCCGAACGGTCGGCTACCGCACGCGGCTGGACAGCGCGGCGTCCGCCGACACACGCGTCGAGGTCGTCACCGAGGGCCTGCTGGTGCGCCGGCTGCAGTCCGATCCCGGGCTGGACGGCGTGGCGTGCGTGATCTTCGACGAGGTGCACGAACGGGCGCTGGACAGCGACCTCGCGATGGCCTTCTGCCTCGACCTGCAGCGCGAACTACGGCCCGAGCTGCGGCTGCTGGCGATGTCGGCCACCGCCGATGCGGCCCGCCTGTGCCCGCTGATGGACGCGACGCTCATCGAGAGCGCGGGCGTCGCGCACCCTGTCCGCATCCGCCATGCCGCGCGCGAACTCAGCCACAAGCGCGACCTGCCCGAGGCGATGGCCCGCGCGATCCGCGCCGCGCTGGCCGAGGAGGACGGCGACTTGCTGTGCTTCTTGCCCGGCATGGCCGAAATCCGCCGCACCGCGGCGCTCCTCGAAGGCTGCGGCGCGCTGGTGCTGCCGCTGCACGGCGACCTGCCGCCCGCCGACCAGGACCGCGCGCTGCGTCCGGCGGAGACAAGGCGGGTGGTGCTGGCGACCTCGATCGCCGAGACCTCCTTGACCGTGCCGGACGTCCGCGTGGTCGTCGACGGCGGATTCCGGCGCGCGCCGAGGCTCGACCCGTCGAGCGGGCTGACGCGGCTGGCGACGCTGCGCATCAGCCGCGCCGCCGCCGAGCAGCGCGCGGGCCGCGCGGGTCGGGAAGGGCCCGGGGTGGCGATCCGGCTGTGGACCGAGGCGCTTCATCGTGGCCTGCCCGCGCATGACCGGCCGGAAATCCTCGAGGCCGAGTTGTCGTCGCTGCTGCTGGACTGCGCGGCCTGGGGCGCGGCTCCGGGCGACCTGCCGTTCCTCGATCCGCCGCCGGCCGGCGCGCTCGCCTCGGCTGCGTCACTGTTGGCCGATCTGGGGGCGCTGGACGCGGACGGGCGGATCACCGAGGCGGGTCGGCGGATGGCGCGGATCGGCGCGCATCCGCGGCTCGCGGCGATGATGCTAGCGGCCGAGACGCCGCAAGCGGCGGCGCTCGCGTGCGACATCGCCGCGCTGCTGGAGGAGCGCGATCCGCTGCGGGGACGCGGGCCGGAACGCCCGCCGGCCGATATCGCGCTTAGGCTCGACGCGCTGGCGCACGGCGATCCGAATGCCAATCGCGGCGTGCTGGCGCGCGTGCGCCAAGCCGCGCAGCAATATCGCCGCCGGCTTGGGCTGGCCGCCGGCACCCGCGCGGCGGGCGAGCCCGGACCGCTGGTCGCCGCCGCCTATCCGGACCGCATCGCGCAGTTGCGTGGCGAGCCGGGGTCGTTCCGCCTCTCCGGCGGCGGCGGGGCGAAGCTGCCGCGCACCGATCTCCTCTCCGGGGCGAAGCTGCTTGCGGTCGCCGCGCTGGAGGCCCGTGCCGCGCCGCAGATCACGCTGGCGGCACCCCTCGATCCGGACGCCCTGCCGCAAGCCGTTTCGCGCCGGGTGATGGAGACGGTGGAGTGCGGCGTCGACCCCGCGAACGGCAGCGTGCTGTCGCGCCGCCGCCGGCGGCTCGGCGCGCTGGTGCTGCGCGACCGCACCGAACCCGCGTCAGCCGACGAAGCCGCTGCGGCGCTGACGTCCGCCATCGCTCGCGACGGATTGCGCACGCTGAACTGGACGGACGCCACCCGTCAGTTCCAGGCCCGTGTCGCGCTGATGCGGGGACTGGAACCCGAGGCGTGGCCGGACCTTTCCGATGCCGCGCTGACCGCCGGGGCCCCCGTTTGGCTCACGCCGTGGCTGCATGGCGTCGGCCGGCTGGCCGATGCCGCCGCGCTCGATGTCGCGGCCATGCTGCGGGCGCAGTTGACGCATGAGCAGGCGGCGAGGCTGGAGCGGGAGCTGCCGGTCGCCCTGGCTCTGCCGCACGGGCGCGCCCCGGTGGACTACACGCAGCCGGTGCCGGTCGCGTCGGCGCGCGCGCAGGCCTTCTACGGACTTGACCGGACGCCGCTGCTGGCGGGCGGGCGGATCCCGCTGCGCCTGTCGCTGCTGTCGCCTGCCGGGCGGCCGATCGCGGTGACGGCCGACCTTCCCGGCTTCTGGCGCGGCGCCTGGGCCGACGCGCGGCGCGAGGCGCGCGGGCGATATCCGAAGCACGACTGGCCGGAGAATCCGGAACATGCGCAACATCCGGCGCGCCCGCCGCGATAGGTCCGTGGCCGCGCCGTAATCTTGCTGCCACCTCGCCCGCAAGCCATGTGCTTCATTCAGTGGATTCGTTCGTTCGGGAGAATCGATGACCGCCGCCGCCATCCGTCGTTCAGTCGGCGCCGTCCTGCTCGCCCTCAGCCTCACCGCGTGCGCCGCCACGCAGCTTGAGACGGCGCACGCGCGCGTCGCGCCGGACAGCTTCGCGCCGCTGGTCAAGCAGGTGCTGCCGTCGGTGGTGAACATCGCGGTGACCGAGGTCGTCGAGGGCTCCGACGTGCTGTCCGAGCTGCCGCCCGAGCTGAAGGGCACGCCGTTCGAGCGGCAGTTCCGCGATCGCTTCCGCAACCGGCGCGAACAGATCCTGGGCGCCGGATCAGGCTTCATCATCGATTCGTCCGGCCTGATCGTGACCAACAACCACGTCGTCGGCCATGCGGCGAAGATCGTCGTCTCGCTGACCGACGGCACCGAGCTGCCGGCCAAGGTGATCGGCTCGGACGATCTGACCGACGTGGCACTGATCAAGGTGGAAGCCACGCATCCGCTGCCCGCCGTCGCCTGGGGCGACAGCCGGCAGGTGCAGGTGGGCGACTGGATCATGGCCGCGGGCAACCCGTTCGGGCTCGGCGGCTCGGTGACCGTCGGTATCGTCTCCGCGCGTGGGCGCGACATCGGCAGCGGGCCGTTCGACGACTTCCTGCAGCTCGACGCGCCGATCAATCCGGGCAACTCGGGCGGCCCGACGTTCAACCTCGCCGGCGAGGTGATCGGGGTGAACACGGCGATCGTCTCGCCCACCGGCGGATCGGTCGGCATCGGCTTCGCGATCCCGAGCGAGATCGTCTCGCCCATCGTCGCGCAGCTTCAGAACAAGGGGCATATCGACCGCGGCTGGCTCGGCGTGTCGGTTTCGGAATCGGCGAGCGGCACGCATGGCGTGGCCATCGCCGCCGTCGACAAGTCGGGGCCCGCGGCGAAGGCCGGGCTGCGCGCGGGCGATGTGGTCACGGCGATCAACGGCGAGCGGACCGACAGCGCGCGCGGCCTGATCCGCGCGGTGGCGGCGACGCCGCCCGGCAACGACGTGCGCCTGACGGTGCAGCGGTCGGGGCACGAGACGGAGATCTCCGTGACCGTCGGACGCCGCCCGGCGTCGGACAACGGTTAGGGCTGGGGAGAGGCGGGAAGAAGATGCGAATCCTGGTCGTCGAGGATGACAAGGACGTGGCCGGCTTCGTGGTGCGCGGCTTGCGCGAAGCCGGCCACGTGGTGGAGCATGCCGGCAACGGCCGCGACGGGCTGTTCATGGCGGCGAGCGAGAGCTTCGATGCGGTGATCCTGGACCGCATGCTGCCGGGCGGCGTCGACGGTCTGCGGCTGCTGGAGACGTTGCGGGCGCAGAAGAACGCGGTGCCGGTCCTGTTCCTCTCGGCGCTGGCCGAGGTGGACGACCGCGTGAAGGGACTGCGCGCGGGCGGCGACGACTACCTGACCAAGCCGTTCGCGTTCAGCGAGCTGTTGGCGCGCGTCGAGGCGCTGGCGCGGCGCGGCAAGGGCGACGGGCCGATCACCCGCCTGCAGGTGGGTGACCTGGAACTCGATTTGCTGAGCCGGCAGGTCAAGCGCGCGGGGCAGAAGATCGACCTGCAGCCGCGCGAGTTCCGGCTGCTCGAATACCTGATGCGCCACGCCGGGCAGGTGGTGACTCGGACCATGCTGCTCGAAGGCGTGTGGGACTACCACTTCGACCCGCAGACCAACGTCATCGACGTGCATGTGTCGCGGCTGCGGCAGAAGGTGGACAAGCCGTTTCCGTCGCAACTGATCCACACCGTCCGCAATGCCGGATACATGCTGAAGGCCGAGGCTGCTTGAATATCGTCACTCGTCCTGGGCCGGCCGGGCCGGACCATGACGGTGAGGCCGCGCACGTCGAGGCGCTGGGCGTCGCGCTTGGCCCGGGTCCCGATGCCGAGCGGCTCGACGACGCCAAACCGGCGGCCGCCCCGGCGGCGCGGCGCGGCCCGCGCGGCAGCGCCGCCGTGCTGCGCTC
>DATEQV010000237.1:0-5759 GCA_035272265.1 Acidisphaera sp. | reverse complement strand
AACTCCTGACCCGCGCGGCGTTGTGTCAGGACGGCACTGGCCGTGGGTTCCACGGCAATGGCCTGGAACGATGGCTTGCGCGCCTTGATGACCTCGCTGACGCCCGTGATTGTGCCGCCGGTGCCAACGCCGCTCACCAGGATGTCCACCTGCCCGGCGGTGTCGGTCCAGATCTCCTCGGCGGTGGTGGCGGCGTGGATGTCGGGGTTGGCGGGATTGTCGAACTGGCGCGGCATCCAGGCGTGCGGGGTGGCCGCGACGATCTCGGCGGCCCGCGCGATCGCGCCGCGCATGCCCTCCGCCGACGGGGTCAGCTCCAGCTCGGCGCCGAGCAGCCGCATCATCCGCCGCCGCTCGACCGACGCGCCTTCGGGCATGGTGACGATCAGCCGGTAGCCCTTGGCGGCGGCGACGAAGGCCAGCGCGATGCCGGTGTTGCCGGACGTGGGCTCGACGAGGACGGAGCGGCCAGGCTCGATCTCGCCCGACATCTCGGCGGCCTCGACCATCGCCAGGCCGATGCGGTCCTTCACCGAGCCGAGCGGGTTGAAGAACTCCAGCTTTAGAAGGAGTTGCGCGCGCAGGCCCTGGGCGGCGGTCAGCCGGGGCGCGCGGACCAGCGGGGTGCCGCCGATCGTGGACAGGATCGTCGGATAGATGTGGCCGCGCGGGCCGGCGCAGGTCGGCTTGCCAAGGGACGGGGCAGGGCCGGCGCGGCGCGGGCCGGGGTGGGCAACGGGGTGGGCGGGGGACATTTCCCGCGCTATATCACACATCGCGATCGTAGATAAGCAGTGGGAGGTCGTTATGCTGATCCGGCGCGAGCGCGCGATGAACGCCGTGGCGATCATGCTGGACGTCGCCTTCCACGCCGGCCGGACCAACACGGTCAGCACCGCCGAGGTCGCCGAGCGCACCGGGCTCGCCCGGCGCGGGATCGAGCCGCTGCTGCAGGCGCTCGGGCGGGCCGGGTTGCTCGAGAGCACGCGCGGCCCCCGCGGGGGGTACCGGCTCGGCAAGCCCCGCGGCCGGCTGACCTTGGCCGAGATCGTCGACGCGGTCGCCTCCGATGACCCCGGCGAGGAGCCGGCGCGGGGACCGTTGCAGGACGTCGTCGTCGGGCCTTTCTGGAACGAACTCAATGAGTTGGTGCGTGAGCGCCTGGTCGCCACCACGCTCGCGGACCTGCTGCGGCGGGCCGAGGAGAGCGGCATGGCCAAGCCGCAGGACGAGCCGCTGACGTTCTCTATTTAGGCCGGTGTTGGAGTGGGGTCTCCGCATTTCGTTCCACCGTCATGGTCCGCGGAGGCGGACCATCCATGCCTTTCTTTCACGCGGTCGGTAACAGGCGTGGATGGTCCGCCGGAGCCTGTCCGCGGGCTGCCCGAAGGGCAGGCCCGGGGGCGGACCATGACGAGACCAACTGGGGTGTGATCGCCCATCACCCGGCCACAGACCGGCCATGAGCAGAAAGCACGTCTTGCCAACGTGCTTTGAAAGTTTAACTCTGCGATACGGCAGTTATTGCGGAGACACTCATGGCCCGCGGCGAACCATCCGGGGTGGAGCGGCTGAAAGCCGCCAGCGACTACCTCCGCGGCAATCTGGCCGAGGAGCTCGCGGCCGGCGGCACGCAGGTGACCGAGGACGGCTACAACCTGCTGAAATTCCACGGCAGCTACGAGCAGTTCGACCGCGACACCGCCACCGCCCGCAAGCAGCGCGGGCTGGAGAAGGAATATTCCTTCATGGTGCGCGTCCGCATGCCGGGCGGACGGCTGACGGCGGCGCAGTATCTGGCGCTCGACGAGCTGGCCAACGACCGCGCCAACGGCACGCTGCGCATCACCACCCGCCAGGGCATCCAGTTTCATGGCGTGACCAAGGGCGACCTCAAGCCCGCCATCGCCGCGATCAACGACACGCTGCTCACCACGATGGCCGCCTGCGGCGACGTCGCCCGCAACGTCATGACCTCGCCCGCGCCGATCCGCGATGCGGTGCACGCAAGGCTCGAAGCGGACGCCAACATGCTGTCCGCGGCGCTGGTCCCGCAGAGCCGCGCCTATCACGAGATCTTCCTCGACGAGGAAAAGAGCGGAGAGGGGGACAGCGAGCCGCTGTACGGCGCGACCTACCTGCCGCGGAAGTTCAAGATCGCGCTCGGCATTCCCGAGGACAACACGGTCGACGTGCTGACCAACGACCTCGGCCTGGTCGCCATTTTCGATGGCGACCGGCTGCGCGGCTACAACATCGCCGCGGGCGGCGGGCTCGGGATGACGCACAACCGGGCCGACACGTTCCCCCGCCTCGGCAGCATCGTCGGATCGGTCGGGCCGGACGACCTGCTGGCTGCCGTGCACGCGGTGATCGCGCTGTTCCGCGACCACGGCGACCGGTCCGACCGCAAGCGGGCGCGGCTGAAATACGTCGTCGAGGACCGCGGCGTCGACTGGGTGCGCGAGACGCTGATCGAGCGCTACGGCCTGAACCTGTTCGAGCCCTTGCCGATGAAACCGTTCCGGGTCCCGGAGCTGCTCGGCTGGCACGGGCAGGGCGACGGGCGGTTCTGGCTCGGCGTGCCCGTCCCCTCCGGCCGCATCGCGGATACCGAGGGCGTCGGGCTGCGGACCGCGCTGCGCGAGGCCGTGGAGCGTTTCGGACTCGATCCGGTCATGACCCCGCAGCAGGACGTCCTGCTGACCAATGCCCGCGCCGAGGACTTCGCGGGGATCGTTGCGCTGTTGCGCGGACACGGCGTCACCTTGGCCGAGGAGCTGACCCCGCTGTCGCGCTGGGCGCTCGCCTGCCCGGCGCTGCCGACCTGCGGGCTGGCGCTGACCGAGGCCGAGCGCGTCCGCCCCGAGATCGTCGGCGGGATCGAGGACGTGCTGCGGCGGCTGGGTCTGGCCGGCGAGCGGATCAGCCTGCGGATCACCGGCTGCCCCAACGGGTGCGCGCGGTCCTATGCCGGCGACATCGGGCTGGTCGGGCGCATTCCCGGCCAGTACGCGATCTTCGTCGGCGGCGACTTCGAGGGCACCGTGCTGTCGGAGAAGCTCCTGGAGCGCGTCCGGATGGCCGACATCGCCGCCAGCCTGGAGCCGCTGCTGGCCGCCTGGGCCGCCGGCCGCGTGCCCGGCCAGCCGTTCGGCGCCTGGTGCCGGGCGAAGGGGATGGACGCGCTGCGGGCGCTGATCCCGGCGCGGGACAAGGCCGCCGCCTGAGGGGCCGCCGCCTGAGGGGCCGCCGCCTGAGGGCTCCGCGTCGGCGGGTTGTTTCGCCTCCGTCGTCGTGGCCGGCCCCCGGGCCAGTCCATCGGGCTGCCCGGGGACGTGGCTTGTCCCGGTCATTTCATCCGTCATGACCGGGCTTGTCCCGGTCATCCACGACTTGCTTTCTTCTGCAACCTCAGGGAAGTCGTGGATGGCCGGCACAAGGCCGGCCATGACGGGGATAGGTTGGGGGACGGGGGCCGGGACGGGGACAGAGTCGGCGAAAGGCTGAGCGTCCTCGCGGGCGGTTTTACGGTCGCAAGCGGCCGCGAGGTCGCGCAGGCGGTCGCAGCGGCGCTGGGTCTCGCGGCGCAGATGGCGGGCGTGGGCGCGCACGAGGTCGCGCTCGACCTCGCGGCGGTCGCGATGGTGCCAGGATTCGTGCGAGCCGCGATGGGCGATCATCGGCCAGAGTTCGGGCTCGAACTGCGGCGGCATCGGCTCGGGGCCGTTGCGGGCGACGTGCTCGCGGTGGCGGGCCCAGAACTGCCGGCGGGTGTCGCGGTATTGCCGCCGCTCGGCGAGCAGGCGGACCGCACCCCGGCGGGCGAGCTTGTAGAGCGCGACCTCGGCCTTCCAGTCGGCTTTGTCGCGGGCCGCGATGTAGTGGGCGCGGGCGGTCTCGCAGTGGTGGCAGCGAGGTTTGCGGCGGCCGGTCCTGCTGCTCGGCGCGTCGCACCACGAGGTGGTGTCGCGGCGCCACGGGTTGGCGCGGAACAGCTTCTTCGGCGGCGGGCGGTGCTCGCAGAAGGCGTCGTAGGCGATCTCCAGCCGGTAGTGCCGGTCAGGCATGATATCACGGCGAGCAGGAGGCTACCAGCCAGCATCTGTTGCCGCGGTGGAATCGACGGCAACTTCGTGCCCGTTTTTGACCGCGCGCCGTTTATGCGCGGATTCAGACCGCCATCCACAGACTCAAAAGACTCAAACTCCAGGGAGAATTCGTATGGCGAGCGCCCTTTGCGGTAAGTGTTTACTGCCCGTTCCCCCCGGCTCGGACCACTGCCCACATTGCTACGTCAAGCTTCACGGAACACGCGAAGTAGATAGCAATAGGTTTGTCCAGCTAGCCTTAGAAGGCCAGTCTAGAGAAAGTACATGGAGGCGGCTAAAGAGGGAAAAAGAAGATGAAAAGACAAAATCGCGCGAAGCTTTAGACTTAATCGATGCAGCTAGCCGAGGCGATCTAGCTGTAATGCAGGCGTTGCTTCTCAAGAAGGCTGACATTAATGCAAAGTGGAAGTCTATAGGCCTTTTAGAGGACAGCAGGAGTTCGAAGTATGACGACTACACGCCACTGCAAGCGGCCTCCGAAAACGGCCACCTTGAAGCGGTATGGTTGCTGCTCTCTAACGGCGCTAACGTAAATTTCAAGCACAAATGGGACGGGACCGCACTGATAAGTGCCTCCAAGAATGGCCACCTCGACGTGGTGCGGGGGCTGCTCGACAAGGGCGCCGATGTCAACGCCAAGGACGGAAACGATCGGACCGCGCTGATTCTCGCCTCCGAGTACGGCCATCTCGACGTGGTGCGGGCACTGCTCGCCGCGGGCGCCGACGTCGATGCCAGAACACCTGGGGACGCGACCGCGCTGATTCTCGCCTCCAACCACGGCCACCTCGACGTGGTGCGGGCTCTGCTCGCCGCGGGCGCGGACGTCAATGCCAGACAACTTTGGGACAGGACCGCGCTGATTGCGGCCTCTGAGAACGGTCACCTCGAAGTGGTGCGGGGGCTGCTCGACAAGGGCGCCGATGTCAACGCCAAGGACAGAAGCGGCGGGACCGCGCTGTTTCTGGCGTCGCAGAACGGAAAAACCAGCGTGGTGCAGGCTCTGCTCGATAACGGGGCAGATTGCGATGCCCCGTATATGGGCAGGACCGCGCTGATTGCGGCCTCTGAGAACGGTCACCTCGAAGTGGTGCTGGCTCTGCTCGACAAGGGCGCCGACGTCAATGCGAGGACGCAGGAGGCGCTCGATGAACGAAATAAAAGGGTCAAGGGCAAGCCTCCACTCGACCGCGCGACCGCGCTGATTCTCGCCTCCAAACACGGCCACCTCGACGTGGTGCGGTCACTGCTCGCCGTGGGGGCCGACGTCAATGCCAAGCAGCAGTTAGACGTGACCGCGCTGATTACGGCCTCTACTCAGGGCCACCTTGAAGTGGTGCAGTTGCTGCTCGCCAATGGGGCCGAGGTCAACGCCAAGACATCCGGCGGCGCGACCGCATTAAGTCAAGCCTCCCGCCACGGCCACGTTGACGTGGCGCAGACGCTCCTCGCCAAAGAGGGCTGACGTCAAGCCAACGCCGCGCTTGTTGCGCTATTCATGAATTTTGGTGCGCCGATTAAAACCGGCAAGGAGTAGGTGGTGGAAGTCCACTACGGTGAAGGAGTAGCGATCCGCATCGGCCCCGAGCCGTGCGTTGGCACTCGCGAGGGTGTCGGCGAAGCGTCGGTAGGGGAGCGCATAGGCCA
>DATEQV010000236.1:0-7687 GCA_035272265.1 Acidisphaera sp. | reverse complement strand
CACCACCGCCCCGCCGCCCGCCATCAGCCGGCCAGCAGGCTAGAAGCCGCCTATCACCGCGCCGACACAGCAATCCAACGCATCGTCGATCTGCTTGCTGCCTGACGTCCACCTGGCCAGTGCAATTCTCGGACTCTTCTTGTCTACGATCCGCCGAGGTAGAATCTATCCCCACCGGACCCCGAGGTCATACAAGGGCGGCCGCAGTCCGCCGCCTTTCTGTCCACCGACAGGCGGCGGATTGCGTTTCACTCCATCCGCCCTTGCTTGATTAATCCCTCGGGCTTGCGGGGAACTTCTCCAGGAGCCAATCGAAAACGGCTGCGCGATAGAGCGTCAAGGCGCCCATCTGGCAGTGCCCGGCGCCACCCGATGGCCGATCGAAAATCCGTGTGGTCACGCTGCGCGCGTTGACGAGTGCTTTCTCGAAGTCCGCGGTCTGGTGGAACGGAATGAAATGATCCTCCGTACCTGCCAGGATCAAGACGTCTTGCCGGATGCGATCGGCGACAGGCGCGAGAGTGTAGGCAGCGCATGCCTTAATGGTTTCGTCGACGTCCTTGGTACCCATCGTCCACAGCGCATTCTTGAGGCCCCACGAAACACTAACAATCTTCAGCGCTTCGGGATTTTTCGCTGCTGTCAAGGGTCGACTCACCACCTCACCGAAATCGTAGCAGGTGTCGTACGCCACTACGCCGTCGATGCGATCTTCGAAGGCGGCGGCGCGCGGCGCGAAATAGCCGCCCATGCTCATGCCGATGAGTACGATCTTCGGAGGCTTGGCGTGAGTACGCAGAAATTCGTCCAGCACCGCCTTAACCGGCTTCTCCCATTCCGGTGTGTACGTAAGGCCGTACTTGCGCAGCGCCTGGCCCTGGCCCTGGCCTGGTCCTTCGTAAGTCAGTACGGAGTAGCCACGCTTAAGCGCTGCCTCGGCGAAATTTGGATAGTATTCTTCCAGAATCGAGTCGAAGCCGCCGCCAAACATGAGCAGTGGCATCGTCTCAGCGCCTTGCGGCCCCGGGAAGTACAACGCCCGCAGGCTCCCCGCGCCGTAGGGTGCCGTGATGCGCTCGTAGCGGACGCCGAGCGTGTCCAGGCCCTTGAAGAAATAGCTCCCTGTCTTCTCGAACGATGGCGGACGCTTGGGATCGTCTGGCGGCAGCAGAAACTCGGCCGTGCGCTGGTACGTAGCGGCGCGCATGTAGGCCCCGCCTTTGCTGAGGGGATCTTGCGTCTGCTCGGCCAGCGCGAGCACGCGATCGGCCGTAGCCGCCCATCCGTGGTACCAGCTCTGTACATCGCCTTCGACGATGACCTTCACCGTCTCCAGAACTTCGCCCAGCTCGGCACAGCCGGACGCGATGTATCCCGCATTCCGCAACGTCTGATAGTGGAACTCCTGGGTGGCGAAGAAACAGCCTCTAGGGCTGACCGATTGGGCGGGGCCCGTTGCCGCTGGACCCGTGCTTGTCATGTGCCTTCTCCCTAAATTGATATAATGCGGATTGGCCGCGACAGGTGTCGCGGACATCACGATCATGGAAGCACCCCCGCCGGTGAGGCGACTGCTTCCGCCCGTAGCGGAATATCCGCTGCTGGGGCGACGGCCAAGATAGCTGGATGACCGGAGTGGGCGCATTGGCGGCGCCCGGCCGGCCCTGCCGGATGACCGCTTGGGGGTCGATCGCGGCTGTTTCGCCATCATTCACAGACACGCGCTCAGGCTGAACCAGTCCTGGTGCGCCCTTCCGCCTGGCTTTGCTGTTCGAAGAGCCATTGCGCCGTCTGCGCGAGTTCTTCGTCCGATCCAAGGCGGCCGATCACTTGCAAGCCGAGCGGCATGCCTGACTCAGCGGTCCATAAAGGCACCGCGAATACCGGAACATGCAAGGCAGTCCAGAACCGGTTCATCACCGCATCGCCCGTATCGGCAAAGGGCGGAGCCGATCCGGTCGCCGCCGGGAGCAGGACGGCGTCGAAGCGCGAGGCCAACGACTGGAACTCGGCTTGATACCGCAGGCGGCGCTGCTGGGCGCTCGCATGGAACGACACGTCGCACCGGAGATAAGGTTCGAACGCCGCGCGCAATTCGTCGGCGATGCCGCTGGTGCGGGTTCCGAGAAGGATGCGCGCGGCTTCCCAATAGCAGAGATCCTTCTGCAGTCCGGCGAAGTCGCCGGGCGGAAACGGCAGCGCGCTCATTTCGAGGTCCACGCCGTCGGCGCGCAGATCCTCGCACAGCCGCGACATGGGCTCCTGGTACTCGGCGAGCGCTGCGATCTCGGGCGGCGTTTGCAGGACCAGGATGCGGGCGGGCCTCCGTGCTTGCGCGATCCGTGGCCGGTCGAGCACGAGGGCGCTGGTCAGATACCACGCGTCGCGCGGGGACGTCGCGAAGATGCCGACGTGATCGAGCGTGGTCGACAGCGGCCGTATGCCCTCGGTGCTCAGCAGGCCGAAGCTGGGCTTGAACCCGACGACGCCGCAATAGGACGCCGGCCTGATGGTCGATCCGGCGGTCTGCGTGCCGATCGCGAAGGAGCAGAACCCGGCGGCAACCGCGGCGGCCGATCCGCTCGACGAGCCGCCGGGTGTGCGGCTGGGATCGTGCGGGTTGCGCGTCGGGCCGGGGATGCCGACGCCGAACCGCGTGCAAGCGGTCTTGCCGAGGATCGTCGCGCCGAGCGATTTGAGCCGGGCAACCACCCAGGCGTCGATGCGAGGGATTGGCTCTCCAGTCGCGGGGTCATCGCCGCAGCGCGTCGGGAAGTCGGCGGTTGCGATGATGTCCTTGATGCCGACCAGCGCGCCGGACAGAGGCCCGACAGGCGGTCCGGCCAGTTCGTAACGTGCCCCAGCCGGATCGACGCAGGCGAAGGCGCGAATGTCGGGTTCGCGGGCGGCCAGCCGCGTGAGTTGGCGCTCCGCGACATCGATGCGAATGGCGGCCTTGCTGCAGCAGAACTCCTCGTCCGCGTGCATCTTAGTTGGTCGCGGCAAGATGGCACGCAACCGCGTGGCCCGTCGCGGCGGGCGCCAGGACGGGACGTTCGGTGCGACAGATCGCGACGGCATAGGGACAGCGTTGGTGGAAGGCGCATCCGCTCGGCGGATCGATGGGCGAGGGCGGATCGCCGCTCAGGCGGATGCGCGCCCGTGTGCTGCGCGTTGCATGAGGAACGGCCGAGAGCAGGGCCTGCGTGTAGGGGTGGCGCGGCGCGATCACGATGTCCCTCGTGGTGCCGCTCTCGACGATGCGGCCCAGATACATGACGGCGATGCGCTCGGAGAGGTGCGCCACGACGGCGATGTCGTGCGAGATGAACAGGTAGGCGAGGCCGAACTCGCGCCGCAGCCGTTTCAGCAGCGCGAGAACCTGCGCCTGGATGGAGACGTCGAGCGCGGAGACCGGCTCGTCGCACACGACGAGCGCGGGATGGGTGACGAGCGCGCGGGCGATGCCGATGCGTTGCCGCTGGCCGCCGGAGAACTGGTGCGGATAGCGATGCAGATGCTCCGCACCCAGGCCGATCCAGTCGAGCGCCTCGACCACGCGCTCGCGGCGCTCGCGGGGCGGCAGGCGTGTGTGCAGCGCCAGCGGAAGGCCGACGATCTGCTCGACGTTCCGGCGTGGGTTGAGGGACGCGTACGGATCCTGGAAGATGATCTGCATGCGCGGACGCAACGCGGCGAGAGCGCCGGGCGACAGGGCCGCGAGGTCGACGCCGTCGAAGCGGACCGTGCCGGCGGTCGGTTCGAGCAGCCGGAGGGCGAGCCGTCCCAGCGTGCTCTTTCCGCAGCCGCTCTCGCCGATCAGGCCGAGGCATTCACCGGGCGCGACCGCCAGATCGACGCTGTCGACGGCGCGGATGCGGCGGCGCGGCACGCCGAACATCGACCCGACAAGCGTGCGGCGGATGAGAAAGTCTTTCGTGACCGACGACAGTTCGAGCAGGGGGACGGACGGCGCCTCCTGACGCTGCGCCGGCGTGGTGCGAGAGGACGTTTCCACGCTCATGCAGCATCCGCGAGGCAGCAGCGCACGCCGCCGTCCGTCGCCGGCCGCATGGGCTGCGGGGTGGCGCAGTCGTCGGCGCGGTACCCGCAGCGGTCGGCGAAGCGGCAGCCGGTCGGCCAGGCGCGCGGATCGGGGATGCGGCCGGGGATCGGGACGATCTCGGCGTCGAGACGGTCGACCGTCGGGATCGACGCGACGAGACCGGCGGTATAGGGATGGCGCGGCGCGGAGACGACGCGCACCGCGGGACCGGTTTCGACGACCTGGCCGGCGTACATGACGGCGACGCGATCGCAGTGCTCGGCGACGATCGCCAGGTTGTGGGTGACCAGAACGAGGCTCATTCCGAGCCTGGCCCGCAGATCGCCGAGCAGCTCGAGCACCTGCGCCTGGACCGTCACGTCGAGCGCGGTGGTCGGTTCGTCGGCGATGAGGAGGTCGGGACCGCAGGCGAGCGCGACCGCGATCATCGCGCGCTGCCGCATGCCGCCGGACAGCTCGTACGGGTAGGCGCGCAGACGCCGCGCGGGTTCGGGGATGCCGACAAGCTGCAGCAGTTCGACCGCGCGCGCGCGCCGGTCCGTGCTGCTGCGGTACGCGCCGTGCGCGGCGAGCGTTTCGTCGATCTGGGTTCCGATCGAGAGCACCGGGTTGAGCGCCGTCAGCGCGTCCTGCATCGTCAGGGCGATCTCCCGGCCGCGCACCGCGCGCATCTCCGCAGCCCGCAGCTTGAGGAGATCCCGGCCTTTCCACGAGATGGTTTCCGCCGTCACGACGCCGGGCGGAGCGACGAGGCCAAGGGTTGCGAGGAAAGTCACCGTCTTGCCGGAACCGGACTCCCCGACCACGCCCAGGCATTCGCCCGCAAGCACGTCGAGGTCGACGCCGTCCACCGCGCGGACGATGCCGGTGTCCGTCGGGAAGCCCACATGGAGACCCCGGATGCGCAGAACCGGGTCCGTCATCGGCGCGATTTCGGATCGAAGGCTTCGCGCAGCCCCTGGCTCGCGAGGTTGGCCGCGATCACGACCAGCATGATCGCCAGGCCAGGGAACGTCGCCACCCACCAGCCGTCGGCCAGCACGTCACGGCCGTCCGCGACCATGCCGCCCCAGGACACCGCGGGCGGCTGCACGCCGAGGCCGAGGAACGACAGGCTCGCCTCCATGATGATGACGCCCGCCATGCGAACCGTTGCGACCACCAGCACCGGCGAGAGGATGTTCGGCATGATCTCGTCGCGCATGATGCGCCCGCGCGGACAGCCGAGGGCGCGTGCCGCTTCGACATAGTCCTGCCGGCGCGCGGCCAGCGTCTCGCCACGGGCGACACGAAACGCGACGACCCATTCCTTGAGAACGAGCGTCAGGACGATGTTGGAAAGCCCCGGCCCCATCATGCCCATCAGGCCGATGGCGAACACCAGATACGGAAAGCCGAGCAACACGTCGGCGATGCGCGACAGGATGGCGTCGGGAATGCCGCGCGCGAATCCCGCGAGCACGCCGGCGCTCGCGCCGATCACCGTGGCAAGCGAGACGACGAAGATGCCGATCCCGAGCGAGATCCGCGCGCCGAAGATCAGGCGCGACAGCACGTCGCGGCCGAGCCCGTCGCAGCCGAGCGGATACGACCAGTCGCCGCCGTCCGTCCAGACGGGAGGCTGCAGCCGGCGCAGCAGGTCCGCGTCGGCCGGGTCGTGCGGCGCGATCCAGGGCGCGCCGATGGCGACGAGGGCGACGATGACGAGAAACGCGAGGCAACCGAAAGAGACCCAGTCGCGCCGGAACCGGCGAAGGGCGAGCGTGCCGGGAGAGAGGGCGAGGCTCGCGCTCATGCCGCCACCCGCGGATTGAGCAGCGCGTAGAGAATGTCGGCCGCGAAGTTCAGGATGGCGTAGAACACGGCGTACAACAGGACGGCGGCCTGGACGAGTGGGTAGTTGCGATCGAAGATCGCCTGCACGACGAGGCGGCCCACGCCCGGCCAGGAGAAGATCGTCTCGACGATCATGTTGCCGCCGAGCATGGCGCCGATCTCGATCGCGGCCACGCTGACGGCGGGCGCGAGCGCGTTCTTCAGCACGTGCAGCAGCAGGATGCGCCGGCGCGCGAGGCCTTTCGCCTCGGCGAACACGATGTAGTCGGCGCGCATGACGTCGATGACGGCGGTGCGCGTGACCTGCATCAGCACCGCCGCCATCGGCAGGGCGAGGGTGACCGAAGGCAGGATCAGGTGGCGCAAGGCAGTGGCGAACATGTCCGGACGGCCGGCGAGCACCGAGTCGAGCAGCAGGAGATGCGTCACGGCGGGCGGCTCGTCGCCGCTGCCCATCCGGCCGGACACGGGCAGCAGATGCAGCGTGACCGAGAAGATCAGCATCAGCACGAGACCGAGCCAGAACCCCGGCATGGAGACGCCGACCAGCGATCCGAGGCTGGCGATGCGGTCGGTCGGCCGACCCGGGCGCGTGCCGGCGTAGAGGCCGAGCGGAATTCCGATCAACAGGGCGATGACGGAGGCGGCGAGGGTGAGCTCGATCGTCGCCGGCAGACGCTCGGCGATCACGCCGATCACCGGCCGGTGGTGGAAGAAGCTGCGGCCGAAATCGCCGTGCAGGGCGCGCCACAGGAAGCTCGCGAACCGGCTCGGCAGCGAGAGGTCGAGCCCCATCTCGTGGCGCAACGCCGTCACCTGCTCGGGCGTGACGCGCTGGTCGGCGAGCATGACCTGCACGGGATCGCCGGGCGTGGCCCACATCATCGCGAACACGGCGATGCTGGTGCCGAACAGCACGCTGAGCAGGTGCGACACCCGTCCGGCAAGCCACATCGGGTCCGCCCCCAAATCCTTTCGGTTTACGCGACCGTCGCGCGCGAGAGGTCGATCATGCCGCTCGGCGACGGCATCCAGCCCTTCAGTCGCTGGGAGACGCCGTAGATGTCCTGCGGCAGCCACAGGAACACCCAGGGCGCGTCGCGGTTGATGATCTGCTGCGCCTGCAGGTAGAGCGCCTTGCGCTTCTCGCGATCGACCTCCGTCTCCGCGTCGTCGAGCAGCTTGTCGACCTCGGGATCGGCGTATCCGGCGGTGTTGCCCCGGCCGCCGGTGCGGATCGCCGGCATCATGATGTCGGACGGATCGAGCGAGGCGTTGCCCCAGGACGTGTAGAACAGGTCGTGGTCCTGCCGCTTCGCCGGATCGCGCCAGATCGGCACGATGACGGCGGTTTCCCAGACCCGCGCCTTCGCATCGATCCCGGCCCGGGAGAACATCGAGGCGATCGCCTCGCTGATCTCCTTGCCGGACCCGTCGGTGTCGATCGTCAGTTGCAGGTCGCGCACGCCGGCGTCCGCCAGCATCGCCTTGGTCTGCCCGGGATCGTAGGCGTAGTCCGGAAGGGTCGGGTCGAAGCCGAACGCATCGGGGCTGAGGACGCCGTTGAGCGGAACGGCAAGCCCGTTCAGCAGCTTGGCGATGATCAGCTTGCGGTCCACCGCGTGGTTGAGCGCCTGACGGACCCGCACGTCGTTGAACGGCGGCTTGGCGTTGTTGATCGACAGGAAGAAGGTGCGGGTGCCGTTCACGGCTGCCACGCGGGTGCCTTCGTTGGCCTGCACCTGCCGCATGGCGGTGACCGGCAGGTTGTTGATCAGGTCGACA
>DATEQV010000235.1:0-9662 GCA_035272265.1 Acidisphaera sp. | reverse complement strand
ACATGCAGCTGTCAGCGTAAGATCGTTACTACCCATGATGAATAGCGCGGAACCGAACATTGGCCATCTCCGACCCGGTCTGGACCAGAATTGACTAGCAAAAACGGCGGCACCTTGTTTTGGTAAGGGGGAGGTTGCAAGCTCAGGCTGCGCGAGCACGGCGTCCGCCGGCTATGGCCCAGCCTGCAACGGGGCCTACTTCCGCTGGTCGATCGTGGCCGCGATCGCCCCCAAGACACGGGCGCTCTACAATTCGCATCGCGCCTGCCCCGGCAGTTCGGAACTCAAGGCGGAGCTCGCAAGTGCGCGCCTCAAACAGTTCGCCTTGAGCTTCACCTGATGCACGGCCAAGCGAGGGGCGGCGAGGGTGCCCAGGTCGGATTGTGGCGTCATTCACGCGCGCGAAGCACTTTCCAACAGCCTCCTGCCTCCATGACAAGATGGAGGCTATTACTTGCTAATTTCGGAAAGTTTGCTTTTGATTTTGCTCGAAAACCACAGAACTACGGATCTGGGGGTTAGGAGTTCGAATCTCTTCGGGCGCGCCAGGATTTCCTGATGCCTTGCGGGCCGGGATGCAGGATCTGCGATCTGACAAGATCGCGACTGGCAGACCCATGACGGCCGAGCCCAGCCCGTGCGATGGTTTCGCCGGGACCATGACGCGGGAGGTCGAGCGATGCCGGATGCGACACTCAGCGACACCGAACGCGATCTCATCGAGCGCGCGCGGCGCGTGCTGCCCGGCGGCACGTTCGGCAACATGGCCGGCGACATCGTCGTCCGCGAAGGCCGCGGCGGCCGCGTCTGGGACGAGAGCGGGCGCGAATACATCGACTTCCTGATCGGGTCAGGCCCGATGCTCGTCGGCCACGCCCATCCCGACGTGACCGCCGCCGCGCAGGCACAGGCGGCGCGCGGGACCACGTTCTTCGCCAACAACCGCGCCGGGATCGAGCTCGCCGAACTGATCGTCGACGCCGTGCCCTGTGCCGAGCAGGTGCGCTTCGTCTCCTCCGGCACCGAGGCCGATCTCTACGCGATGCGGATCGCCCGCGCGTTCCGCAAGCGCGACAAGATCCTGAAGTTCGAGGGCGGCTATCACGGCATGAGCGATTATGCCTTGATGAGCACCGCGCCGAAGCGTCCGGGGAACTTCCCGCGCCCGGTGCCTGACTCGGCCGGCATCCCGCGCTCCGTCGAGGACGAGATCCTGGTCGCGCCGTTCAACGATATCGGGACCGTCGAAAGCCTGATCCGCGAGCACGGCGACGAACTGGCCGGCGTCATCGTCGAACCGTTGCAGCGCCTGCTGCCGCCCGCACCGGGTTTTCTCGAAGACCTGCGCCGCGTCACCGCCGCGCACGCCATTCCGTTGATCTTCGACGAGGTCGTCACCGGGTTCCGCCTCGCCTGGGGCGGCGCACAGGAACGCTATGGGGTGGTGCCGGACCTGTGCACGCTCGGCAAGGTGATCGGCGGCGGATTCCCGCTCGCGGCCGTCGCCGGGCGCGCGGACATGATGGCGCATTTCGATGCGTCGAAGGCGGGCGCCGAGGGCTTCGTCAAGCAGATCGGCACGCTGTCGGGCAACCCGGTCGCCGCCGCGGCGGGATTGGCGACGCTGCACGTTCTGCGCGAACCGGGTGCGTACGCGCGGATCGAGGCAACCGGCCGCACATTGATGACGAGCCTGGCGGCCATCCTCGATGAATTCGGGATACCGGCGCGGGTCCTCGGCGAACCGTCGGTGTTCGACGCCGTGTTCACGCGCGACGAGGTCCACGATTATCGCGGCATGTTGCGCGGCGACGCGCAGATGCAGGAGCGGTTCAACCTGTTGCTGCGCCAGCGCGGCATCCTCAAGGGCGAGTCGAAATACTACGTGTCGCTCGCCCATGACGCGCGCGACGTGGACGAGACCGTCGCGGCGTGGCGCTCGGCGGCGCAGGAGCTGGCGCGGGCGTGAGTCTCGCCGAGAGCGCTCGACGCGTGGATCGGACGCCGAAAGCCTGATTGGAATCGCGTAGCCGTTTCACTATCGTCATGGCCGGGCTTGGCCCGGCCATCCACGACTTCGCGGTGCCAAAAGCAAGAAAGTCGTGGATGACCGGCACAAGGCCGGTCATGACGGATGAAACCAGGATGGCCTGGCGGCCGGCGCTGGCGCTCAAATCCGGCTCAGCAGTTCCGCCTTCTTGGTGTTGAACTCGTCGTCGCTGAGGATGCCGCGGGCACGCAGATCGGAGAGCCGCTCGATGGCCGTGAAGATGTCGCCGTGCGCGCCGGCGGATGTTCCTTGCGGACCGACATGCGGAGCCGGAGGTGCCGCCGGCTCGGCCGGGCGGTACTGAGACGCAAGACCGCCTCCCGAGACGATCGGCAACGCGCCGACGTCGACGAGCCCGAACTGGCTGGTGAAGGTCAGCGATCCGTCGACCGACTGCTGCTGCGAGAAGCCGCCGATCTGATGATCGAGCGTGTCGTAGACCGTCACCGCGCCGTTGACGTCGATCGCAAGCCGGCGCGCTTGCGCGAAATACGCGTAGCGGGCGTTGTTCTGCGCGCCGGTGCTGTTCGGCGATCCCAGTTCGCCCGGCCACCAGGCGCCCGAGGCGCCGCCGCCGGCAGGGGGGACGAACAGGCTGGCCGGGCCCGCGCCCATGAAACCGCCCTGGGTATGGCCCCCCTGGCTCTGCGACTGGTAGCTGCCGGTCTGGATCAGCCCCGGCTGGCGCGCGAGCAGGTCGGACAGATCGGCGCACAAGGCGTCGACGCGGCCCTTCAGGACGTTGTTGAACATGTCGCCGATCATGGTCATGCCGCCGCGCATCCACTGGCCCGAGCCGCCGAATTCGGGGTGGCTGAACTGCGCCATGCCGCCGTTGCCGTTGGTGACGGCATCGAGCATCGATGCGACCGCGTCAGGACTGAACCCGTGGCGCCGCGCGAGGTCGTCAACCGCCTGCTGGCCAGTCGGCGAGAGCTGTCTCACGAGTCCGGTCCTCCGTCTGCAATCTCGGCCCTATACGGCACCACGAGGGGCCATCGGGGGCGGCGGGGACCCATGCCAGATCACCACCTGATCCGTCGATAGCAGACTGATCAGACGTCGGCCTCGACAGGTCCCTCGACGTCCGGATCGCCGAGCACCTCGGCGACGGCCGGGTCCTGCGTTCCCGCGGCGGCGGCCATCTCGCTGCCTCCGGCCGTGCTGACGGGCCCGGGCCGGGCCGGGCGGCGGGTTCGTTCCACCGTTGACGGCGACCCGCCGGGGTGAGCAAGTGTCGAGTTGACAACGAAACTTTTGGGCTCCCAACCGTGACACGTCGCTTGCGGATCTTCCTCTCGTCGCCGGGCGACGTGGGCGAGGAGCGGCTGAGGGCGCATCTCGTGATCCAGAAGCTGGCGCGCGACTACGCGCGGTTCTTCCGGATCGAGCCGTATCTGTGGGAATACGAGCCGATGCTGGCGTCCGGGCATTTCCAGGACGCGATCGAGCCGCCCGGCGCGTTCGACGTGTTCGTGCTGATCGTGCACGCACGGCTCGGCACGCCGCTGCCCGCCACCAGCGGCCAGCGGGAATATCACGGCATCGACGGTCGCGTGCCGGTGACCGGCACCGAGTGGGAGTTCGAGGAGGCGCTGGCCGCCCACCGCAGCCGCGGCGTTCCGGATCTGCTGGCGTATCGCAAGCTCGGCGACCCGGGCGTGCCGCTGTCGGACCCGGTCCGGCGGGCCGAGCGGGAACGGCAATGGGACGCGCTGCAGGCGTTCTGGCGGCGCCACTTCAAGAACGAAGGGATGTTCATTGCCGGCAGCGCGCATTTCGAAACGCTGGAGGAGTTCGACCGCAAGTTCGAAGCCGACCTGACCAACCTGATCGAGCGTCGCATCGCCGAAGGGCGGCTTGCCGAGACGGTTGCAGGCGAAGCCAGCTGGCTGCGCGGCAGTCCGTTCCGCGGGCTGGCGGCGTACGACTTCGACGACGCGCTGGTGTTCTTCGGCCGCGATGCCGACACCCGCACCGCGCTGACGCGGTTGCAGGTGGCGGCCGAGCACGGGTGCGCCTTCCTGCTGGTGCTCGGCTCCAGCGGCTCGGGCAAGTCGTCGCTGGCGCGCGCGGGGATTCTGCCCGGGCTGTTCAGCCCGAAAGCCGTCGAGGGCGTGGGCGTGTGGCGGCGCGCCGTATTCCGGCCGGGCGATTGCGCGCAGGACCCGGTGCTGGGCTTGGCGCGGGCGATCAGCAGCGGCGATCCGGCGCACGGGATCGGACTGCCGGAAATCCTCGCCCGGGGCACGCAGCCGGAGGCGCTGGCCGCGCATCTGGCGGCGGCGAGCGAAGACCCGTCGTTCCCGTTCCGCGTGGCCCTCGAGCACGTCGCCGAGGCGGGGCGCGCCAGCGGGTTGTTGCCGCATGAAACCGCTCGGCTGGTGCTGCTGATCGACCAGCTCGAGGAGATCTTCACCCAGACGACCGATGCCACCCGCCGCGCCGCGTTCCTGCGCCTGCTCGCGGGGCTCGCGCGCTCGGGCGTGGTGTGGGTCGTCGCAACGATGCGCAGCGACCTGTGGCACCATGTCGCCGACGCGCCCGCGCTGCTCGATCTGATCGAGGCGGGCGCGCGGCTCGACCTGCGCCAGCCCGACGGGTCGGAGATCATCGAGATCATCCGGCGTCCCGCCCGCGCGGCCGGCCTGGTGTTCGAAACCGCGGCCGATACCGGTGTGGCGCTGGATGCCGTGATGGCGCGCGCGGCGGCCGAGGAGCCGGGCGCGTTGCCGCTGCTGTCGGTGATGCTCGACACGCTGTATCAGCGCGACGTCAAGGCGCCGTCCGAGGCGGGAGCCACGGCGAACACGCTGACCTTCGCCACCTACAAAGGTCTCGGCGAGCTGCGCGGCGCGATCGCGCGCCGGGCCGAGGAGGCGCTGGAGGCGCTGCGGGCGCGCGATCCCGAAGCGGCTGCCGCGCTGCCTGCGGTGCTGCGCGCGCTGGTGACGTCGAGCGGCGGGGAGAAGGTCGCGTCGCGTCCCGCGCGGCTGTCCGGCTTCGCGGCCGACGGGCCGGAGATGCGTCTGATCCGCCACTTCCTGGCACCCGAGAACCGGCTGCTGGTCACGTCGGGCGACGCCGAGGGCGCCGAGGTCCGGGTCGCGCACGAGGCGCTGATCGAGAACTGGCCCGCGGCGCGCGACCAGATCGCGCGCGACCGGCGCGACATCGAAACGCGCGCACGGCTCGAAGCGCTGCAGCGGCGCTGGGCGGAGGCGGCCGGGGCGGAGCGGCGGCGGGCGTTGCTGTCCGGCCTCAACCTTGCCGAGGGTGCGGACCTCGCCGCGCGCTGGCGGATCGACCAGGCGAGCGCGCTCGGCGCCTTCATCGCTGCGTCGGCACGCGCCGACCGCCTGCGCCGCCATCGGCTGGCGATCGCCGCGTCCGTTCTCGTGCTGCTGTTCGCCGGCATCGCGGGCGCCGCGGCGCTGCAATGGCGGCGCGCCGACCAGCACGCGCAGGCGGAGCGTGAGGCGCGCACCGTCGCGGACAGCGAACGTGCGGAGGCGGTGCATCAGAGCGCGCGCGCCGATGCGGAACGCGACCGGGCGAAGGAGAGCGAGCAACGCGCCGTCGCCGCGCTGACCGAGACCAAGCGCCAGACCGCGCGCGTGCTCGCCACCGAGGCCGAGCTGGCGGCGGGACAGCACGACACGCGCCGCGCGCTGCAGCTGGCGGTGCAGGCCGGCGAGACGGAGCGCGACGTGCTCGCGCCGGGCGGTGCGGCAGCAAGCACGCCCGCATTGCTGCAGACGACCGAGGACCTCCGCCAAGTGCTGCAGGTGCGCCGGTCCGGCGAGGGCCTCGCGATGCCCTACGCGTTCGTCGGCGACGGCTACCTTGCGTATGCGGAGTGGTCGGCCGGTCTGGTGGTGGCGGAACTCGGCGGTACCCCGCGAATCGTCTCGCAGACCAAGTTCCCGACCGGCTTCGTACCAGTCCGGATTCGCCCGTTGCCGGGCGGCGAGTTGATCGCCGTCACCGGCAACAAGCGCCTTCTGCTGATCGATCCCGGCAAGGCCGCCATCGTTCGCGATATCGCCCTTCCGGGCCTCGTCACGTCGATCGACGCGACCGACGACGGCAAGCTGATCGCCGTCGCGGCGGGCGCCGCGATCGGATTGGTGCAGCCCGACGGGTCCGAACCGCCCGTCATCGTGCCCGTCCCGCAACCGCAGCCCCGCCTCAACGTCGCGCAGGTGCGCCTCGACAAATCCGGCCAGACGCTGTTCGTGAACTACGGCACCGACGTTCTCTCGTTCGATGTCAGCCAGCGGCATTTCGCGGATGCGCCCGTCGGGGCACTGGACGGCAGCGCGATCGACTTCACGCCGGAGATGATCCAGAAGTTTGCGCTCGCCTCGGGCGGCCTCCTGCCGCCGGTTGAAATGATTCCGAACCTGATGAGCGACCATGAGGTGCTGTTCCGCACACCACTCGACCTGCGCTCGCTCGACACCGCGACGGGTGCAGCGCGCACCTATGCGCTACCGAGCCACGACGACCACGTGCTCGCGATCGCTTTCGTCGGCCCGGAACACACCGGCGCGATGCGGCAGGCCGTCGTCGTGCTCGGGCAGCGGAGCAACGTCGATCAGGAATTCCGCTTTGCCTTCATCACGAGCGCCGGCGCGCTGATGCCGCCGTTCGACGACTTCAAGATCCGTGCCGCCGACGTCGCAGGAGAAACGATCGACTCCTGCCAGATCTCCCGCAACCAGTCGTACATGGCGTGCGAGTATTATCCCGGCTCCATCCAGGGCATCGCCGTCTGGCTGATACGCGGCGGCAATCACCGGTTCGAACAGGTCGCCGGAGTCCCGGGAACGTCCGCGATACTGGCGGCGAACGGCGATCCGATCGTGGCGACCAGCGACGCGATCGTCGAACGGCACCAGGGCGAGCAGACGAAGCTGGCCGCGATCACCGCCGGGTGGCGCCTGAGCGGACGCGCGGGGCCGTATGTCGTGACCGTGACGGAGCCGGCGGGAAAAGCCCAGGTCTGGCAGTTGCAAGACGGCGATGCGTCGTTGCAGCCCGTGCTCGGCCCGGTCGACGCGAAGGAGCTGGTGGTGGACGCGACGGGCGCGCGGGCTTTCGTTCGCACCGACGACCAGGTCGCGGCGTACGACCTGCACAGCGGACAAACGCTGTGGACAGTGCCGGGACTGCACGGACTGCGCGCCATCGCGCTGGCCGGCCAAGCCCGCCAACTCGTCGCGGTCGCCAAGATATCGGCCTACGTCTTCGATGCGTCCGATGGGCACATCGTCGCCTCCGCGCCCGCCGATCCGTTGGCGTCCGGCCCGGTCGCGATCGACCCGCAAGCGGGCCTCGTGTCGCTTGTCGACGAGCACGGCGGCGTGCGTCTGCTCGATCCCGCGACGCGGCGTTCCGACATCGTCGGCGGCTTGTGCATCCCGGCGGCGTTCGCGTGGAGTCCGGACGGGCAGACGCTGCTCGTCGGCTGCCGCACCGGCGCGGTGCTGGGGCTCGATCGCGCCGGTCACGCCCTGTGGTCGATCGCCTCGCCGCTCGGGGACGCATTCAAGGATACGCCGTCCGGGCAGCCGCCGCCCAAAGGCGCGGTCCTGGAGCTTGCTTTCTCTCCCGACGGCAAGCGGCTCGGCGTCGCGCGCGAGGACATGCCCACCGTCGATCTGTACGATGTGGCGGATGGCCAGTTTCTCACCCGGATTGCGCCTCCGTGGTCCTTTACGGGCGTGCCGGCGCATGTGGCGCTGGCCGACGGCGGGCGGGTGCTTGCCACCTGGGCGTTCAATCGGTTGACGCTTGCCACGCCAGGTCAGATCACGTTGCATCGTCTGCCCGAAGACTTCCCGACGGCGCTCGCCGAGGCGAAGTCGCGGCTCGCGGCATTGCAAGTCGTTTGGAACCCCAACGGTCCGCCCGCGACCGTACCGGGACAGGTCGAGCAGCACTCGGAGAACAGGCCGTGATAACCGGGAACGTGCATCGGTGACGGATAAGCCCGATCGAGACGCGGCGATCGCGCGCGCGCTGGCCTGGTTCGACGACGGCGCGTTCGCCGCACGACTGCGCGACCTGGTGGCGATCCCCAGCACGTCGCAGGAGCCGGCGCACGCGCCCGACCTGCGACGCTACCTGAGCGAGGGGCTGACGCCTTGGCTGACATCGCTCGGCTTCGTCGTGGCGCTGCACGACAACCCCGCCGCGGATGCCGGCCCGATCCTGCTTGCCAGCCGTATCGAAGATGCCGCGTTGCCGACCGTGCTGAGTTACGGCCACGGCGACACGGTGCGCGGGCTGGCCGACCAGTGGACCGACGGCCGCGATCCGTGGACGCTGCGCGACGAGGGCGACCGCTGGTACGGTCGCGGTTCGGCCGACAACAAGGGGCAGCACGCGATCAACATCGCCGCACTTGACAGCGTGCTAGCCGAACGCGGCGGACGGCTGGGCTTCAACCTCAAGCTGCTGATCGAAACCGGCGAGGAACGCGGCTCGCTCGGGCTGCGCGACTTCGTCGCCGCGCAGCCGGACGCACTCGCGGCGGACGTGTTCATCGCCAGCGACGGGCCGCGCGTGCGCGCGGACGTGCCGACGATCTGCTGCGGCTCCCGCGGGGTGTTCACCTTCGACCTCGCGGTGCGGCTGCGGCCGGGCGGCGTGCATTCGGGCAACTGGGGCGGCATCGTGCGCGACCCGGCGATCATCCTGGCGCACGCGCTGGCTGCGATCTGCGACCGAAACGGCCGCATACTGGTGCCCGGCCTGCTGCCGCGCGAAATTCCGCCGGCCGTGCGCGCGGCACTCGCCGACTGCGAGCCGGGCAGCGAGGGCGAGACCGCGACGATCGATCCCGGCTGGGGCGAGCCCGGCCTGACGCCGGCGGAGCGCGTGTTCGCCTGGACCAGCTTCATCGTGCTCGCGATGCTGGCCGGCCGGCCGGACTCGCCGGTCAACGCCGTCGCCCCGTGGGCGCGCGCGACGTGCCAGCTGCGCTACACGGTGGACGTCGAACCGGACACGTTCGTGCCGGTGCTGCGCCGGTATCTGGACGAAGCCGGGTTCGCCGAGGTGCAGATCGAGAACCCCGGCATGTCCATGCACCCGAGCCGCACCGACCCGTCGCATCCGTGGGTGCGCTGGGCGGCGGCGAGCATCGGCCGCACGCTCGGGTGGGCGCCACAGGTGCTGCCCGGGTCGGGCGGCGGCGTGCCGGGCGACGTGTTCATCGACCACCTCAGCGTGCCTCTGGTGTGGATCCCGCACAGCTACAATGGCTGCAAGCAGCACGGCCCCGACGAGCACTTCCTCAAGGCGCCGGCGCGCGAGGGCATCGCGATGATGACGGGGCTGTGGTGGGACCTCGGCGAGGCGCCGCCCCGAACCGGCGGGATCTGACCGCAACGTTGGTGTCACTTGGTGCGTTACCGGCCGCGGCGCAGGATGACAGCCGCACGCAGGGAGGGGACGTCATGCTCAGGACTCCCCTCATTCCTATATTGCACCGAACGTCTCAACGAAGACCGGTTGCTCTACCAGCATTTCGGCGAACCGCTCGACGAGGGGGCGTAAGAGATGCTCTGGCATGTTCGGGATGAGTTCGTAGAGCATGGCG
>DATEQV010000234.1:0-9646 GCA_035272265.1 Acidisphaera sp. | reverse complement strand
AGCCTGTCGGAGTTAAGCACAAACCACGAACAAATCGGAGATTTCTTTCGATACTTCGCGGTTCTGCACAACAAGAGAATCCGCCGGTGGCCGTTGGCGACATATTCATCCGCAAAACCGCTAACTCCGACAGGCTGCTAGTTGTTGCGCTACGGCCAGCCCAATCCCACGATCACCGAGCTATGATCGTGAGTCGTGGCCGGGTGGCGTTGCAGGGCTTCAACCCGGCACCGACCGGGGTCTTATAGGGGCTTGGCACGCCGCCCGGCCAAACGCGGCTATCAAGGACATCGATGCTGAGCAACGTCGTCACGTCCATCCTGAGCCTGGGCGGGAAGCAGACGCTGCTGCAATTCCTCGCCATCCTGCTCGGCACCTTCGTGCTGGAGGACGCCGCGACCGTGATGGCCGCCATGCGGGCCGAGGAAGGCGGAATCGGCATTCCCGTGGCCCTGCTCGCGCTTTATGCCGGAATCGTGATCGGCGACCTCGGCCTGTACGGGCTGGGCGCGCTGGCGCGGCGGGCGCCCCCGATCCGGCGCTGGCTGCCCGACGAACGCACCCGGCCGGCCCGCAACTGGCTGCGCGCGCGGGTCTTCCGCGTCGTGCTGATCAGCCGGTTCCTGCCGGGCATGCGCCTGCCGACCTACACGGCCTGCGGCTATTTCGGGGCCAATATCAAGCTGTTCGCGCTCGCGGCTATCGTGGCGACTCTGATCTGGACGTCGCTGTTGTTCGGGGTGAGCATGCATGTCGGCCGCTTCCTGATCGAGCATCTCGGCGCCTGGCGCTGGGCCGGGGCGGGCGGGTTCGCGATCGGGGTGGTGATAATCATGCGCGGTGCCGCCCGGCTCACCGCCAGCGACAACGCGGGCCAGCCCGCACGATGAAGCTCGGAACGGCCCTCGAAGCCGCCGGCCGGCCGGCGCGGGTCAGCGCGCGTGCGCTGTCCTTCTTCGAATTCTGGCCGTCGTGGCTGTTCTACACGCCGGCCGTCAGCCACTGGGTCCTGCTCGGGCTGCGCTACGGCGCGCAGTTCCTCCCCGCGCTCGCCAATCCGCACATCGAGTACGGCGGGTTCGCCGGCGAATCGAAGTCCTCGATCCTCGATCAGGTGACCGGCCCCGAGCGCGACATGCTGGCACGGTACGCAGTGATGCCGACCGATCCCCAGGATCCGGCGGCCGACCTGCCGGTCGCGCTGGAGACGATGGACCGGGCCGGTCTCAGCTTCCCGCTGGTCGCCAAGCCGGACATCGGCTGCAACGGCACCGGCGTGCGGCTCATCCACGGCGAGGCCGACCTGGTGCGCTACTTCGCCGACTTCCCGCGCGGCCCGCGCGTCCTGTTGCAGGAACTGGTCCCGCACGAGGGCGAGGCCGGGCTGTTCTACATCCGCGAGCCGGGCGCGACGGAGGGCCGGATCACCTCGATCACCCTGAAATACGCGCCCTACGTCGTCGGCGACGGCCGCTCGACCTTGCGCGAGTTGGTGCTCGCCGACGAGCGGGCCGGCAAGGTGCCGCACCTCTATCTGCCGCGCCTGCAGCCCCGGCTCGACACCGTCCCCGCGCAGGGCGAGCGCGTGCGGCTGGTGTTCGCCGGCAACCACTGCAAGGGCTCGATCTTCGAGGACGGCGCGGCCTACGCCAGCCAGGAGATGACGGAGGCGATCGACCGCCTCGCCCGCGCGATGCCCGACTTCCATTTCGGCCGCATCGACGTGCGCTACGAGTCGATCGCCGCGTTGCGCCGCGGCACCGGGTTCCGGGTCATCGAGATCAACGGCGTCACCTCGGAACCGACCCATATCTGGGACCCGCAGACGCGGCTGCTCGATGCGTGGCGCAGCCAGCTGTACCACTACGGCACCGCGTTCCGCATCGGCCGTGCCAACCGCGCGCGCGGGTTCAAACCGCCGAGCATACCTTTCATGCTCAGGGCGCTGCAGAAACAGCGCCGGCTGCTCGCCAGCTATCCTTTGAACGACTGATCCTCTCGCTGGAGCATCCCATGCCCGATCTGTTCACGCCCGTGCGCCTCGGCGCGCTGGCGCTTTCCAACCGCGTCGTCATGGCCCCGCTGACCCGCTCGCGCGCCGGCAAGGGCGACGTCCCCGGCCCGATGAACGCCGACTACTACCGCCAGCGCGCCTCGGCCGGCCTGATCATCTCCGAGGCCACGCAGATCAGCCCGCAGGGCAAGGGCTACGCCTGGACCCCCGGCATCCACAGCGCCGAACAGGTCGCCGGCTGGCGGCTGGTGACCGACGCGGTGCACCAGGCCGGCGGGCGGATGGTGATTCAGCTCTGGCATGTCGGCCGGATTTCGCATCCCGACCTGCAGGTCGGCGGCGCCCTCCCGGTCGCCCCGTCGGCGGTGAAGCCGGAAGGCAAGGCGTTCACCGAGACCGGCTTCAAGGAGATCCCGACCCCGCGCGCGCTGGAGATCGAGGAGATCCCCGGCATCGTCGCCGACTACGCGAAGGCGGCGGAAAACGCCCGCGCGGCCGGGTTCGACGGCGTCGAGGTCCACGCGGCGAACGGCTACCTGATCGACCAGTTCCTGCGCGACGGCACCAACAAGCGCACCGACCGCTACGGCGGCAGCCTCGAGAACCGCACCCGCTTCCTGCTCGAGGTGATGGACGCGGTGACCGGCGTGCTGGGTGCGGACCGCGTCGGCATCCGGCTGTCGCCCACCAGCCCGGCGAACGACGCGCACGACAGCGATCCCCGCTCGATCTTCACCTACGCCGTCGAGCGGCTGAACCGCTACGGCCTCGCCTACATCCACGTCATCGAGGGCGCGACCCGCACCTCGCGCGAAGGCTACGCCGGCTTCGACGCACACGAGCTGCGCGCGGTCTTCGAGGGCGGTTACATCGGCAACAACCGCTACGACCTGGCGCTGGCGCAGGCCCGCGTCGCGTCGGGCGAGGTCGACGCGGTGGCGTTCGGCCGGCCGTTCATCAGCAATCCCGACCTGGTCGAGCGCCTGCGCCGCGGTCTGCCCCTCGCCGAGCCGGACCAGACGACGTTCTACGGCGGCGACGCCCACGGCTACACCGACTACCCGGCCTACAACGAGCAGAAGGCCGCCTGACCGGACGTCTTGCAGCCGCGCCGCGAAGGCCCGAGCCTGAGCGGCGATGCTGACCGTCGTCGTCGTCCTGCTCGCGGCGACCGCAATCGCGGTGCCGATCTCGCGCCGGCTCGGCCTCGGCAGCGTGCTCGGCTACCTCGTCGCCGGAGCGGTGATCGGGCCGCACACGCTGCTTCTGGTGACCGACGTCGACGAGATCTCCGCGATCTCGGAACTCGGCATCGTGATGCTGCTGTTCCTGATCGGCCTGGAATTGCGGCCGCAGCGGCTGTGGGTGATGCGGCGCTCGGTGTTCGGCTTAGGCGCCGGACAGGTCGCCCTGTCCGCGGCCGCATTGGCGGCGATGGCGTGGTTCGCGGGCGTGCCGGATGGCGGGGCGGAGGTGCTCGGCCTCGGCTTCGCGCTGTCCTCGACGGCGATCGTGCTGCCGCTGCTGGCGGAGCGGAAGCTGCTGGCGACCCTCGGCGGCCGGGACACGTTCGCGGTGCTGCTGTTCCAGGACCTCGCCTTCGTGCCGCTGGTCGCGGTCGTGCCTCTGCTGGGCGGCGAGGCCTTGCCGAACGTGGTGCCGTGGCACGAGGTCGGCAAAGCCGTGCTCGGCATCGCGGTGATCCTGGCGGGCGGGCGGTTCCTGCTCCCGCTGGTGTTCCGCGCCATCGGCGGCGATCGCACGCCCGAGGTGTTCACCGCGGTGGCGTTGCTGATCGTCGCCGGCACCGCCGAGATCGCCACCTTCGCCGGCCTGTCGCCCTCGCTGGGTGCGTTCATGGCGGGCGTGCTGCTGTCCAACAGCGAGTTCCGCACCGAGCTGCAGGCCGACATCCAGCCGTTCGAGGGATTGCTGCTCGGCTTCTTCTTCCTGTCGGTGGGCATGGGCGTCGATCTGGGCCTGATGCGCACCCACCCGGTCCCGCTGGTGCTCGGCACGCTCGCACTGCTGGTCGTGAAGACCGCGATCGCCTACGGCCTCGGCCGCATCGCCGGCCAGCCGAAGCTGCAGGCGGTGCGCTTCGCGCTGGCCTTGCCGCAGGCCAGCGAGTTCAGCTTCGTGCTGTTCGCCGCCGCGGTACCGTTCGGCGCGCTGACCCCGCAGCAGGCGGGCTTCGCGACGCTGGTTGTGGCGGCGTCGATGGCCGCAACACCGGTGCTGTTCGCAGCATCGGAGGCGTGGCTCGCCCCACGCCTGAAGCCGCGCAAGCCGGAGCCCGCGTATGAGCCGATCCAGGGCCCGCCCAGCCCGGTGATCATCTGTGGCTTCGGCCGCGTCGGGCAGATCGTCGGCCGCATCCTGCGGCTGTCGGGCATCGCCTACACAGCGCTGGAGAAGGACGCGGCCCAGGTCGAGACGGTACGCCGCTTCGGCACCAAGGTCTATTTCGGCGACCCGACGCGGGCCGAGGTGCTGCGCGCGGCGGGTGCCGATGAGGCCAAGCTGCTGATCGTCGTGCTCGAAGACACCGACGAGACGTTGCGCGTCGCCGAAATCGCCAAGCGCACGTTTCCGAACCTCACGGTCTATGCCCGTGCCCGCAATCGCCGGCACGCCCACATGCTGATGGACCGCGGCGTCGAGGGGCTGGTGCGCGAGACGTTCTTCTCCAGCCTGAAGCTGGCGGAGATGTCGCTGACCGCGCTCGGCATGCAGGCGGAGGACGCAGCACGGCGGATCGCGCTGTTCGCCGAGCATGACGAGCGGCACCTGATCGAGAGCCACCCGATCTATCGCAACGAAGCCAAGCTGATCCAGAACGCCAAGCAGCAGCAGGCCGAACTGGCGACGCTGTTCGAGGCCGACCGCGCGCTGGACAGCCCGCCGGCCGAGCCCGAGCCCACCACGCGCGCGGCGGAGTGAAAGTTCGGCCGCCTCGCCCTCGACGCTGCGCCCGAAATGACGCGGACGTGCGTCCTCAATGCCCGCCGTGCTCGGCGGCCTGGCAGGCCTCGAACAGGAACCACGTGCGCCGCTCGGTCTCGTCGATATAGACCTCGAGCAGGCTGGCGGTGGCCACGTCCTTGTGCTCGTCGCAGATCTCGTGGGCCTCGCGCATCGAGGCGGCCATCGCCTTGTTGTCGTCCATCAGCTCGCACAGCATGTCGTACGGCGGCACGTAGTCCTCGTTGTTGTCCGTCAGCCGCTGCAGCTTGCCGATGTGGCCGATCGAGCGCAGCGTCTTGCCGCCGAGTTTGCGCACCCGCTCGGCCAGCGGATCGGTCATGGCGAAGATCTGATCCGACTGCTCGTCGAGCAGCAGGTGGTAGTCGCGGAAATGCGGCCCACTCATGTGCCAGTGGAAATTCTTCGTCTTCAGATACAGCGCGAAGCCGTCGGCGAGCAGCTTGTTGATCGCCTCCGAGATCGCCGGCACCGCGTTGCTGCCCAGATCGGTCGGCGTCTGCAGCCGCCCGTGCTCGCCCTGCTCGCGATGACCCGTCCGTGGTGTGCTCGTCGCCATCTTTCGCTCCCCGCGTTGCCGTCAGCACGACGATAACGCAGCGGCGGCGATCGAGTTCATCACCAGTTGGTGAAACGAGTCGATGAAACGTCGCCCGGGCGCAATGCCCGGGCCCCCCTCACTCTGCCGGCAGGCCCGCGTGCGGCGCGTTTTCCAGCTTCGCGTCGTGCGGCAGGGCAAGCACGACGATCATGGCCAGCACGACAAGGCCGGCGATGACCAGCAGGCCGCCGGAGAAGCTGCCGGTCGCATCCTTGATGAAGCCCATCGCATACGGGCCGGCGAAGCCCGCGAGGTTGCCGAGCGCGTTGATGATCGCGATGCCCGCCGCGGCCGCGGTGCCGGACAGGAACGTCGTCGGTAGCGTCCAGAAAATCGGCAGCACCGCGAAGACGCCGAACGCGCCGAAGCACAGCAGCGCCATCTTCAGCATCGGCTGGTCGGTGAAGGCCGCACCGGCGATGCCGATCGCTGCGATGGCGAGTGCGACCGCCGCGTGCCCCTTCCGCTCCATCCTGCTATCCGAACGGTGGCCGTACCACACCATGCCGATCGTGCCGACGACGTACGGCAGCGCGGCGACCCAGCCGGTCTGTGAGTTGCTCAAGCCGAACGCCTTGATGATCGTCGGCAGGAAGAAGGCAATACCGTAATTCGCCGCGACCGCGCCGAAATAGACCACGGCGAGCGCCAGCACGCGCGGGTCGGTCAGCGCGCGGCCGACACTGAAATGCTCCGCGGTCTCGCGGTGCTTGCGCTCGGCCGCCAGCCGCCGGGTCAGCCAAGTCTGCTCGTCCGGCGCCAGCCAGTGCGCGTGCGTCGGATAGTCGGTCAGGTATAACAGCACGCCGAACGCCAGCGCCAGCGCCGGCACCGCTTCGAGGATGAACAGCCACTGCCAGCCGGCCAGACCGAAGCCGGTGACGCCGAGCAGGTAGCCGGAGATCGGCGCGCCGATCACCGACGACAGCGGGATCGCCGCCATGAAGTAGCCGACGATCCGCGCCCGGTAGGCGGACGGGAACCACAGTGTCAGGAAGAAGATGATGCCGGGGAAGAAGCCGGCCTCGGCCGCGCCGAGCAGCAGGCGGATGGCGTAGAACGTGGTCTCGGGGCTGATGCCGAGACCGCTCGCGATGTTCGGGATGAAGGCCATCGCACCGGACACGATGCCCCACGTGAACATGATGCGCGCGATCCAGCGGCGCGCACCGAAGCGGTCGAGTGCGAGGTTCGACGGCACCTCGAAGATGAAATAGGTGAAGAAGAAGATGCCGGCGCCGAGACCGAACATCGTCTCGGTCAAGCCTAAGGCCGGGCTCATCTGCAGCTTGGCGAAGCCGACGTTCACACGGTCGAGATAGGCGGCGAAGTAGCAGACGATCAGGAACGGCACGAGCCGCGTCGTGACCTTCGACATCGTCCGGGTTTCGATCCCGTCCACGGTAGCGCTCATCGGCGTCCCCCATCCACCGGTCCCGCCGGTTTGCGGGCAAACTCGTCGGGCGAGCGGGCTTTGGCAAGCCCCCGCGCCGGTCAGTGCGCCGGAGCGACCCCGCCGCCGGCCTTGGTGCCCTTGAAGAGGAACGCGATCGGAACGACGCAGAACGCGACGACCGCGCTGTACATGAACACGTCCATGTAGCCGAGCATGGCCGCCTGCGAATTCAGCGTCTGGTTGACCAGGCCCTGCGCCTCGTTCGCGATCTGCCCGGCCGCCACACCCATGTTGTGCAGGGCGCTCTGATATTGCTGGACCAGCAGCTGGTAGTTGCGGTCGCTCACCGAAAGATTGTCGACCAGCAGCCCCCGGTGCACCTGGGCACGTTCGGTCAGCATCGCGGTCGCGAGCGCGATGCCGATCGAGCCGGAGACGTTGCGGAACATGACGAACAGCGCGCTGCCGTCGCTGTTCAGCTCCTTCGGCAGGGTCGAGTAGGTGATCGTGCTGTTGGGCACGAACAGGAACGCGAGCCCGAAGGTCTGCGTGGCGCGGATCAGCACCAGCGTCCAGAAGTCGATGTCGGCCTCGATCACACTGCGCGCCCACAGGAGCGCGCAGCCGAGCGAGAAGAAGCCGAACGCTATGATGAAGCGGGTCTGCACGTTGGGCAGCAGCACGCGCCCGACGATCGGGATCAGGAACAGGATCATCAGCGCGCCGGGCGACAACACGAGGCCCGCGAGCAGCGCGGTATAGCCGAGTTGCACCTGTGCGAGCTGCGGCACGACGATCGCACTCGAATACAGGATGCCTCCGAAGCCGAAGATCATGATGCTGCCGAGCGCGAAATTGCGGTCGCGATAGACTTGCAGGTTGACGATCGGATTCTCCGTCCACAGCAGCCAGATGACGGCGCCGATGATGCCGACCGCGGCACCGATCGCGAACAGCTGGATTTCCGGCGAGCTGAACCAGTCGAGGTCCTCGCCGCGGTCCAGCATCACCTGCAGGCAGCCGAGGCCGAGGACGATGAGCGCCAGGCCGATCGCGTCGAACCGCTTGCGGTTGCGGGCCTCGCGGAGCACCCAGGGCGGGTCCTCGACCAGCGCTTGCACGCCGAAGAAGGCGAGCAGTCCGACGGGGATGTTGATGAAGAAGATCCAGCGCCACGAATAGGTATCGGTGATGTAGCCGCCGAGCGTGGGACCGATGACGGGCGCGAAGATCACCGCGATGGCGACGACGGAGAATGCCTGGCCACGGCGGGCCGGCTCGAACGTATCGAGCACGATCGATTGCTGGTTGGGCTGCAGGCCGCCGCCGAAGAACCCCTGCATCAGCCGGAAGAACACCAGCTCGCCCAGGCTCTGCGACGTGCCGCAGAGGAACGAGAAGACCGTGAACCCGGCGATGCAGATCATGAAGTAGCGCTTGCGGCCGAGCAGGCGGCCGAGCCAGCCGCTGATCGTCAGCACGATGCCGTTCGCCACCAGGTACGACGTCAGGCACCACGTGGCGTCGTCGTAGCTGACCGACACGCTGCCGGCGATGTGCGGCAGCGAGACGTTGACGATGGTGGTGTCGAGGATCTCCATGAACGCGGCCAGCGTCACGCAGACCGCGATGAGCCAGGGGTTGGCCCGGGGCTTCCAGTTCTTGTCTTGCTGCGGCCCTGCGTCGGCGTTGCTTGTCGTCCGACCACTCATTTCAGATGGACGGTGGGATTGACGGAGATACCGAGCGGCAGCGGCAGGTCAGGATCCAGCCCGCTGTCGATATCGACCTTCACCGGCACGCGGCGGACGATCTTGACGAAGTTGCCGGTCGCGTTCTCGGCCGGGAAGGCGGAGAAGCGCGCGCCCGAGCCGAGCTGGACGCTGTCGATGTGGCCGGTGAGCTTCAAGCCCGGATACGCATCGACGGTGATGTCGACCTTCTGGCCGCGACGGATGCGGTTGAGCTGCGTTTCCTTGAAGTTGGCGGTGACCCAGACCTCCGGCGTCACCAGCGTCATGATCGCCTGGCCGGGTGTCACATAGTCGCCCGCGTTGACGCCGCGCTTGGTCACCCAGCCGTCCTGCGGCGCCCGCACCACGGTCCAGGACAGGTCGAGCTCCGCCTTCGCGAGCTGCGCCTCCGCCTGCTTGGCCTGGCCGTCCAGTTCCTGCACGCGGGCATTGGTCTGGCCGATGTTCTGCGGCACCGGCTCGTTCTGCTCGACGCGCGCCTGCGCTTCTTTCACCTGAGCCTGCGCCTGCATCAACGCGGCATCGGCGTTGTCCACCTCCTGCTGCGTGGTCGCCGCGCGCGCGACGGCGTGCTGGCGCCGGTCGTCCGCCTGCGCCTTGAACAACTGCGCCTGCGCGGTCGCGAGCTGCGCCTGCGCCGCGGCGAGCTGGGCGGGGAAGCTCTTCTGCCCGACCTCGACGGCGTACTGCGCAGCCTGCAGCTGGCCCTTGATCGCTTCCAGGTTGCCGGCGGCCTGGTCGCGCGCAGCACGGTACTGCCGGTCGTCGATGTGGATCAGCACGTCGCCGGCGTGCACGAACTGGTTGTCCCGCACCGCCAACACATCGACCTGACCGGACACCTGCGGCGCGATCGTCGGGGCGAAGCCGTCGGTGTAGGCGTCGTCGGTCGATTC
>DATEQV010000233.1:0-12822 GCA_035272265.1 Acidisphaera sp. | reverse complement strand
AGCCGTTTGCCGGGCCGCGGGAACGCCGCCTAGATTCCGGCATGCTGCATTTCACACGCGACGAGTTCGCGGCGCGACGGCGGTCGGTGGCGCTGGTCATGGCCGCACACGGTCTCGACGCGCTGCTGATGTTCCGCCAGGAGAGCATGTACTGGCTCACCGGCTATGACACGTTCGGCTACGTGTTCTTCCAGTGCCTGGTATTGACCGCGGAGGGCAAGCTGATCCTGCTGACGCGGCGTCCCGATCGCGAGCAGGCGCGGCTGACCTCGACCATCGACGACGTGCGCATCTGGGTGGACGGCGAGGGCGCGCGGCCGGCCGTGATGCTGCGCGACATCCTGGACGGCGCGGGACTGCGCGGCCGCCGGCTGGGCGTCGAGTTCGAGGCGTATGGTCTTACGGGCCGCAACTGCATGCGTCTGCTCGGCGCGTTGGACGGATTCGCGGAGCTGTCGGATGCGAGCGAACTGATCTCCCGCCTCCGGCTGGTGAAGTCGCCTGCGGAGCTCGAGTATGTGCGCCGCGCGGCCGCACTGGCGGATGCTGCGCTGGCCGCTGCGGAGCAGATGGCCCTGCCGTGGGCGCAGGAGGCGGACATCCTCGCGGCGATGCAGGCGGCGGTGCTGAGGGGCGACGGGGATTACCCGGCCAATCCGTTCATCATCGGCTCGGGCGACCACGCACTGCTGGTGCGCTACGCATCCGGCCGCCGGCGGCTGGAGCCGCGCGACCAGTTGATGCTGGAGTTCGCCGGCAGCTACCGCCACTACCATGCCTGCCTGATGCGTACGCTCTGCGTCGGCGAGCCGACCGAGCAGCATCGCGCCTTCCACGCGGCGGCAACCGCCGCGCTGCATGCGTGCATCGATGCGATGCGGCCCGGGCGGACGGTGGGCGAGGTGTTCGCCGCCCATGCGCGCGTATTCGACGAGGCCGGGTATCGCGCGCAGCGGCTGAACGCGTGCGGCTATTCGCTCGGGACGACGTTCCAGCCGAACTGGATGGACTGGCCGATGATCTACGAGGGCAATCCGGTGGTCATCGAGCCGGGCATGGTGTTCTTCCTGCATATGATCCTGGCCGACCCGCAGACCAACACGGCGATGGCGCCCGGCGTGACGGTGGTGACCACCGCGGGCGCGGCCGAGGTGCTGAGCCGGCACAAGCTCGATCTGTTCGTAGGGTAAGCCGCGGCGTCAGCCCGGCAGGTTCAGCACCGACTTGGCGATGATGTTGCGCTGGATCTCGTTGGTGCCGCCGTAGATCGTGGTGGGTAGCGCCTGGATGTAGGTGCCGGCGGGATGCAGGTCGCGATTGCCCTCCATCGGCTCGAGCAGGGCGGCGGACTCGCCGGCGATCTCCAGCATCGTGCGCGCGATGCGCTGGTACAGCTCGGTCTGCCAGATCTTCAGCATCGATACGTCCGCGCCGAGCATCTCGCCGCGCCGCAGCTTCTCGACATAGTGCTCGTACAACGTGCGGTGGTCGGCGAGATCGAGCCGCAGCCGCTGGTAGCTGTCCTGGAACGCCGCGTCGTCCCATGCGCCGATCCGGTCGGCGAGACGGCGCAGCCGCGCCAGCGCGTACGACGACTGCTTGGGCGATCCGATGAAGATGCGCTCGAAGCCGAGCAGCGCCTTCGCCATCGTCCAGCCGTGGTTCTCCTCGCCGACAAGATTCTCGCGCGGCACGCGGACGTTGTCGAAGAACGTCTCGCAGAACTCGTCGTGCATCTCGAGGTTGATGATCGGCCGCACGGTCACGCCGGGGCTGTCGAGCGGCACCAGCAGGAAGCTGATGCCTTCCTGCTTCTTGGCGGCCTTGTCGGTGCGCGCGAGCAGGAAGATCCAGTTGGCGTCCTGCGCCAGCGTGGTCCAGGTCTTCTGGCCGTTGACGACCCACGTATCGCCGTCGAGCACCGCCTCGGTGCGCAGGCTGGCGAGGTCGGAGCCGGCGTTCGGCTCGCTGTAGCCCTGGCACCAGATGTGCTCGCCGGAGAGTATTTTCGGAAGATAGTAGGCCTTCTGCGCCTCACTGCCGTAGCGGATCAGCAGCGGCCCGACCATGACGATGCCGTGGTCGGGCATCCGCGCCACGCCGTAGCGTTCGTATTCCTCGGTCAGCGCGATCTGCTTGCTCGCCGACAATCCCATGCCGCCGTACTCGCGCGGCCACCCGGGCGCGAGCCATCCGGAAGCCGACTGCCGACGGTACCACTCCTTGACGTCCGCCAGATGCAGGCGGCGCGGCGGGTTGCGGATCTCCGGCGGGTAGGTCTCGTGCAGGAACCGGCGGACGATGCCGCGGAAATCGTCATCGGACAGTGCGTTGTAATCGTCCATGGTCAGGTCCCGGTGAAGCGCGGCGCGCGCTTTTCCATGAACGCGCGCGCGCCCTCGTCATGGTCGGCGGACTGGAACAGCGACAGCTGCAGGTCGCGTTCGAGGTCGAGCGCCGCCTCCAGCCCCTGCGCAAGGAAGCGCCGCGTCATCGCCAGCGGCAGCGGCGCCATCGCGTCGAAACGGTGCGCGCGTTCGAGCGCCGCCTCCAGTGCGCGCCCTGGTGCGACGACGTGATCGACCAGCCCGACCCGGGCCGCGTCGCCGGCGCCGAACGTCTCGCCGTACAGGATGATCTGCTTCGCCGCGCCCTGGCCGATGCGGGCGGGCAGCAGGTGCAGCAGGCCGAGGTCCGCCATCAGCCCGACCTTGTTGAAGCTGCACACGAAGCGCGCGTCCTCGGCGGCAACGATGGTGTCGCAGCAGCAGGCGAGCGAGATGCCCGCGCCGGCGGCCCAGCCCTCGACGGCGGCGACGATCGGCTTGCTCGACTGCGCGAACATGCGGATCAGGCGGTGCGAGGTGCGGAACCGCTCGCGGCCCGCGGCGACGTCCTTGTGGCCCATGCTGCTGATATCGCCGCCGGAGCAGAAAGTGCCGCCCGCGCCGGTGACGACGATGGCTCGGATGTCGCGGTCGGGCTCGATGCGGTCCAGCGCCGCGACCAGCGCCGCACGCAACGGCAGCGACAGCGCGTTGCGCCGCGCGGGGTAGTTCAGCGTCAGGATCGCCACGGCGCCGTCGCGCGCTTCGGTGACGACTTGTGCGTCGGGTGCGTCATTCATCGTCGCTCTCCGGTTGGACGGCGGCGTAGCGGGCGCGGTGGACGGAAGACGAGCCGAACAGGTTGCACAGCACCATCGCCTTGCGGACGAACAGGCCGATATCGTACTCGTCGGTGTAGGCGATGCCGCCGTGCAGCTGCACGGCCTCTCGCGTGACGAACAGCGCCGCGTCCGACGCGCGGGCCTTCGCGCGTGAGACAACGGCCTGGCGCTGTGCGGACGTCGGGTCGGCGTCCAGTGTCGCGGCGGCGGCCTCGACGCTCGCGCGCGTCAGCGCGATCTGCACCTGCACGTCGACGGCGCGGTGGTGCAATGCCTGGAAGCTGCCGATCGGTCGCCCGAACTGCTGGCGCGTGCGCATGTAGTCGAGCGTGATCGCAAACGCGCGATCCATCACGCCGAGCAGATACGCCGCCGTCGCGAGCACGGCTTCGTCCAGTGCCGCCTCGGCGTCGCCGCCGACCGGCTCGGCGGGCGCGTCGTCGAGATGCAGCGTGCCGAAGTTGCCGCCGTCCTGCGTAATTTCGATCTCGAGGCGCACGCCATGCGCGTCACGGCGGACGACGGCGTTGCCGTCGGCGGTGGTGACCAGGAAAGCGTCCGCACCCGCGGCCATCGGCACGAACGCCTTCGTCCCGCTGATGCGTCGGTCGCACAGCCGCGCGGTCTCGTGCAGGCTCAGGCAGTTGGCGCGCTCCTGCCAGGCGGGGATCACGATCCGGCCCGCGAATTCCGGCGCGATGCGCATCGCCATCGCGACGGGGATCAGCGGCTCGGGCACCAACCCCGCGCCGAGTTCCTCGGCCAGCGCGCAGAACTCCCCCATGCCGAGGCCGGAACCCCCGTCCACTTCCGGCACGCGCAGCAGCGGCCAGCCCATCTCCTCGATCTGCCGCCACACGTCGCGGTCGAAGCCCGGCTGCGTGAAGCGCAGCGCGCGGATGCGTTTGCAATCACCGCCCGCCGGCACGACGGCGCGCGCACTGTCGCGCACCAGCCGGACATTGTCGTCGTCGTCGCTCATGCGTGCAGCTTGGCGTCGGTGCGGGCCTGCAACGCCTCCAGATCGAGTCCGGGGATCATCGCGCGCACCACGAACCCGCGCGGCGTCACGTCGATGACGGCAAGGTTCGTGTACACCCGCGAAACCGACCCGACCGCGGTCAGCGGATAGGTGCAGCGCGTCACGAGCTTGCTGGTGCCGTCCTTGGCGGTGTGCTCGGTCAGCGCCCACACGCGCTTCGCGCCCGCGCCGAGGTCCATCGCCCCGCCCACCGCGGGTGCCACGTCGGCCTCGCTCGTCGCCCAGTTGGCAAGGTCGCCGTTCTCCGCGACCTGGAATGCGCCCAGCACGCACAGGTCGAGATGTCCGCCGCGGATGATGCCGAAACTGTCGGCGTGGTGGACGTAGCTGCCGCCGGTGCGCAGCGTGACGTATTGCTTGCCGGCGTTGATGAGCCAGCGGTCGATCGCATCGGGCGGCGGCGCGGGGCCGATGCCGAGCACGCCGTTCTCCGAATGGAAGACCACTTCGCGATCGTGCGGCACGTGATCGGCAACCAGCGTCGGTATGCCGATGCCGAGGTTGACGTACCAGCCTTCGGGAATGTCGTCGGCAACGCGCCTGGCCATCGCGTTGCGGTCGAGCGGCATGAAAGCGGGCGGCTTGAATGCGTGTGTGACCGTGTCGGGCATGCGGCGCTCTCAGAACATCGGCGGGTTACCGTAGGGGATGTGGATCACACGGTCCACGTGAATTCCCGGCGTCACCACCGTCTCCGGCGGGATCTCGCCGAGTTCGGCGACATGCTGCGTCTGCGCGATGGTCAGTTCCGCGGCGGTCGCCATGATCGGGTTGAAGTTCCGCCCGCTCTCCCGGTACGTCAGGTTGCCCCAGCGATCGGCGCGCCACGCTTCGATCAGCGCCACCTCGGCGTGCAGCGCGCGCTCCATCACGTAGGTGCGACCGTCGAACTCGCGGGTCTCCTTGCCTTTCGCGAGCGGCGTGCCGACCGAGGTCGCGGTAAAGAACGCCGGGATGCCGGCGCCGGCCGCACGGATGCGTTCGGCGAGCGTGCCTTGCGGGACGATTTCCAGCTCGATCTTGCCGGCGGCGAACAGGCCCTCGAACACCGAGCTGTCGGAGCTGCGCGGGAAGCTGCACGCGATCTTGCGCACCCGGCCCAGCTCCATCAGGCGCGCGACCCCGATATGGCCGACCCCGGCGTTGTTGGCGACGATGGTCAGGTCCCTGGCACCCTGCTCGATCAGCCCGTCGATCAGCTGGTTGGGCTGGCCGACCGCGCCGAAGCCGCCGATCAGCACCGTGGAGCCGTCGCGGATGCCCGCCATCGCCTCGGCCATGGTGGCGACGAACTTGTCGATCATGGCGTCACCTCGATCAGTGCGTCGGCGACATAGGCGCCGTCCGGCGTCGCGATGACCGGGTTGAGGTCGATCGAGGCGACGCGCGGATGGGCGGCGGCGAAGGCGGACAGGCGCGACAGCATGTCCGCCAGCGCCGCGATGTCGGCCGGCGGCGTGCCGCGCGCGCCGCGCAGCAGCGGCGCGCCGCGGATCGACGCGATCATTTGCTCGGCCACATCCGGTCCGAAGGGACAGCGCCGGATCACCACGTCCTTGAGGATCTCGACGAACACGCCGCCGAGGCCGAACACGGCGACCGGGCCGAACACCGGATCGCGGTGGATGCCCATGATGCACTCCACGCCGCGCAGCTGCCGGGCGACCAGAATGCCGGTCACGCGGGCATTGGGCGCGCGCGCGCGGGCGCGGTCCAGCAGCAGCGCGACGCCGTCGCGCACCGCCTCCGCGTCGGCCACGCCGAGCAGCACGCCGCCGATCTCCGACTTGTGCGCGATGTCCGGCGACAGGATCTTCAGCACGACCGGGAAGCCGATGCGCCCGGCCGCTTCGACCGCCTCGTCTTCCGTCGCGCAGGCCTGCTCGGGCGCGGGCGTGATGCCGATCGCGGCGAGGATGCGCTTGGCCTCGGCCTCGTCGGGCGCCGCTTCAGGCAGGGGCAGGTCCGGAAGCACCGGCGGCGGAAGGCCGGGCGTCGCGGCGAACGCGTCGCCGAACCGTCCCATCGCGGCGATCGCGTTCACCGCACGCGTCGGGTCCTCCAGCACGACCAGCCCCTCGGCGTCGAACCCGGCCATCACCTCGGGCGGCGCGAGGACGGAGAGCACGAACAGCACGTCCGGGTGAGCCGCACGAAGGCGGTGCAGCAGGTCGCGAACGGCCGGCGCGCGGGGGCCGCCGGCGCTCTGCGAGAAGAACGCCAGCGCGGAGCGGTAGCCGCCGTCGGCGACCATGGTCTCCATGAACCGCTCGGCGAGGTCGAAGTCGTTGAACACCTGCGCCGTGGCGTCCACCGGGTTGCGCGGCGAGCAGAACGATACCATCGCCTTCAGCTTTGCCTGCGCCGCCTCCGGCATGGGCGGCATGGCCAGGCCGGCGGCGTCGGCGGCGTCGCTGATCAGCACGCCGGCGCCGCCGCTGATCGTCAGCACGCCGAGCGTGTTGCCGGCTGGATAGATCCGCCGCGTGGCGGCGTAGGCGATGTCGAGCATCTCCTCGGTGCTGCGGGCGCGGACCACGCCGAACTCGGCGAACACCGCGTCGGTCACGGCGTCGTCGCCGGCGATGGACGCCGTGTGGGACTGGGCGGCGGCCGCCCCCAGTGCGCTGCGGCCGACCTTCATGACCACGACCGGCTTGCGTGCGGCCCTGGCGGCGGCGAGGGCGGCGAGGAAGCTGCCGGCCTCGCGGATGCCTTCCAGATACGCGGCGATGACGTCGGTGTCGGCGTTTGCCGCCATCCAGCCGATCACCTCGCCGACCGTCACGTCGGCCTCGTTGCCCGTCGTGACCACCAGCGGCACGCCGATGCCGCGGTTGCGCGCGGCGGCGAACAGGTGCGTGCCGTAGGCGCCGGACTGGCTGGCGATGCCGATCCGGCCGGGGATCGGAAAGCCGGTGTCGAAGGCGTTGGTGAAGGTGGCGAACCAGCCGATGCCTGCGTTGAACAGGCCGAGGCAGTTGGGCCCGAGCAGCCGCATGCCCGAGGACCGGGCGGCGTCGATCATCTCGGCCTGCGCGGCCGCGCCGGCTTCGTCGACCTCGGCGAAACCGGCGGTGAACACGACGGCGCCGCGCACGCCGCGCGCGCCGAGGTCGCGGACTGCCTCGATCGCCAGATTGGGAGGAACGGCGATGATGGCGACGTCGGGTGTCGTGGGCAGGGCGGCGACCGACGGATAGGCGGTCAGGCCCTGGATCGTCTTGCGGTTCGGATTGACCGGCAGGATGTCGCCCTTGAAGCCGGTACGGCGCATGAAATCGATCGGCCTGCCGCCGATCCGGCGGGGATCGTCGGACGCGCCGACGACCGCGACCGAACGCGGGGCGATCAGCGGATCGAGCGCGGAAAAGCGGGCCCCAGGTTGCGCGGGCATCGCCGCAGTCTCGCCTCGGGTTTCCCAGCTCACAAGCGGCCTGCCGCCTCACGTCCTCGTGGCGTTAGCGAGGACGTGAGCGGGTCAGGCGCGCAGGGAAAGGCGGGGCAGCTTAGTCCCGGCTCGGGCAGCTCTTGCTGCTGCCGGGATGCGCGCAGCCGTGGTGGGTGACGGCGTGCGTCGGACCTGGTTCCGTGCCGTATGCGCCGACGGTGATGACACGCGGGGCGCGCGACCGGCTGACCGGCTCCGACAGGCCGGAGGGCACGACGTGCCAGCCGTGCGCCGAGTAGGCCGCGCTCGCGAACACCTGAGAGCCCCGCGCCACGTGGGCGCCGTGACGGGGCTCGGTGACGACGGCGTATTCGACGCGGGCACGCTCGTGGCCGTGCCGTTCCTCGCGGGCGAAGCTCTCATGCGGCACCGAGCGCGCCTCGTTGTCCGGCGCCGACGCCACCTCGACCGGCGTGTTGTCGTCGGTGAAGGTGCTGGCGCCGCCGTAGCGCAGGCCGGCCGGGATTTCGACCGGCAGCGTGTTCATGGCGTACTGCTCGGCCGCCGAGTGCTGCTTCGGAGAACTGTCCATGATGTAGGGGCCGATCATCGCGACGTAGCGCCGGGTTTCGGCGGGCAACGGCCGGATGTTGGCGAGATAGTCGTCGAGGCGGCGGGGGCCCGCGTTGTAGGCGGCGAGGAAGCCCGGCGAGCCGTACATGTCGTACATCTCACGCAGGTAGGCCGCGCCCGCCATGATGTTGTCATGCGGGTCGAACGGGTCCTCGCCGAGGTTGTAGCGGTCCTTCAGCCCTTCATACGTGTGCGGCATCACCTGCATCAGGCCCATCGCCCCCGCCCACGAGGTCACGAGCTGGGCGCCGTGGTACAGCTTGCCGCCCGACTCGACGCGCATGACCTCGCGAATCCAGCGATCGGGCACGTCGAATCGCTTGGCGGCCTCGTTGATGTAAGGCCCCCAGGGATCATCGGGCGGCCCTGGCGGCGTGTAGTCGCCGCGCGCATGGGCCGCGTATTGCTGCGCTTCCGGGAGCTGGCTTACGACCTGCGGCGCATGATTGGCGCAGGCCGCCAGCCATGCGGCCCCAGTGAGGCAGATGACGGCTCTTCGCAGCGGTGGTCTGAGGCCGGCACGGAAGGAGTAGGTGAGCGAGCTGGCGAGGTTACCACTTTTGGTCGTCATCGGCGGATAGGCCTCCGTCGTGCCGTGGCAAACAAAACTCCATGCGACAGCGCGGCACGCTGCTCACACGCACGATTAAGATCGAGGCGCAACCGACTACGTTGATTCGATAACTAAGGCAACCCAGGGACGGAAATATAATGAAAAAATACGATGCCCGGCGGCGCTGGACAGGGCCTCGGCGGGGCAGCCGGATCAGGCTGCGGACATGGCTGTATTGCGCTACTGCCATGATTCCGTGAGGAAAGTCACGGGTCCGCGAGGGGCCTGCGACCCAAAAAACACTTTCCAAAGGAATTTTCGTCTGGCGTGCGGCAGATTTGTCGCGATTGCCGGAACCCGGCCGGATCGGCTACCCCGCCGCGCGATGGATCAGATCGCACAGGGCGCCGCGACCGACACGGCTGTCGCCGAGTATCCGGCACCGGCATTGACGCGCCTGCCGACGTCTCTGCTGGACCTGACCGCGGACATGTCGTTCGTGGCCCGCTTCCGCCTCGCGGCCCAGGACGTGAGGGACGGGCTGCGTCTGTGGCGGCTGGCGGCCACCCTGGGCTGGCTGGATATCCGGCTGCGCTACCGCGGCTCGATGCTTGGCCCCTTCTGGCTGACGCTGTCGACCGGGGTGATGGTGGGCGCGCTGGGCTTCCTGTACTCCTCGCTCTTCGTCATGGACCTGCGGAGTTATCTGCCGTTCCTGACGCTGTCGCTGGTGCTGTGGAACTGCCTCAGCGCATCGGTGGGCGAAGCCTGCCTTTGCTTCACCGAGGCCGAGGGCGTCATCCGGTCGGTGCGTCTGCCGTACACGCTCCACCCGCTGCGCTGCCTCGTCCGCAACGGCTTGGTCCTGCTGCACAACATCGGCGTGGTCGTCGTCGTGTTCGCCATCTTCGAGATCTGGCCCGGGCCGCTCGCGCTGCTGGCGATTCCGGCGGCCATGCTCTGGGTCGTCGACGGCATTGCCGCCGCGTTGCTGTTCGGAGCCGTCTGCGCGCGCTTCCGCGACGTGCCGCCGATCGTCGGCAGCGTCATGCAGATCGCATTTTTCGTCAGCGCGATCATCTGGAAGCCCGAGCAGATCGGCGGTCGTCCGGTCTGGCTGCAGGGCAACCCGTTCTTCTCCATCATCGAGATCGTCCGCGCCCCGATCCTCGGCGACGTGCCGTCGCACCTCACCTATGCGAGCGCGCTCGGCTGGTCGGCATTGCTGTGCGCGGCGGCGGCGGTCGTGTTCGCGCGCGCGCGCGGGCGCCTGGCGTTCTGGGTGTGACCGCGATGGCAACCGCAGGCATTCAGGTCACCGACTGCTCGGTTCTGTTTCCGCTCTATCACGGCAGTGCGCGCAGCCTGAAGAAGACGGTGCTGGCCGCGGCCTCCGGGCGGCTCGGCCAGGACTCGCACCATCGCGTGGTCGTGCAGGCGCTGCGGGAGCTGAACTTCACGCTCAACAGCGGCGACCGGCTCGGGCTGATCGGCGCGAACGGCGCGGGCAAGACCACGCTGCTGCGCGTGCTGGCCGGCATCTACGAGCCGGTGATCGGCCGGGTGCAGATCAACGGCAGCGTCAGCGCGCTGCTCGATCCGAACCTGGGCATGAACCTGGACCTGACCGGCCGCGAGAACATCCGTCTGCGCGGCCTGTTCAACGGCCTGCCGCAGAGCGCGCTGCGCCGGCTGGAGGACGACGTGCAGGAGTTCGCCGAGCTTGGCGACTTCCTCGACCTGCCGGTGCGCATCTACAGCTCGGGCATGGTGATCCGGCTCGGTTTCGCGCTGGCCACCGCCATCCGCCCGCAGATCCTGCTGATGGACGAGTGGTTCCTCGCCGGCGATGCGGCCTTCATGGACAAGGCCCGCGCGAGGCTTGAGGACATGGTGCGGGGGGCGGAGATCCTGGTGCTGTCCTCGCACTCCGAAGCCGTCATCAAGGATTGGTGCACGCGTGTCTTCTGGCTGGACCACGGTCGTGTGGTGGAGGACGGGCTGCCGGGCGAGGTGCTCGCGCACTATCTCGGACGGCCGGAGCTGGAAGAGCCCGAGGCGGAGGAGATCGAGTCCGAGGAGACGGCCGAGTCCGAGGAGGAGTTCGCGGAGGAGGAGGTCGAGTACGAGGAGGCTGAGGCGGACGAGGCTGAGGCGGCGCCAAACCTTGGCACTGATGACGCGTTGGCCGAGGATGCAGCGCACGCAGAAGCGAGCCCGGACGTAGATGCCGAAGCGGACGCCGCAGCAACTCCGGACGGCCAGGCAAGTCCGGGCTCCGGCGCGGCCGCGCACGCCGAAGCAAGTCCCGACGCCGGCAGCGCTGCGGGCCCAGAAACAGCCCCGGCCGGTGAAGCCGCCGCCGCCTGAACCGCCGAAGCCGCGCCGGGCCGTGCGCGGGACCACCATCGAGACGTATCGGCAGCGGCGCGACTTCTCGGCGACCGCCGAGCCGCCGCCGGGCGACGCCACGCGGTCCGGCGCCGCGCCGATCTTCGTGGTGCAGAAGCATGATGCGCGGCGCCTGCACTGGGACTTCCGGCTGGAGCACGGCGGCGTGCTGTGGAGCTGGGCGGTGCCGAAAGGGCCCTCGCTCGACCCCGCCGACAAGCGGCTGGCGGTGCGCACCGAGGACCACCCGCTCGACTACGCCGACTTTTCCGGCATCATCCCCGAAGGTCAGTACGGCGCCGGAACCGTCGAGACCTGGGACCGCGGCACCTGGGAGCCGGCGAATGGCGATCCCGAAGCGGCGCTGGCGAAGCGGCGCTGGCGAAGGGCGAGCTGAAGTTCGTCCTGCGCGGTTCCCGTCTGAACGGCGGGTTCGTGCTCGTCCGGCTCAAGCCGCGGCCGAAGGACCGGGCGGAGAACTGGCTGCTCATCAAGGAGCACGACGCCGAGGAGGCGCCCGGCGCCGACGCCGGCGAACTGGAGAAGACCACCGAGCCGCCGGCGCCTAAGGCCAAGCGCTCTCAAGCCAAGCGGACCAGTATGGAGGCGAAACGTCAGGATCCCGGGCGGCCGCCTGTCGAGGGCGCCGTGCAGGCGGCGCTGCCGGCCGAGCAGTCGCCAGAGCTGGCCTCGTTGGTCGACGAGCCGCCGGCGGACGATCCGAACTGGCTGAGCGAGGTGAAGTTCGACGGCTACCGGCTGCTCGCGTTCAAGGACGGCGACGCCGTGCGGCTGGTGACGCGCAACGGCCATGACTGGACCAGGCGCCTGCCGACGATCGCCAGGGCGGTCGGGAGTTTGCGGGCGCAGACCGCGCTGGTCGACGGCGAACTGGTGGCGCTGCGCGAGGACGGCGTGTCCAGCTTCGCGCTGCTGCAGCAGGCGTTGTCGGACGGCTCCGACCGCAGCCTGTTCTATTACCTGTTCGACCTGCTGCACCTGGATGGCTGGGACCTGCGCCGCAGTCCGCTCATCGCGCGCAAGCAGGCGTTGCAACATCTGTCCGACTGGCGGGGCGCGCTGCGCTACAGCGATCATCAGGTGGGGCGCACGGTGGAGATGCGGCGCGAGGCGTGCCGCCTGCACCTGGAAGGCATCATCGCCAAGCGGGCCGACGCACCGTATCGCGCCGGCCGCAGCAAGGACTGGCTGAAAGCCAAGTGCGCCGGCCGCGAGGAACTGGTGGTGCTCGGCTGGACGCCGCCGCAGGGCTCGCGACAGGGCCTCGGCGCGCTGCATCTGGGTTACCGCGACGAGAGCGGCGCCTGGCAATACGCGGGCGCGGTCGGCAGCGGCTTCACCGAACGCGAGCTGGAGGCGTTGCGCGCGAAGCTCGATAAGCTGGCGGCGGAACCGCCCGAGGACATGCTGGTGTCCGGCGATCCGATCGACCGCGCCGTTCAGTGGGTGAAGCCGGCGCTGGTTGTGGAGGTGCAGTTCACCGACTGGTCGGGCTCGGGCCGGGTGCGGCACGCCGTCTATCTCGGCCTGCGCGAGGACAAGAAGGCGGACGAGGTGGTCCGGCCGGTGGCCGATCTGGAGGCCGCGCGCGTGCCTTTTGCGCCGACAGGCCGGCAGAGCCG
>DATEQV010000232.1:0-6313 GCA_035272265.1 Acidisphaera sp. | reverse complement strand
CCCGCCCTTGCCGACCCACTTGGCCAGGACAGTCTTGCACGCGCCGGGTTCGAGCGATGACCAGACGTCCTCGCCGGCCGGCTCGCCCGAATGATCGAGGCCGAGAAACGCCCGCTCGTGCTTGCCGCGCAGCTCGTCGGGACCGTAGCCGAGCAGGTCGCAGAAGCGGGCGTTGGCCGCGCGAATCGTGCCGTCACGATCGTAGGTGACGATCCCGGCCGATCCGAGGAGGGCGCGCGGGACGCTCGGCCGCCGCACGAGCTTCATCCACTTCAACGATGGCGCTCCCTGCACACCGGTGGCGAACGCCACCTCGCGCTTGCGCGATCAGGACTGAATAGGTCGGGAAGATAAAGTTTCCGAAAACGACGACACCCGTCCGGCGCGCGTCGGTCCGTTCAGCGGAACAGGACGGGCTCTGCCCTTGGTTCCGCATGCGATTCCGTCCGGTCGTCGCGCAGCCGCGCCGCAAGATCCGCCATCACCAGACTCTCGGTGATCGCTGCGAGGTCCAACCGAACCTCCGAGGGGAGATGTCGCGCGAGCGCAGCCATGGTGTCGGCGATCGACGTGATGCCCTGTCCGACGAGATCGAAAGACTGCAACGCCTTGACGTGCTGGTCTGAAACATGGGGCTGAGACGCAACCAGCTCGCTGACCGCGTTCTCGATCGCCGCAAGGCCGGTGGCAAGCCGCCGGAGTTCGTCGCCCATGCGCGCGATCGTACGTGCGGCCATCCCGAGAGTCTGCGCTTCAGCCATCATGACGATGCCCCGACCGGTTCGAACAGTTCGACGTCGCCAGCCGGCGCGCACGGCGGCGACGGCACGACGGGCGGTTCGGAAAGCAAACTGCGGTCGCGCAGCATCGCCCGGCGCACGCGACCCGTTGCCGGCCAGAACTGGATACGCCGCCCGCGCGATCCGCCGAGTTCGCGCACGGCGATGGGGATGCCTTCGTAGTCGAGGAAGTGTTCGGCGAACCGGGCGTTGCGGGCGCCGATATCGGACACGCCGGCAAGCACGCGAGCACCCCCGAACAGCTTGGCGACAAGCCTGTCGCGCGCCGCACCCGAGCGCATCAGCGCGTTGATCAACAACTCCATTAGATGAACACCCTGAGTGTTTCGTGCGGCCTCGCCGCCCGCATGGGCGTGATCGGGCAGCAGAATGTGGTTCATGCCCCCGATGCGCGCCTGCGGGTCGTAGATGCAGGCAGCGACGCACGATCCCAGCACGGCTGTCAGCACGACATCGGGCGCGCTGCCGACGTGATACCGGCCTTGCCCGACATAGATCGGATCGGCGAGCGCATCAGTCCGGCTCATAACGGTCCGACAACAGCCTCGATCGTCGACTTGAGCGAGGCGCGATCGAACGGTTTCGCGAGGTAGTTGTTCATCCCGAGTTGCTGGCCGCGCATGATGAGCGCCTTGTCCTCCGCGCCGGTCACCAGGATGAAGCCGATCGCAGAGGTCGCCGGAGCGCCGCGCAGGGCCTTGAGCAATTGCAGCCCGTCGAGGTGGGGCATGTTGAAGTCCGAGAAGACGAGATGCACGGGCTTGGCCCGCAGCGCTTCGAGCGCCTGCTTGCCGTCCTTGGCGATTTGGATGTGCTCGAACCCCAGTTCGTTCAGCCCGTTGATGAGCAGCGCGCGGCTGACGCCCGTATCGTCGACCACCATCGTGGTCAGCCGGGGTGCGAGGCTCATGTCTGGGCTCCTGCCGTGACCGCCGATGCCGCCGTCAGCAGCCGGTCGGCCATGCGGGAGAGCGGCACGAGTTCGCCGACCGCCCCGACCTCGTTGGCGGCGCGCGGCATGCCGAACACGACGCAACTGGCTTCGTCCTGCCCGAACGTCTGCGCACCGGCCTGCCGCATCGCGAGAAGTCCTTGTGCCCCGTCGCGGCCCATTCCAGTGAGGATGGCGCCGACCGCACGCGGTCCGCGGACACGCGCGATGGACCCGAACAGCGCGTCGACCGACGGGCGATGGCCGTTGATCGCCGGGCCTTGCACCAGCCGGCAGCGCGGTCGCGACCCGCCGGCCACCTCCAGATGCGCGACGGTGCCGGGGGCGACGTAGATGCAGCCGGGTTCGATCGGCGCTCCGTCGGCCGCCTGCTCGACCCGCATGCGGCACAGGCTCCCCAGCCGTCCGACGAAGGAGCCGGTGAATGGCGCGGGCAGGTGCAGCGTCAGCAGCGTCGCCGGACCGTTGGCGGGAAACGCGGACAGGACGGCGAGCGCCGCCTCCACCCCGCCGGTCGATCCGCCGATCGCGACGATGTCGTCGCTCGGCACGTAGTGCACGCGCTCGACGGCCTTGGGCGGGTGCGCCGACATCGCACTTCGCACCGAGCTCGCGGCGGCACAGCGGACCTTGCGCGGCAGGCAGTCGAGGCTGTTCGGATCGTCGGTGCTGGGCTTGGCGACGCAATCGACGGCGCCGAGTTCCAGTGCGCGGATCGTCGCTTCGGCGCCGCGACTGGTCAGGGTCGAGACCATCACCACCGGCATCGGACGCAGGCGCATGATCTTTTCGAGGAAGTCGAGCCCGTTCATGCCCGGCATCTCGACATCCAGCGTCACCACGTCCGGCGACAGATCCTTGATGGCCTGCCGGGCGGACGGCACGTCGCCCGCTTCTCCCACGATGACGATCGACGAATCCGTCCGCAGCGCGTGCGCGACCAGCCGCCGCATGCTGGGCGAGCCGTCGACGATGAGGACGCGAATCGTCCGGTTCATGCCCCGACCAGCCGATAGGTCGTCTTGCCCTGCGCGACAAACTGCGCCTCGGCCGCTCCGTCGACCCGTTCGGAGTGTCCGATATAGAGCCACCCGCCGGACACCAGCCGTTCCGCGAACCGGCTCCAGAGCCGATGCTGCGTCGGCGCATCGAAGTAGATCGCCACGTTGCGACAGAAGATCGCATCGAAGCGGCCCTTCATCGGCCAGGTTCCATTCAGATTGAGCCGCTTGAAGGCGACCAGGCGCCGCACATCGTCGGCCAGCCTCGCCATATCGCGGTGGCCAGGATCAGGCTTGACGTAGCGGGCGCGCAGTGCGGCCGGGATGCTGGCGACCGCCTCCTCGTCGTAGCTGGCGGCAGCAGCGGTGGCGAGCACGTGCGGATCGATGTCGGTTGCCAGCACGCGCACGTCGCCGTCGCCGGCGTCCGGCATCAGCGACAGCACCGTCAACGCGATCGTATATGGCTCCTGCCCCGTCGAGCAGCCGGCCGACCACAGGCGCACGCGCGCTCCCCGGCGCGCCGTATGCAGCAGCGGCGGCAGGACGACGGTGCGCAGATGATCGAAGTGGTGCGGCTCGCGGAAGAAGCGCGTGACGTTGGTCGTCAGCGCGGCAACCATCTCGTCGCGCTCCGCCTCGCCGCCGGCGGCGCCGACGAACGCGCAATAGTCGGCGAAACTGTCGATGCCGAGCGCGCGCAGGCGGCGCATCAGCCGTCCCTGAACCAGCGCCGTCTTCGACGGCGGCAGGCTGATGCCGGCTTCGGCTCGCAGCAACGCCGCGATCTGGCGGAAGTCGCGTTCCGTTATGCGAAACCCGCCCTCCGGCGGGGGCGACGCGATCGTGCAGGCGGCCACGGTCATGCGGCCTGCGACGGTGCTGCGGGCGCCACGCGGTCGATCGCCAGCAGGCCCACGGGCCGGTTGTCGATCGGGATGATGCCGCTGACGAAGCTGCGGGCGAGCTCGGAGCAGATCTCCGGCGTGGGCTGGATCCGATCCTCGTCGAAACTGACGATGTCGGAGACGGAGTCGACGAGCAGGCCGACCGTCGTGCGCTCCACCTGGACCACGATGATGACCTGCTGGGCGGACGTGCCGGCGGCGTCGGCAAATCCCAGACGCGCGGCGAGATCGATGATCGGCAGCACCATGCCGCGCAGGTTGATGACGCCGCGCACGAAGCCCGGCGCATGCGGCAACCGCGTTGCGTGCGTCCAGCTGCGGATTTCCCGCACGAACATGACCCCGATGCAGAACTCCTGCTCGCCGACGCGGAAGGTGATGTATTCCGCCGGTGCGCTCTGCGGCGCGGTCGTCTCGTTGGGCATGGCGTTCACCCTGCGATTGCCAGTTGTCGTTCGCTGCCGGCCGGATGGCCGCTGCCGCGCGAGGCGATGGCGTCGACGTCGAGGATCAACGCGATCCGGCCGTCGCCCAGGATCGTCGCGGCCGCGATGCCGCTGACGACGCCATAGGTGCTGTCCAGGCTCTTGATGACGACCCGGCGCTGGTCCTGGATGGCCTCGACCAGCAGTGCACGCCGCGTCCCGCCTTCCGCCTCGACGAGCAGAAGGACCCCCTGGTCCGGCGATGTGGCGCGATCGGCGAAGCCCAGTTCGCGCGCGACGTCGATCACCGGCGTGAAGCTGCCGGACTCGTGCATGAGCTGCGCGCCCGACCCGAACTGGTAGACGTTCGCCTGCTTGGGCTGCAGCATCCCGATGATCGCGGTCAGCGGCACGACCAGGGTTTGCCCGCCGGCGGTGACGAGCATGCCGTCGAGCAGCGCGAGCGTCAGCGGCAGGCTGAGCGTGAAGCTGGAGCCCTGGCCGGGGCACGAGGCGATCACGATGCGGCCGCCGAGCGCCTGAATGGCGCGTTTGACCGCATCCAGGCCGACGCCACGGCCGGAGATGCTCGACACCGTGTCCGTCGTGGAGAAGCCCGGCAGGAAGATCAGATTGTCGATTTCGCCGTCGGTCAGTTGCGCGTCCGGGGCGATCAGCCCGCGCGAAAGGGCGACGCCACGCACTTTCGACCGATCGATGCCGGCGCCGTCGTCGCTGACCTCGATGATGACGCGCCCGGAACGGTGGGCGGCGCTCAGCCGCAGCACGCCGGCCTCGGTCTTGCCGGCCTCGCGCCGCCGGTCAGGCGCTTCCAGCCCGTGATCGATGGCGTTGCGGATCATGTGCGTCAGCGGGTCGGCCAGCTTTTCGATGACGGTGCGGTCGACTTCGGTCGACTCGCCTTCGGTTTGCAGCACGACCTGCTTGCCCGTTGCGTCCGCCACTTCGCGCACGATGCGCGACATGCGCTGGAACAGCGGCTTGAGCGGCTGCGCGCGGATCGCCATCGTGCCGTCCTGGATGTCGCGCGTCAGATGGCCGAGGGCATCGAGTGCGGCGGCAACGCCAGTGGTGAGAAGGCCGGCTTCGGAGACGTTCTGCAGCAGGGTGGAATGGCTGATCACCAGCTCGCCGATCAGGTCGACCAAGCGATCGACGCGCTCGACATCGACGCGGATCGAAGCGTGCGCGAGCGCAGGCATCTCGGCGGCGCGCGCAGGGGTGATCGTTGCGGCGACAGGCCCTGGCGGCGCGGGTGGCGGCGCGAGCGGCGACACGGGCAGCAGCACGGGCGGTGGCGGGGGCGAGGCAGCCGAGGGCGCTGACTCGTCATCCTGCTCGTAAGCCGGGCGCGCGGCCTCCATCGCGGCCGCAGCTTCATGGCCGGCCGCATCGTCCGCCTGCGCTGATGCGGACAGTTCGACCACCGACAGCTCACAATCGCCCTCGACGAATTCGAAAACCTCGCGCACCGGGTCGAGCGTTGCTGCGGTGAGGAGGTCGACCGTCCAGGCGAGATGAGAAGAGGCGGGTTCCAGGGCGTCCAGAGACGGCAGCGCGGCCGTATCGCACGCGACGGTGAGCGACCCCATGCGCGACAGCTCGCGCAGCAGCAGGGTCGTCTCGTTCGCCTTCGCATACATCGCGTCGGCCGGGCGAAAAACGATGCGGATGTGACGACCGGCCGGCGGGGGTTCGGCGATCGGCGCCGGCTCGGGTGCCGGCTCGGCATCGCCGATCGCCGACAGGTCGAGCCGCAATGGGCGGAACGCCGGCACGGCCGGCTCGACCGGCTCGACCGGAGGAGCCGGCGCCGGGACGGCCGCCAACGCGTCCAGGCTTGCGATCATCCGCGCCGACCCGGCCGCATCGGCGACGGCTGCGCCGGTACGCGCGGCGCGCACCAGATCGGTCAGCATGTCCGCCGCGCGCAACAGCAGCTTCACCACCTCCGCTGCCGGCGCGAGGCGGCCGGAGCGCAGCAGGTCCAGTGCCGTTTCGAACGCGTGCGCGAAGAGCCGCGCCGGGTCGAAGGGCTTGACGATCCAGCCGGTCGCACCGGCGTTGCGCGCGCGGGCCTTCTTCTCGGCGTCGCTCTCGGTCGTCAGCACCAGGATCGGCACGCCACCGAAGCGCCCATCCCGCCGCACGGCCTCGATGAAGCCGAAACCGTCCAGACGCGGCATGTTGATGTCGGTGACGACGA
>DATEQV010000231.1:0-8022 GCA_035272265.1 Acidisphaera sp. | reverse complement strand
TCGTCGTCGTTATTCTTTACGTCGCGCTTGCGCACGAACGGCTGAAAGTTGCTGCCGAACTTCACCCCGTAGGGTGGGTCCATGTAGATGCACTGCACCTGCCCGCTAAGCCCCTCGTATCGCGCCAAGCTGTTCATCACTGACAGGCTGTCGCCGAGGATCATCCGGTTCACCCACCCGCTGCGGTGGCCATAGGCGTTCACCTGTGCGCTCATCGGCATCTGCGGATCGGCGAACAGGCTCAGCATGTCCGCTTGCGCCGGACGCTTCCGGTGCGCTTCCAACGTCCGCACGATGGCCTCGGTTGACAGCCGCTCATGCACGAACAGTGGCAGCGTCGGCACATCGAAGGACAGCCGCTCGGCCTTGCCGGTCCAGTTCAGGAACGGCGCCTGCATGCGCTTCAGCGCCGCCAGCGCGTCCTGTAAGCCAGCCACCCGCAACAGCACCGTCCCGTCGGCGCCTTGCATTTCCCGGATTGCCGGAAACGTCTGGCCGGGCAACGCTGCGGCTTCCTCGATCGCGGCGAGCAGCCACGCCGACATGTCGCGCGCGGGCGACATGTCCCAGTCCAGCGCCGGCGCGAGGCTGCTGTCGTAGCGATAGGTAGTAGTCTCCCGCTTCGCACGGAAGCGCGGCGCCGCGCCCGCGTCCGGCCGGGCTGTCGCTTCCTGCTTGTGCCGGTAGTCCTTGGTGGGGGGCGGCTTGGGACTTACAGACCCGGTGGTGCGATTAGCAGAGCGAGGTATGCGGCCCATGAGAATACTCGTCGCCTTCTGCGTCCGCCGACCGGGCCGGCCCAGGATGAGCCACCGGCGGCAGCGCGCATTCTGAGCGCAATCCGTTGGCGAGCCGCAAGGTAGTCCGACCGGCGGGACACTCGGCCGCCTGGACGGTCTCCACCGACTTCACTGCATTATGCCCCGCGCGTTACCCCGCCGGGACGGATGGCGTCCGCCGCGTAGCTACGGGCGCGGCGACTGGTGCCTCGCGCCGACTTCACCGGCCGAACGGACGCGGGCGTGAGCCAAACGAGGGCGGTGCATGGGTGGGCGCGCTTGGGGCGGTGGTGGCGGGAGTGGTGGGCGATCCGAACCCGCCCGCGCCCGGTGCACCGACACCGCCCACCTGATCGAAAAAGGGCGGCGGTGGCGCGCAAAACGGATCGTTGTTCAACATACCCCACGTCGGCTCTGATTGCGGTCTGTCATCAACGAACGCATGCACACCCGGCCCTGAAGGGGCGCGGGTCGCGAGACGTTGCCCGGGACGGCGCGAGGAACGCGCTCCAGGGCGCACGCGCCCGGCCCGGCGTGGTGACATCCCGGCGGGCCACGCCCGGCCGTAGGCGCGTCCCTACGCCCGCGCCGCGTGGCCCGTGCGTTCGCCCCGCGTTGCCCGGGCTGGCGGTGACCGGATCGAACGCGAGGCGCGAGACGTGTTCCCGGATGGCGCCGGGCGGTGATCTGGATGCACGAAAAACCCCCGGGGATGAGCCGGGGTTCTGCATGCAGATGATCAGCTACACGATGTGAGGCTGTTCACGACAACAGTTCCAGCATTTTCGCGATCGCGCGCGCCGCCGTGGGCGCGTCGGCATCCGTGGCCCTCAGTAGGGCATCCGCCGCCGCCTTACGACGGTGGCCACGTTCATAGTTGGTTTCGTCGTTCTTGGGGCGCGGTAACGGGACCGATGGATGAAGCTCGCGCTTTCGGTTGTCGAGTAAATCAAACACCACGTGCTTGCGCACACCGCGCCGCTCACAGGCTTCCATCAACAATCGATAACCTATGTTTCGTCGCCGCTCGTCGTTTTGCGTGAGCGCTTCGGCCGACCATGATTTTGGTTCGGTCCACTCGCGGCCATATCCATGCGTGCGCACGTGAAAGGGCGCTGCCATGTCGCGTGGGGTATGCGACGCCCGTTGTAGCTGATCGTTCTCGTCGAGCCGGGAGACAGCCTGTTGTCGCTGGTTGGCGGCATCTCTCGCAACGCTCGGGTCCGGGTCTATTTTGCGTGCAAGCTTCGAGCAGCATCTCGCGCCGGATCTGGTGCGTCGCATCGCTGCCGACCCCAGCGCGTTGCGGCTCAAGGGCGAGCTGCGCGAGATCACCGCTCTGTTCACCGACATCGAGGGCTTCACCAGCATGACGGAGCGTGCCGATCCGGCCGAGCTGGTGATGCTGCTCGACGCCTATTTCGACGCGGCCGCTCGCGTCGTCACCGACCACGGCGGCATGATCGAGAAGATCGTCGGCGATGCGGTGCACGCGATCTTCAACGCACCGTTCGCGCTGGAAGGCCACCCGGCGCGCGCAGTCGCTTGCGCGCTGGCGTTGCTCGACAGCTCGGAGGTGGTGCGCCGGGCCCCGCTCGGGCAACGGCTGCAACTCGGCCGCACGCGTATCGGCATCGAAACGGGACTGGCGATCGTCGGCGACGTGGGCGGCAGCCGCAAACTCGACTACACCGCGCATGGCAATGCGATGAACACCGCGGCACGGCTGGAAGCAGCCAACAAGGAGCTTGGCTCGAGCATCTGCATCGGGCCGGGCACCGCCAGCCGGCTCGATCCTGAGACATTGCGGCAGATCGGCACGCTGACCTTGCGGGGCCAAAGTTCACCGGTCGATGTTTTCACCCCAGCCGCACTCGTGCCGGCCCAATCGAGCTGAGCGCGGCCGCGCTCTATGTCACCGATGCCAGCGCGGTTGCGATCCGTGCCGCGCCCCAGGGATGGGGATTCGTGGGTTCAGCTCCCGGCCGGACAATGTCGGTGCCGAGGCCCTTCGTGACCTCCACCGACGTGTTGCTTCCCACCACCAGGACGGTACCCTCGACCACAAACACGCCGAATACGCCGTTGCTGGGTCCGGCGAAGAAGCGCGTGCCGCGCACCGCCATCAGGCCGAACGGCGAGCGCACGGTCACGTCGATGCCGCCCGCCGTCGGGGCATGATCGAACACCATGCTGCCACGCGCCAATTCAAGCACGCCGCCGACGTTCACCAGGAAACGATCGATGCGCAGCTGCGCCTCGGGACCTAACCGAACCTCTGTCGCCATCCCAAGCCGCATGCCGAGGGATGATTGCGCGGCCGTAGAGACAAGATCGCCGACGGACACCTCGGCGGCCGGTGCCAAGGTCCGGCGCCCGGCAGCCTCCATCGCGTAGGCCTCTCCGCGCAGCGCCTCCACCATCCCCGCCGGCTCCGCCGCCCGAGCGGAGGCCGCGACCGCAACCCACGTGGCTGCCAGCCCGAATGCGTGACGCCTCCGAAAGCGTTTTGTTGCCGTCTCTCGCACGATCAGACCAGCCGGCGCTTTTAGTTGCGGGAACTCAACCTTCACTGGGCTCGGACCAAGCTTCGTACAAGCAGGGAGTTAGCACCCAAACTGTGTCTCGAACCAGGCTTTGATGGGGTCCACCGAAAAGCAGCCCCCCGTCGAAAAGGAGGAGTTAGCCGCAGGAGGCGCGCCGAGCGGCTACACCACCGTCGTGACCGGCGGCGGGGAAAGCACGATCGCGCTGTCGGGCTGCTACAACGCGGTCCGCGTGGGTTCCGGCGAGAACACGATTGCCGACACAACGGGCGGCCAGAACATCGTCGGCGGCGAATCTCCGGAGCGCGTGATCGCCGCCGCCTTGGCTGCTACGCTTGCTGCAACCGGTCGGCATTGGCGAGGATCGTGTCTGCGAGCGCGGTCTCCGGCCCGCGCGCACCGCGCCGGCGCGCGACCACGAACTCGACCTCGCCGGCCGCGGGCAGGCGCAGCGTCGCCGGTGCCTCGGCCAAGCCCTCCGGGATCAAGCTGCGCGCGTGCAGCATTACACCCAGCCCGGCCAGCGCCGCCGCGCGCAGCCCGCTGAGGCTGCCGCTGGTGCACACCATGCGCCACGCGCGGCCGTTGCGCTCCAGAGTCTCCAGCGCCATCGCCCGGGACAGGCTCGGCGGGGCATAGAGGATCAGCGGCAGCGGCGCCTGGGGATCGACGCTCATTCCGGGGCCGCCGATCCAGGTCAGCTGGTCGCGCCATACCAGCGTGCCGCGCCCTGCGCCGCTGCGCCGCTTTGCCAGCACCACATCCAGCTCGCCGCGGTCGATCTGCAGGTTCAGCGTGGCGCTCAGGTCGACCGTCAGCTCCAGGTCCACGCCGGGATGGCGGCGAGTGAACTCGCGCAGGATCTCCGGCAGCCGGGTGGAGACGAAGTCGTCCGAGGTGCCGAACCGTACCCGGCCACGCAGCCGCGCGCGGGAGAAATACTCGCGTGCCCGCTCATTCGCCTCCAGGATCGAGCGGGCGAAGCCCAGCATCGCCTCGCCGTCGCCGGTCGGCACCACACGATGGGTGTCGCGCACGAACAGCCGCCGCCCGGCCTCCTCCTCCAGCCGGCGCACATGCTGGCTGACGGTCGATTGCTGCACGCCAAGGCGGCGACCGGCCTCGGTGAAGCTCCGCGTCTGCGCCACGGCGAGGAAGCTTTGCAGCAGAATGGGGTCCAGCATGGCCGCTCATCACGTTTCATGATGACAGTAACGCCAGCCAACGCACTTCACAATGAACCCAAGCGCAGCGACATCCCCGCCACCGGAGGTCTGCGCCATGCGTCACCTGCTCTCCCGCCTGCCGATCGACACCTTCGTGGCCCTGCTGCTGACCACGGTCGGCATCGCGACGCTGCTGCCGGCGCGTGGCATCGGTGCGGTTTTCGCCGGCCACGCCACCGCCCTGGCGATTGCGCTGCTGTTCTTCCTCCACGGCGCCCGGCTGTCGCCGCAGGCCGCGCTGGCAGGCGCGCGCCACGTCAGGCTGCACGCGATGGTGTTCCTCAGCACCTTTCTGCTGTTTCCGCTGCTGGGCCTGGCGGGACGTGCCCTGTTCCCGCATCTGCTGACGCCGGAACTGTGGGCGGGCGTGATCCTGCTCTGCGCCTTGCCCTCCACGGTGCAGTCCTCGATCGCCTTCACGTCGATCGCACGCGGCAACGTGCCCGCGGCACTGTGCAGCGCCACCGTCTCCAACCTGGTCGGCGTCCTGCTGACCCCGCTTCTGGCCGGCCTGCTGCTGTCCCGCCATGGCGGCATCTCCGCGAGCATGGTCGGTGACATCATGCTGCACTTGCTGTTGCCCTTCGCCGCCGGCCAGGCCCTGCGACCCTGGATCGGCGGCTGGGCCGAACGCAACCGCACGCTGCTAGGCCTGGTCGATCGCGGCTCGATCCTGATGGTGGTCTACGCCGCGTTCAGCGAAGGCATGGTGGCCGGTATCTGGCAGCAGCTCGATATCGCGATGCTGCTGCGGCTGGCCCTGGTCAACGCGGCGCTGCTGGGCGCTGTGCTGGTGACCACCACAATGCTGAGCCGGCGCCTCGGCTTCAGCCGTGCCGACGAGATCACCATCGTGTTCTGCGGCTCCAAGAAGAGTCTGGCCAGCGGCCTGCCGATGGCGAGCGTGTTGTTCGCCAGCAGCTCGGTCGGCCTGATCGTGCTGCCACTAATGCTGTTCCACCAGTTGCAACTGATGGTCTGCGCAGCGCTGGCCCGCCGCTACGCCGACACGGCCCCCGCCGCGGCCACGCAGGGTATTGCGCGCCGCAGCAACACGCCGGCAGCGTCTGCGGCTGCAACCGCGTCTCTCTAGATGGCGTGTCCGGCACCCGCTACGCTTGCTCCTCGGGGAGGAGCGACAATCATGATGGCAACGCGCCGCCTTACGCTTGCCGCGCTGCTCGCGCTTGCGGCGACACCCGGCCTCGCGCAGCAGACCGGCACGATGACCCGCTTTCGCGGCACGATCGACGCCGTCAGCGGCCGCGACCTGAGGCTCACCACACTGAGCGGCGCCAAGGTCACGATCACCGTGCCGCAGGACGCGCGCATTTCGGTCCTGACCGCCGGCAGTATGGCCGACATCACGCTGGGCAGCTTCATCGGCACCGCCGCCCGCACATTGCCGGACGGCACGCTGCAGGCGCTGGAGGTGCACGTGTTCGCCGAGCAGCTGCGCGGCAAGGGCGCGGGGCATCGGCCCTGGGATCTGGGGCCTGATAGCACGATGACCAATGGCACCGTCGGCTCCGTTGTTGGCACGTCCCCGCACACGCTGACCGTCGACTATCCCGGCGGGCAAAAGACCATCGTCGTGCCCGCCAGCGTGCCGATCGTGCTGACATCGAGAGGCGCGTGGTCGGATGTGACGCCGGGCGCTGCTGCGGTGGTGACGGCGACGCAGGCGCCCGACGGCGCGCTGACGGCGGTGTTCATGAACGTCGGCCGTAACGGCGTCCGGCCCCCGATGTAGCCGGTTGCGCACCGCATGGATCGGTGGCTAGCCTGCCCCTAGGACGGGCCTACAGAGCCGCCCATGTGGGGAATCCCGGCTTGAAGCTTGGACATTCCGCGTTGGCATTGCTGTGCAGCCTGACCGCGGCGAACGCGGCCTCGGCGCGCGTCGTTACGCCGCCCCAGCCTCCTGGTGCAGCTCGCCGCCCCGCATCAAGCGCCGGGCGATGTCGGCCGTCTGCAGCGCCGCGCGTTCTGTCGGTGAATGGGCGGCAAGATAGCGGGCAACCGCAACGAGGATGTGCCGGCCCACGTCGGTGTCCCCCCATGTGGTGAGCTGCCGGACTCCCGCCTCCAGTATCTGATAGGCATGGAAGCCTGCATCTTCGCGCAGCACCGCACGCGCCAGCGTGGCGATCAGCGCCTTCGGCGAATAGCCGAGCGTGAGATGCCGTGCCACTAGCCTTGCCGCGAGATCGACCTGTCGCTGCCGGTCGAAGGCGTCGAGCAAGGCTGCGCAAATCATATCCTCCTCGGCGGGCAGGTCGTCGAGCTGCTCGCTGCCCTCGCCCGCGATGCGGGCCGGCGGCACATTGAGATAGCGAGTAAGGTAGAGCGCCATCGCTCCGTGCAGTACGCCGCGCACGGCCGTGACGTGACCGTCGATGTTGACGTTCCCGATCCGCTTGAGCATCTGGTGGACCGCGTTGGCGTAGGTGAAGACGTGGTGCGCCGTCTCCCAATCGGCGTGCTCGTTGGCATTGCCGAAGCGCGCCACCCGGAGCGCCGCTCCGTAAGCGAGCGATCGGCCAAGATCAGCAGGAGCAGCGCCTGCGCGGATCGCCGCCTTGAGCGCGTCAACGATCCTGGCCGGATCGTCGCCGAGCAGCTCTTGGGCGAGCGACGCATGGTTCGACCAACCACTCACGCCGCGGCCGGCAGCGAACAGTTCCGGCAGTTGGCTGGCTGATTCCTCACACAGGGCAACAAGATCAACAGGCTGGCGCCAGGCAGTTGATTCCTCGGCGCCACGGGCAGCCACCATATGGCCGACGACAGTCGGCAGCAGAGCTGCCGCGTGCTTCCAGCCGATCAGGTCGAGGCACTCGAATGCCTTGTTGATGAAGTCGAGCGAGTGTCCAGTGTCGGCGAACGCCCGCTCGGTCTCGGCCGCGAGCAGGACATCGGCGAGCACAGCCGGCGAGATATCGGCCGCTATCGCCGTGAGCAGGGTGCGCTCGGCGGCCTCGCGATGGCGCACGTTTGTCCAACGCCGCAGCCAACGCTTGAGCGCTGCCGGATCCGGCCGGCTTCCAAGCGGCGCACGTTCCCGCCGAGGCGCCTCGCCGTTGCAGTCCGCCGCCACCCGGCGCGCGCCGTGGAACAGAGCGAGATAGGCTTCCTCCTCTGGCAGGAAGGGCAGGAGATTGGCGAGCGCCGTGAGGATTGTGAGACCTACGCCCCAGGCGTTGCGGTTCTGCGCCCCGAATAGTGCCACCTGCCGCACAATGTCGGCCAGCGGTACGCCGCCCGCGAGCTGACCATGCACGGCCTTGGCGACGACCAGGCCGAGGTCGTGTGCGAGGCCGTTCGCAAGCCGCTGATGCCAGTGCGCGGCGGGATCGGCATGACCGAACGTGGTCTTCACCCAGACATCGCCATTGCGCACCTCGACCGGGCAGATGGGTACGTCGTCCGCCCACAGGTCGAAGGTGCAGCCGCTTTCGAGATCGAAGC
>DATEQV010000230.1:0-5031 GCA_035272265.1 Acidisphaera sp. | reverse complement strand
TTTCGCAAGCCACTTGGTCGGCACCGCAGACGGTTGCGGCAAATCACCGCGCCGCTGATCCCCGCTTTTCAGTCACTTACCTTCGCGGCGGCGCGAGAAAATCCCTGGAATCGAGGGTCAGTAGCGAAAGTCGGGTTAGCGTCCTGCCTGATATCCTTGAGGGCCTCGTCAAGCAGGGCCTCCGGCGGGAAGTTCTGCCAGTTCTTGGCATCGATGAAGTTTCCGGTGAACGGGTCGCGGTTGTCGAAATACTTCTCCCCGCTTGGCGTCAAAGTCGTTTCGACCCGGTACTCCATACCCCAAGGCAGTCCGGTCGCCTTCATCTGATACACGGCATCTTCGGGCCGACCGTACGGGAATTTCGGGCTGTAGGGGACCCAGCGACCCGGGCCTTGCGCATCCGGGATCGTACTGCCGGGTGGCCGGACGCTGAAGTCAAGTCGCGGCGGCAGTCCAGCTCGCGCCGCTGACAGCGCAGCCCGGAGAATGATGAGATCTACTTCGCTCGGCTTCCAATCCCGCGAACGCAGGGATGGCCCCAGGGCGGAATTGTACGGATCAACCTCCCGCAGCTCCCTGAGTGTAGCGTAGTATTCGCTCGTGATGACCTGTTCGTTGAGCGAGAGTTCTTCGCCCTCCGGGCCAAGCCTCTCCTCGCCCGCCGGCTCGCCTTCGGCCTGCGCCAGTTCGTAGCGTCCGGCAGGAAACCGCTCGCTCGCGGCCTGCGGCATGCCTCGCCGGATCGCACCGACATCCGCACGAACGTCAGCGCGAACCAACCGGAGCAGGCTGCGGCCGATCGCGGCGGGAGAGCCGGGCGGCGGTTCGTCAGCCACAGGCGACGTCGCGGTCCCCGCGCCGGCGTCGTCCGTCCACGCATCGCCGCGGCCCGGGTCGGACTGCCAGCCGTCCCCGGCATCGCCCGACCCGTCCGGACCGGACGCCGGCGATGTCCCCGCCGCCTCCGCGGTGCCGGCCGGGATGAACCGTGCCCTGAGACGGATATGGCCATAGCGCGGCGGGAGCAGCGCCTCCGGCGATCCGTCAGGAATGAACACGAAGGGAAGCACCAGTTTGTCCATCAGTCCCACACGCCCAGCCAACAGGCGATAGTCCTAGGCTGAAATTCCTCGCCTTGGCAAGCAGATTGTCGATCTGCCCACGATGCCGAGACCCGGGCCCGTCGCAACCGAACCCGTTCGACCATACTCTGCCGAGAACCGCGCCTTTCTAGGCTTTTATTCTTGACACCGCCGCTTGCCGGTCCTACCCTTCTGGGCATGACCGACGGCGACACATCGCCGGACGACGCCTCCGACACCGCCGGCTCCGGCCGCGCCCACGGGACGGCGGAACCGCGCGCGCCGTTCCCCTCGGTCATGGAGAGGGTCTGGGCGCACCATGCCGCCAAACTCCGGCAATGGTCGCTCGCCCACCCGGACCCCTTGACCGCACCGCCTGAACCGGAGCCGGCCCCCGAACCGGAGCCGCCCGCGCCCGCCCGCGCCACCCGGACCGCGCACGCGGACCAGCCGGGGCGCGTGCTGCGCTGGCTCCCGGCCTCGCTGCAGCGCCTCTACCGCCGCCTCGCCGCGGCGCGTCCCTACGCCCGCAAGACCCGCCCCCGGCCCATCCCGCCGGACGACGAGCGGCCAAGCTCCGGCCAGGCGCGGCACTACCGGCTCGAGATCGCCTACGACGCGTTCTGCGAGCACCGCCCGCCGCCGAAGAAGTTGTTCCGCGCCAACCCGTGGCGCCGCGACCTCACCTCGTGGTGCGACGCGCCGAACAGCTGGACCGGCCGCCGCAAGCCGCGCTGCCACCACTGCGAGCGGGCTCACGCCCACTACATCGCCGCCTGCAGCGGCGACTGGAAGGCCGAGGTCGCGCTCTACAAGCTCGCCCGGCGCGGCGCGGTGCGCCTGCTCGCCGAGCGGCGGCAGTACCGCGAAAGCCGCCGGCAGTTCTGGGCCCGCCACCGCGAACACGTCGCCCGCCACGGCCCCGAACCGATGCCGCCGCAATTCGAGCCCGAGCTCTGGCCGATGATCGCCCATCGCGGCTCGCACGACTCCTGGCACCATCGTGACCGACGCGAAGTCGAGCGCGACCTCGTGCGCGCCCACGCCCGCCATCTCCGCCGCGAGACCCAGCGCCGAAGCGAACGCCTGCGCGACCTCGCACTCGCACGCGACGGCGGCACCGTGCGCCGCCCGACTGCCGACGACCAGGTACCCAAGCCATCGCGGGTACCGCCCGAAGGCGGCGCGGCCGGACGAGGCGACCCAGGCCAACGTGACAGGCCCCGGCGCGCCCCCGGCTCGCGACGCCGCCGAGCGGCGACGCCGACTGGCGAAGCTCATGCGACCAAGCCAGCGGAGCGACCGGCCGAAGCCGCGCCTGCGCCCGCAAGCGCGCCGGCACCCGCCGACCCCGCGACTCCCGCGCCGCGGGTCTCGCCGCTTCCGTACCCGCCCAGCGGCACGACCACCATCAAGATCGGCGCCGCTCGCCCGATGATCCCCGCGCCGCCGCGGACCGCGCCGCGCGATGACGTCGCTCAGCCGACCGTTGCGGCCGAAACGACCCCTGCCGCTTCCAGCCGCGCGGCGGCCCGCAGCACCAAATCCTCGCGCCACGGCGGGCCGATCAGCTGGACGCCGATCGGCAAAAGGCCCCGCATCGGCACGCACACCACCGGCAGGCCGATGAAGCTGATCGGCTGCGTCAGCACGCCGACATTCGCCCGCGTCGGCCACTCCGCACCCGCGATGCGGATCGTCTGCTGCCCGATCTCCGGCGCCACGCACGGCGTCGCCGGCGCCAGCAGCACATCGGCGTCGCCGAAAAGCGCCAGCGCATCGTCGCGGAACCGCCGCCGCAGCTGCTGCGCGCGCACCACCATCGACGCCATGAACAGCGCGCCGGCCAGCAGCCTGTCGCGCACCGCCGGATCGAAGTCGCCCGCCCGCTGGCGCAATCGTTGCAGATGCAGCGCGGCCCCCTCGGTCGCGGTGACCAGGTACGCCGCCGACCGCGCCGCCGCCGCGTCGCGCAGCACCACCTGACGCTGCGCGCCCAGCGCCGAGGCGACGTGCTCCACCGCATCGATCGCCTCCTGTCCCGCCATGTCGCGGAACCAGCCGTCCAGCACCGCTGCCCGCAGCTCGCCCGCCATCGACAACACCGGCGTCGCCGGCTCGATGCCCGCCGGCGTGCAGATCGGATCGTCGTCGTCCGCCCCCTGCAGCGCGTCGTACACCAGCGCCAGGTCGCGCGCGGACCGCGCGAACGGCCCCAGGTGGTCGAGCGAATGCACGAACGGGAACGTTCCGGAACACGGCAGCCGCCCGTATGTCGGCTTCAGCCCGAACACCCCGCAGAACGACGACGGCACCCGGATCGATCCGTTCGTATCCGATCCGAGCGCGAACGCCCCCAGCCCCGCCGCCACCGCCGCCGCCGATCCCCCCGACGATCCGCCCGCCACCCGTGCCGGGTCATGCGGATTGCGGGTCGGTCCGTAATGCGCGTTCTCGGTCGTGAACCCGTACGCGTATTCGTCCATGTTCTGGGTGCCGAGCAGCACCGCGCCGGCACTCGCGAGCCGCCGCACCAGCACCGCGTCCCGTGCGGCCGGCGGATCGTCCGCGTTGATGCGCGACCCGGCGAGCGTGGTCAGCCCGGCCACGTCGAACAGGTCCTTCACGCCGTACGGCACGCCCGCGAGCGGCCCGGGATCCACACCCGCTGCGATCTTCGCGTCCACGGCGCGAGCTTCGGCCAGCGCGCGCTCGCCCAGCGTCCTCGTGAAGGCGTTCAGCGCCCCGTTCCGCTCGCCGATCCGCGCCAGCACCGCCTCGGCGACCGCGACGGCAGCGACGCGCCGCGAACGCACCGCCTCGGCGATGTCGGCCGCACCGAGGTCAGCCCACGCCGCGCCGGTCACGGACGGTAGATCGGTGCCTGATGTTGCGCGCCAGAAATGTCGAGCGCCTGCAGCTTCGCCGCGTGCTCGTACAGCAGCGCGAGGTTGCGGCCGATCCCGGGCAGGTAGACCGGATCGATCGGCAGCCCGAGCGACCGCGCGACGGCCGAGGCCAGCACCGCCATCGGATCGGACTCCTCGGTCACGACGCCCCCTCCGGCGTCACGCCGGCGACCGCCGACAAGCGCGCGATCCCGGGCTCCCGAGCGTGCTTCAGACCGGAAAAGGTCATCACCGCAGCAGCGAACGCGAAAGCCGCCGCCTTTTCAAGCTTTGCTCGATGCGGTGCCCGGCGGTGCCGGCTTGTGCGGCGCGGGTGCAAGGCTTCATACCCGAACCGCACCGACGTCCGGCAGCCGATGCTGATCAGCCTGTGATCGCCACCGACGCGCCCCGCGAGCCTGCCCGGCCGGCACCTCCGCCAGCTTGGCGCATCGCGCTCGTGCTCGATCGTTTCAGCCCGCGCGGCGGCGGCTCCGAGCAATGGTCGTTCGGCTTCGCCCGGTTCCTCGCCGGGCAAGGCCACGAGGTCCACGTCGTCGCCTTCGACGCCGACGAGGATCACGGCCTGAAGCTGACCCTGCATCGCCTGCCGCACGCCGCCGATCCGATCCGCCGCGCCCGCCGCGCCGCCCGCGTCATCGACGCGCTCCGCCCCGACGCGGTGCACGACACCGGCACCGGCTGGTCGGCCGACGTGTTCCATCCGCTCACCGGCTCGCGCCCGCTCGCGCAGGAACGTCTGGCGGCGTTGCATCCGCCGCTGCTGGGGCCGCGCGCCGCCTGGTCGCCCCTGTCGGTCCTGCGCCGGCAGCGCATGGCGCAGCTAGAACGCCGGCAGCTGCGCGACGCGACGCGGATCGTCGCGGTCTCGCGCATGGTGGCCGGCCACCTCGCCGCCCGCTTCGGCGTGGCCGACGACCGGATGCAGGTGATCCACAACGGCGTGGACGTCGCCCGCTTCGCGTCCAGCCGGCTGGACCCGTTGCGCCTGGAGACACGCGAGATGCTGCACGCGATCGGCACGACGCTCTACCTGATAT
>DATEQV010000229.1:0-3103 GCA_035272265.1 Acidisphaera sp. | reverse complement strand
GTCCCCCCCCGAACCGGTTGGCGCGATCATGTCGGTTCTGCGACGGTTCGACCAGCCCCGCCTCCAGCGACAGCCGGCCGCCCCTACTTGCCGCGCGCCAGCACGCTCCACGCGGTGATGTCCCACGCGTTGCGAATGCCGGCGAACAACAGCACGGCGATGGCGACGGCGAGCACGGCAAAGCCCGCCGGCGCCTGCATCAGCAGCAGGACCGCGGCAGCGACCATCGCGAGATGCCCGCCCACCGGAACCAGCGCGTAGAGCAGCCGGTCGTCCCAGCCGATATTCGTGGTGATGCCGTGGCGGCGCATGCTGACGATCACCAGCACGCCGTAGCCGAGCCCGAACAGCCCGTCGCCGCCGATCAGCAGCCCGCCGAGCAGCCAGCTCTGGGTGGGCACCATGCCGATCAGTCCGGCCGCCAGGACGCACGAAAAATGCACCACGCTCGACGAGACGAACGCACGGAAGGCCGGCTGCCGGTCGCGGTTGAACAGGCCCGAGCCGACCGAGGCGGCGACAAACAGCAACCCCACCAGCGTCGCCGACGCCGCCCCGACGAGCGAGAATGCGTCGTGCCAGGGCTGCGCCGCGGCGGCGAACCCCGGCACGACGCGGCAACCTACAGCGACGCCTGGGTGACGAACTTGGTGTTCAGATACGCCTCGATCGCCTCCGACCCGCCTTCGCTGCCGTAGCCGGAATCCTTGATGCCGCCGAACGGAGTCTCCGGCAGCGCGAGCCCATGGTGGTTGATCGACATCATGCCCGCCTCGACGTTCGCGGCGATCGCCGCCGCCGTCTTCGCCGAGCTGGTGTAGGCATACGACGCCAGCCCGAACGGCAGGCGGTTCGCCTCCTCGACCACCTCGTCGAAGGTGCGGAAGCTGTTGATCACGGCGACGGGGCCGAACGGCTCCTCGTTCATGATGCGCGCCTCCTTCGGCACCCGCGCCAGCACCGTCGGCTGGAAGAAGTTGCCCTTGTTGCCGATGCGCTCGCCGCCGCAGCGCAGCTCCGCGCCGTGCTTCTGGGCGTCGGCGACGAGCACCTCCATCGCCGCGATGCGCCGCGGATTGGCGAGCGGGCCCATCTGCGTGCCCTTCTCCAGCCCGTCGCCGACCTTCAGCGACTTGGCCGCGGTGGTGAACGACGCGACGAACTCGTCGTACACCTTCTCCTGCACCAGGAAGCGGGTGGGCGAGATGCAGACCTGGCCCGCATTGCGATATTTGTTGGCCGCCAGGATCTTGCTCGCCGTCTCCAGATTCGCGTCGTCGAACACGATCGCCGGCGCGTGGCCGCCCAGCTCCATCGTCACGCGCTTCATGTGCGCGCCCGCCAATGCCGCGAGCTGCTTGCCGATCGCGGTCGAGCCGGTGAAGGTCAGTTTGCGGATCACCGGATGCGGGATCAGGTACTCGCTGATCTCGGCCGGCACGCCGTAGACGAGGTTCACGACACCCGCCGGCACGCCGGCATCGACGAAGCAGCGGATCAGCTCGGACGGGCTGGCCGGCGTCTCCTCCGGCGCCTTGACGATGATCGAGCAGCCGGCGGCCAGCGCGCCGCACAGCTTGCGCACGACCTGGTTGATCGGGAAGTTCCACGGCGTGAAGGCGGCCACGGGGCCGACCGGCTCCTTGATGACGAGCTGGTAGATCCCCTCCGCGCGGGCCGGGATGACGCGGCCGTAGGTGCGGCGGGCCTCCTCGGCGAACCACTCGATGATGTCGACGGCAAACAGGGTTTCCCCCTTCGCCTCGCCGAGCGGCTTGCCCTGCTCCGTCGTCATCAGCCGGGCGATGTCGTCGGCGCGCTCGCGCAGAACGCCCGCGGCCTTGCGCAGCAGCTTGGCGCGGTCGTAGGCGGACACCCGGCGCCACTGGGCAAAGCCCTTCGCCGCCGCGGCCAGCGCCTCGTCGAGGTCGGCGCGCGAGGCGTGCGCGACCGTGCCGATCGGCTCGCCGGTGGCCGGGTTGACCACGCCGATCGTGGCGTTGCCGGTCGCCGGGCGCCACGCGCCGTCGATCAGAAGCTGGACATCAGGATACATGCTGGCCTCCCGCTGAGCGTGCAGGAAGGCAATCTGTACCCTGGCCGGGCCGCGGTCGAGCAGCCCCGCGCGAGACTCAGCGCAGCGTCAGCTGCACCCCGTCGGCCGCCCCGGTCAGCCGCGCGCCGTGCGAGACCTGGTCGATGCGGATCTGCACGCCGTTGCCGTTCTGCAGGAACTGCCCGCCGATGCCGTTGACGATCGTGGCGTTGCCCTCGGCCGAGCCATAGGTGCCGTTGAAATCCTCAAGCCGGTGGAGGTTGTAGACGCGGCCGCGGCTGACGACCGAGGCATAGCCGACATCGGCGACCGAGATGCCGTTGACCGTGAACGGATAGCGATGGTGGTGCCAGTACAGCACGCCGTCGCCCCAGGTGTAGCCAACGCCCGCCGCAATCGACCGGGCGGTCATCGTCAGGGTGCCGTCGACCGGCCCGGGCGGGCTGAGCGGGCCTTGCGCGAGCGCGGGGCCGCCGGCCATGCAAAGGGCGACAGCGGCGGTGGCGATGAAGTTTCGGCGCATCATGATCTCCTGAGGCCGCAACCGCGGCGAAGGAACCAACGGCGTCACGTGCAGCCGCAGGAACACCTCGACAGTATCACGGTTCCCCCAACCGCGCGGAATCACACCGGCCCCGGGATCACACCGGCTCTGTGTCCAGCGCGTAGCCGGCGGCGCGGACGGTGCGGACGACGTCCAGCTCGCCGGTCGCGTTCATCGCCTTGCGCAGGCGGCGGATGTGCACGTCCACCGTGCGCGGCTCGACATGGATGTCGGGGCCCCACACCGCATCCAGCAGCTCCTCGCGCGAGAACACCCGGCGGGGATGCTGCATGAAGAACTCCATCAGCCGGAACTCGGTCGGACCCAGATGGATCGGCCGCCCGTTGCGCTGCACGCGATGCGCGGCGAGGTCCATCGTGATGTCGTGGAACGTCAGCAGGCCCTTGGTCGGCACCGAGTTCGACCGCCGCAGCAGCGCGCGGATGCGCGCCAGCAGCGCGTCCATGCTGAACGGCTTGGTGATGTAGTCGTCCGCCCCGGTG
>DATEQV010000228.1:0-7150 GCA_035272265.1 Acidisphaera sp. | reverse complement strand
ACTGCTCGGCGAGCGTGGGTTCGCCCGGCGCCTGCGACAGCGCGATCGTCCAGCGTTCGCCGGTCGCCTGTTGCAGGAGGGCGGCGAGACGCGGGGCGAGGTCGCGCGGGGCGTGCTCGTCGGGCCGCAGCTCGATGTTCGGCGGCGCGTAGCGGATCAGGTGGACGTGGTGCAGCAGCTCGCTGTGCAGGCGGGCCTCACGATGCGTCGCGGCGAGTGCCACGACGTCGCGGAACGTCGCCGGCAGCGCGGGCGAGGGTGCGGCTGCGGTCACCATCCCGCTGCCGGCCACGGCGCGCGCGCCGCCCGGGCCGCCGGATGGCGCGCGAGCGGGCGGCGGTGATGGATCCTGCGACTGCGACAGCTGGCGCACGAGGTCGCCCGGCGTCGGCAGGTCGGCCGCGTAGCACAGGCGGATCAGCACCATCTCCGCGGCCGCGCGGCGGTCCGGCGCGCCCTCGACCTCGACGGTGCCCTTCAGCAGGATCTGCCAGGCCCGCGCGAGCGCCGGCATCGGCGCGGCATCCGCCATCGCCGCACCCCGCGTGCGTTCGGCTTCGGGCAGGTCGGGGCTGTCGCGCAGCTCGGGGATCGTCTTCAGCCGCGTCAGCGTGTGCACCAGCTCCAGCAGGTCGGCGAGCGTGGTGCCGAGATCGGCGCCGTGCTCGTGCAGCCGTTCGGTGATCGCCAGCGCCTCGGCCGGCCGGCCGCGCAGCGCCGCCTCCAGCAGGTCGAGCACGGCCTGCCGGTCGGCCAGCCCCAGCATGTCGGCGACCGCGCCGGCGGTGACCGCGCCCTCGGCCGCCTGTGCGATCGCCTGGTCGAGCAGCGAGAGGCCGTCGCGCACCGAGCCGTCGGCGGCGCGGGCGATGGTCTCGATCGCGGCGGGCTCGGCGGCGATGCCTTCGCGTTCGGCGATGGCGGTGAAGTGGGAAGTCAGCTCCGCCACCCGCACGCGGCGCAGGTCGAAGCGCTGGCAGCGCGAGAGCACCGTGATCGGCACCTTGCGCAGCTCGGTGGTGGCGAAGACGAACTTCACGTGCGGCGGCGGTTCCTCCAGCGTCTTGAGCAGCGCGTTGAACGCGTTGCGCGACAGCATGTGGACTTCGTCGATGATGAAGACCTTGGTGCGGGCCTGCAGCGGGCGGAAGCGCGTGGCCTCGATGATCTCGCGCACATCGTCGACGCCGGTGTTGCTGGCCGCGTCCATCTCGATGACGTCCGGATGGCGGTCGGCGAGGATCGCGGTGCAGTTGGGGCAGACGCCGCACGGGTCGGCGGTGGGGCCGCCGGTGCCGTCGGGGCCGATGCAGTTGAGGCAGCGGGCGATGATGCGGGCGGTGGTGGTCTTGCCCACGCCGCGCACGCCGGTGAGCATGAAGGCGTGGGCGATGCGGCCGAGCGCGAAGGCGTTGCGCAGCGTGCGCACCATCGCGTCCTGGCCGATCAGGTCCTCGAACCGGGCGGGGCGGTATTTGCGGGCCAGCACGCGGTAGGCGGGGGCGGGCTCCGCGCGGGGCTCGGCCGGAGGCGCGTCTCCGAACAGGCCGGGGCCCTTCGGCGGGGGCGGTGCTTGCTCGTCGGTGTCCTGGAACAGCCCTGCCATGCGCTGAGACGGCCCGTGTCGCCTGTTGGGGCCGCCGCGGCGGCGGCGGTGGTTGAGGGTGGGAGGCCGAACGAACGACCCGAGCGGAAACTCGTTGCGGCTGCTTCCTTCCGGACCTGACCGGGTTGGCGAGGCGCTCGTCCGCCGCCGACCTCCCACACCCTCATATCATGCCCCGCCCGCTTGGCCACAACCCGGCCGGTCCGGGCCGCCCGGCTCAGGTCAGGTACGAGTGCACGATGTCGATCAGTTCCTCGGCGGCGGTGGCGATCTCGGCGCCGTCCTTGGCGTCGACGAGGCGTTCGCGGATGTGATCCTCGATCACCTCGGCGATGAAGCCCTCGAGCGCGCCGCGGCATGCGGTCGCCTGCTGCAGCACGGCGGCAGTGCCGGCGTCGGCGTCGACCGCCCGGCGCAGCGCCTCGACCTGCCCGCGAATGCGAGTCAGTCGCTTGAGCAGCTTGGATTTTTCTTCGTCGCGCGACGACAAAGCACTTGAACCTATACCCGGTATGGGTATATCGCGGTTTCGGCGCCGTGGCGAGCCTCGGCTTTCCGCCGTGCCGGTCCGGTGAATAGCCGGGCCGACTTCAACCAGCATGGGATGACATGAAACCGCGATCTACCAGCCAGCCTGGCGAGAGCCACAGTAGGCGCAAGCCTGCCGTGTGCGCTTCAGCCGGTTGGACCGTCGCACGGGTAGCGCATGCATCCATGAGGCCGTCGGCGCTCACGCGCTAGGCCGATTGGTCACGCCCTCCCGGGCTCGAGCAACCGCTTGAGTCGAAGGAGAGGGCCAATGACCGGCTTCCTCAACCTTGATCTGCTCCGGGCGCACGAGGTGCCCGATCCGTTCCGCCTCGATGCGGCAGGCGTCGGGACGTCGCGTCCGCGCATCGTCGCCGAGCGGCACATCGCGCCTGACGGACGGCCGGTCTGCCGCTGGCGGCCCGACGAGGGAGAGGACCCTTCTGGCTGACGCCGGCGCGGCCGAGCCTCGCTGAGCCAGCCGTGCTGCCCGGCGCCGCCGGGCAGCTTCCCTCCCTCCGCCCAAGGTCACGTCGCCATGTCCGATCTCGTCATCAGCACCCAGGCCCGCTCCGCCGTCCTCGATCCCGCGCATCTCGGCGACATCAGGGGCGCGCTCGGCACCATCCGCCAGCACGATCTCCGCCCCGTCCGCGGCTGGGGCATGCGCCTGCGCACGCTCGCCGCCATCCTCGGTCCCGGCCTGATCGTGATGGTCGGCGACAACGACGCCGGCGCCTTCGGCACCTACACGCAGGCCGGGCAGAACTACGGCACCGCCCTGCTGTGGACGCTGCTGCTGCTGGTGCCGGTGCTCTACGTCAACCAGGAGATGGTCGTGCGCCTCGGCGCGGTGACCGGCGTCGGCCACGCGCGGCTGATCCTGGAGCGGTTCGGCAAGTTCTGGGGCGCGTTCAGCGTCATCGACCTGTTCCTGCTCAACGGCCTGACCATTGTCACCGAGTTCATCGGCATCAACCTCGCCCTCGGCTATCTCGGCGTGCCGCGCGTGTGGGGCATCGTGGTGGCCGCCGGCGTCATCATCTCGGCCGCGAGCACCGGCAGCTTCCGCCGCTTCGAGCGCTTCTCGCTCGCGCTGTGCTTCTTCAGCCTGCTGCTGATCCCGGTGTTCGTGTTGGTGCATCCGCCGCTGTCGCAGATCGCGCACGGCCTGTTCGTGCCGCGCTTCCCGGCGGACGGAAAGCTGTCCGACGTGATGCTGCTGGTGACCGCGATCGTCGGCACCACGATCGCGCCGTGGCAGCTGTTCTTCCAGCAGAGCTACGTGATCGACAAGCGGATCACGCCGCACTTCATGGCCTACGAGAAGGCCGACCTGTGGATCGGCATCGTCATCGTGGTGGTCGGCGCGGTCGCCCTGATGGCCGCCGCGGCGGTGGCGTTCGCCGGCACGTCCGGCTTCGGCCAGTTCACCGATGCGGGCGCCGTGGCGTCGGGGCTGGAGGCGTATGCGGGACGCACGGCGGGCGTGATGTTCGCGCTGGCGCTGCTGGACGCGAGCATCATCGGCGCGTCAGCGGTGTCGCTGTCGACCGCCTATGCGATCGGCGACGTGCTCGCGCTGCGCCACTCGCTGCACCGCAACGCCACGGACGCAAGCGGCTTCTACGCCGTCTATGCCGGCCTGATCGCCGCGGCCGCCGCGCTGGTGCTGTTCGGCAGCGATGCGCTGCTCGGCCTGCTGACGACCGCCGTGCAGACGCTCGCGGGCGTGCTGCTGCCCTCGGCGACGGTGTTCCTGCTGCTGCTGTGCAACGACCGCGCGGTGCTCGGCCCGTGGGTGAACGGCCGGTGGCTGAACCTGTTCACCGGCGCGGTGATCTGGGCGTTGGTGACGCTGTCGATCGTGCTGACCGCGGCGACCGTGTTTCCCGACATGTCCGGCGAGACGATCGTCGCGATCCTCGGCGCCGGCACGGCGCTCGGGCTCGCCGGCTTCGGCGCCTTCGCCGCGCTGCGCCGGCGTGCCGGCGCGCCTCGCACGGCCTCCGGTCCGGCGCTGAGGGGCGAAGTGCGGCGGATGCGCGCGGGGTGGCGCATGCCGCCGCTCGACGCGTTGCCGGCGCCGAACCTGAGCCTCAGCAAGCGGGTCTGGATGACGGTCCTGCGCGCCTACCTGCTCGCCGCGGTCGTCCTCGTCGCGGTCAAGGTCGTGCAGCTCGCGGCCGGTCAGTAGTCCTTCGCGAGCGAGCCCGTCATGGCCACCCTGAACACCTTCTCCGCGCTCGCGGTCGCCTTCGTGCTCGGCACCGCGATCGGGTTCGAGCGGCAGTTGCGGCAGCGGACGGCCGGGTTGCGCACCAACGTGCTGGTCGCGGTCGGCGCCGCCGCGTTCTCCGATCTCGGGCTGCGGCTGACCGGGACCGAGGGGGCGGTGCGGATCATCGCCTACGTCGTCTCCGGCATCGGCTTTCTGGGTGCCGGCGTCATCCTGAAGGACGGCGCCAGCATCCGCGGCCTGAACACCGCCGCGACGCTGTGGTGCTCGGCGGCGGTGGGCACGTTCGCCGGCGCCGGCCTGCCGGTCGAGGCCGCGGGCGTGACCGCCTTCGTGCTCGCCGGCAACACGCTGCTCCGCCCGCTGGTCGACTGGGTCAACCGCCGCCCGCTCACGGAAACCATGGCGGAGGCGCAGTACCGGGTGCTCGCGACCTGCGGGCGCGACGACGTCTCGGATGTTCGGGACCTGATGGAAGAGGTGCTGACGCGGGCGCACTACCCGATCCGGGAGATCGAGATCGAATCGGAAAGCGAAAGCCAGGTCGAGCTCGCCGCGCACCTCGTGCCGACGACGGCGAGTGCGGCGGAGCTCGAACAGGTGGCGGCCGAGCTGGAGACGTCGCCGCTGGTCCGGTCGGCCACGTGGTCGGTCGGCACCACCGCCTGATCCGGCCGGCAGTTGCCCCCGCCGGCCCGGCGGTGGCAGACCACGCGTGATGAACCCCTATCCGGCCCGACGGCCCAACACCTACACGGCGAGCCCGATCGACCGCGCGGCGCACCGGCGCGACGACGAGGCGTGGATCGCCTCGGCCATCGCCTCGGCCGACGCGCTGTTCGTGCCGGTCTGGCGTGCCAAGTCGCTGGTGCGCGAGACGGATGCCTCGATCGAGGCGGTGTTCCTGACCGGCGACGCCGCCACGGCGGTGCGGCTGGCCGATGGACCGTGGGCGTTCCTTGGGCTGCTGGGTGACCGGCCGGTCTTCGCCGTCGACGTCAGCGCGGCCGAGGACCCCGTCCCCCTGCTGCCGCCCGAGCTCGGCGCCGGCTTCAGCGACCTGCGCGCCGCCACCATCGCCGGACTGCCCGCCGACGAGGCGGCGATCCTGGCGCACGCGCGCGCGCTGATGCACTGGCGCTCGCGCCACCGTTTCTGCGGCGTCTGCGGCGCGCAATGCGAGCCGCGCAGCGCGGGCAACGTGATGCACTGCCCCGGCTGCGGCGCGCAGCACTTCCCGCGCACCGACCCTGCCGTGATCATGCTCGTCACGCATGGCGACCGCGCCTTGCTCGGCCAGTCGCACCGGTTCCCGCGCGCGCGGATGTATTCGACGCTCGCCGGGTTCGTGGAGCCGGGCGAGAGCCTCGAGGAAGCGGTGCGCCGCGAGGTGCGCGAGGAGGCAGGAATCGAACTCGCCGACGTATGGTATCACTCGAGCCAGCCTTGGCCGTATCCCGCGCAGATCATGCTCGGCTTCGTCGCCGGGGCCGCGACGGAGGAGATCGTGATCGACCCCGAGGAACTGCGCGACGCGCGCTGGTTCACCCGCGAGCAGGTGCACGACCGCGAGGCGCTCGGCTTCGAGCTGCCGCCCGATCTGTCCATCGCGCGGCGGCTGATCGACGACTGGCTGGCCGGCGCATGAGGAAGCTGGTCGCGCTCGGCGCGTGCGCCGTCGCCGCTCTCGCCGGCTGTTCCACGCCGACGCCGCAGTCGAACGTCAAGGCCTTCTGCCACGACGTCGCCAACCATGATCCCGAGGTGCAGCAGATACGCGAGATCGGCGCCGGCCAGCCGCTGTACCAGGCCGACCACCAGATCGAGTTGCAGCAGAAGCTGCACCTTGCCGAACAGAAGTGCCTCGTCGCGCACGGCGCCGCGCCGCCCGGCGGGGTGCAGCCAACCAATGACCCGTGGTATCATAGTGGGCCGTTCGACTGGCTCTTCTGAGCCGATTTGCACGATCGGCCCCCACGTGCTCCGCACGATCGGCTACGAGGGCACGACCGTCGATGCGGTCACGCGCACCCTGACCGAGGCCGGCGTCGATCTGCTGATCGACGTGCGCGCCGTGGCGTCATCCCGCAAGCCGGGCTTCTCCAAGCGCCTGCTGGCCGCCACGCTCGCCGAGGCCGGCATCTTCTACCTGCACCTGCAGCCGCTCGGCACGCCCAAGGCGGGGCGCGATGCGGTGCGCCGTGGCGATCCTGCAACGATGCGGCGGATTTACGCCGACCACATGAAAGGCGACCAGCCGCAGGCGGCGCTGGCTGAGGCGCGGCAGCGCGCGACCGGCGCCCGCGCCTGCCTGCTGTGCTTCGAGCGCGATCACCGCACCTGCCATCGGGCGATCGTCGCCGAAATGATATCGGCGCAGACCGGCCAGAGCGTCGAGCACCTGACGCCGCCATTTCCGGCGGGATCCGCCTAGCCGTGCCTGCCGGAAAGAGTCGATCGGTGATCGACCTGCCTGGTTTCGTCAAGCTAATATCGTCCGATCGCCAGGGCAATCGGGTGAAGGAGTACGTGACAAATCGCTGAAACGCTGAATCTGTGCCGATCCTCTGAATCGATTCGCGGGGGATGGCGATGGACAACGTGGCGGGCGAGTGCGGCGCGGTTTTCGAGGCAGGCGTCTTTCTCAAGCATTTCAGTGACTTGCCCGATCCCCGCCAGCGCGGCAAGGTGATGTACCCACTCGATGAGGTGCTTTTGTTGTGCCTGCTAGCGGTGTTGGCCGGGGCCGACACCTTCGTCGACATCGCCCGCTTCGG
>DATEQV010000227.1:0-13578 GCA_035272265.1 Acidisphaera sp. | reverse complement strand
CCGAGCCGAGATGCCCACCGGTGACCGACACGGCGTCGATCGTCTCCGCCCGCAGCTCGTCGGCCACGTGCCGCAGCTGTTCGGCCGAGAGGTTCCGCAGGTCGGAGGGATAACGGACCCGGTCCAGAAGCGGCGTCGGCGATGGCATGGCGTGTCCCTCGTTTCTACTCGAGCGGCCTCGTGGCCAGCGTGCCGTCGGCCCTTTGCACGATCGCGGCCACACGGGCCTCGGCTTCGGCGAGCTTGGCCTCGCAGTGACGGCGCAACGCGGCGCCGCGTTCGTAGGCGGTGATGGCGTCCTCGAGCTTCTGCTGCCCGGATTCCAGCGCGCGGACGATCTTTTCCAATTCGGCGAGCGCGTCCTCGAACGACATCTGCGCCACGTCGCCATGCGGGCCTGGCTCGGCCATCGCCACATCTCCTGGATGTAAACTATACTAGACATATTTGCCCGTCTAGCTAACTTGACGAACGGCCCGCGTTCAGGAAGCCGGTGCGCCGGTCAGTGCCGCATCAGGGTCGCCACGTGGGCGGAGGCGCAGGCAGCCAGAGCGTCGAGGTCGTAGCCGCCTTCCAGCATCGAGGCGACCCGGCCTTTGGCGGTCTCGTCGGCGACGGCCATCAGTTCCTCGGTGATCCAGCTGAAATCGGCGGTCTCCAGCCGGAGCTCCGCCAGCGGGTCGGCCTTATGGGCATCGAAGCCGGCCGAGATGATGACCAGCTCGGGCGCGAAGGTGCGCAGGGCGGGAATGATGGTGTCCGCCCAGGCGGCGCGGAAGCCGGCGCTGCCAGTGCCGGCCGGCAGGCCGACATTCACAATATTGCCTGCAACGCCTCGTTCGCTCGGCAGTCCCGTGCCGGGGTAGCAGGGGTACTGATGCGTCGAGCCGTAGAACAGGCCGCCGTCGCGCTGGAAGAAGGCCTGCGTGCCGTTGCCGTGGTGCACGTCGAAATCCAGCACGGCGACGCGCGAGAGGCCCCAGCGCACGCGCGCCTGCATCGCCGCGACCGCGGCGTTGTTGAAGAAGCAGAACCCCATGGCGCGGGCGGGTTCGGCGTGGTGGCCGGGCGGCCGGATCGCGGCGAAGGCGGCGCGCGCCCAGCCTTCCATGACGGAATCAACGGCGAGCACGGCACCGCCCGCCGCCCGCAGCGCGGCTTCGGCGCTGCCCGCGCTCATCACCGTGTCGGGGTCGATCTGCACGAGATGCGGCGGGGTGGGGCGGATCGTCAGGATCTGCTCGATGTGGCGCTCGGGGTGGACGCGGGCGAGCTGCTCGCCGGTCGCCTGCGGCGCGGACTCGCGCAGCAGCGGCGCGAACTGCTGGGTCTCCAGCGCCCGCAGCACGTAGCGCAGCCGGTCGGGGCACTCGGGGTGATACTCGCCCGTGTCGTGCTGCAGACAGGCTGGATGGGTGATGAGGGCGACGCTCATGACGCGGCCTGCTGCGCGCTGGGTTCGGCGGGCGTGGGGACCTCGGCGCGGCGGCGGATGACGAAGCTGAACACGCCGGCTTCCTCGCTCCAGGCGACCAGCGCGTGACCGGTCTCGCGGCAGTAGGCGTGGAAGTCGGCGACCGAGGCGCGGTCAGTCGCCAGCACCCGCAGGCGCTCGCCGGGCGGCAGTCCGCGCAGCGCCTTGTTGGCGCGCAGCACGGGCAAAGGACAGGCCAAGCCTTTCAGATCGAGGACGGTTTCCACCATCCGTGCAGTCTGGGGGCGGCACCGTGCGGCGGCAAGCGGGCCGCCGTCACGCCACGACAGCCGGGCGAGGCCGTGTCAACGTGGGACCAACCATTGCACGGGCAGGACACATGAGCCGTTGGCGGATCGGCCTCGATGTCGGGGGCACGAAGATCGAGATCGCGGCGCTGTCGCCGGACGGTGAAATCCGCCACCGCGAACGCACCCCCACGCCGCACGACTACCATGACGCGCTGGCCGCGATCGTGTTTCTGGTGAAAGCGGCGGAGGCGCAGATCGGCGGCCGTGCGACGGTCGGCATCGGCATTCCGGGCGTGATCAGCCCGGCCACCGGGCTGGTGAAGAACTCGTCGAAGATCGCGCTGAACGGCCATCCGTTCGATCGCGATATCAGTGCCGCGCTGGGTCGCGACGTGCGCGTGGAGAACGACGCCAACTGCTTCGCGCTCAGCGAGGCGGCGGACGGCGCGGGTGCCGGCTGCCGCACGGTGTTCGGCGTGATCCTCGGCACCGGCTGCGGCGGCGGCGTGGTGGTGGACGGCAAGATCGTGCAGGGACGCAACCATATCGCCGGCGAATGGGGCCACACCCCCTTGCCCTGGATGCGCCTGGATGAGACGCCCGGCCCGGCCTGCTGGTGCGGCAAATGGGGCTGCCTGGAGCGCTTCATCTCCGGCACCGGGCTGGCGCAGGACTGCGACGGGCCGGACGCGACGGACGCGAGCCGGATCCCGGCGCGGGCGGCGGCCGGCGAGAAGAAGGCGCAGGCGGCGCTGCGGCGGCATGCGGAGCGCGTCGCACGGGGGCTGACGCCGGTGGTCAACCTGATCGACCCGGACGTGATCGTGCTGGGCGGGGGATTGTCGAACATGGACCATCTGTACGCGGAGATGCCCGCACTGCTCCGGCCGCTCGCGTTCAGCGACACGGTGACCACGCCTGTCGTGAAGAACATGCACGGCGACAGCTCTGGCGTGCGCGGCGCGGCATGGCTGTGGCCGCTGGGCTGATCCAAACGCCGGCACGCGACGCGCCAGCGCTCTGCCGCGACTGCGCGCAGATCCTGCCGTGCCGCTGCGGCGGCGGCCGCGTGCTGCGGCATTCGGAGCTGCTGACGCTCGCCATCGCGCATGTCGATTGCGATGCGTTCTACGCGAGCGTGGAGAAACGCGACCGGCCGGAGCTGGCGGACAAACCCGTGATCGTCGGCGGCGGCGCGCGCGGCGTGGTGACGGCGGCCTGCTACGTCGCGCGGCTGTACGGGGTGCGTAGCGCGATGCCGATGTTCAAGGCGCGCCGCGCCTGTCCGGACGCGATCGTCATCAAGCCCGACTTTGCCAAATACACCGCCGTCGCCCGGCGCATCCGGGTGCTGATGAGCGCGCTGACACCGCTCGTGCAGCCGTTGTCGATCGACGAGGCGGTGATGGACCTCAGCGGCACCGAAGCGTTGCACGCGGCACCACCGGCGGCGGTGCTGGCGCGCTTCGCGCTCGAGGTGGAGGCGCACGAGGGTATCACCGTGTCGGTCGGGCTGGCGGCGAACCGGCTGCTCGCGAAGATCGCGGCCGATCGCGACAAGCCGCGCGGCTTCGCGGTGATCGGGTCCGAAGCGGCGGCGCTGCTCGCGTCGGAGCCGGTGACCTTGCTGCCGGGCACCGGACCCGCCTTCGCCCGGCGGCTCGCGGCGTCCGGGTTCACGCGGCTCGGGCAGTTGCAGGCGCTGGACGACCGCGCGGCGCTGCGGCTGTTCGGCGAGGACGGAATCGCGCTGGTACGACGCGCACGGGGCGAGGATTCCCGCGCGGTCGATCCCTCGCGGGAGGCGAAGTCGGTGAGCGCGGAAACGACGTTCGACCGCGACATCAGCAACACGCCTTCTCTCGAGCGGCATCTGTGGCGGATGGCGGAGAAGCTGGCGCGACGGCTCCGCGAAAAGGATCTGGCGGCGGGTGGCGTCGTGCTGAAGCTGAAGACGGCGGCATTCGTCACCCGGACCCGCGCCGTCCGCCTGCACGCGCCGACCGCATTGCCGGACGTCCTGTTCGCGCAAGCGGCGGCGCTGCTCGCCCGCGAAGTGGACGGGACGGCGTTCCGGCTGATCGGCATCGGCGCCGTGCCGCTCGCACCACTCGCGGAGGCTGACCGTGGCGACCTCGCTGATCCGCATGCGCCGCGGCGGGCGGCCGCGCAGGCGGCGATCGACCGCCTGCGCGAGCGCTACGGCGACGCGGCGATCGGGCGCGGGCGCGGGCTGTCCTGACCGGGCCTCAGTGCGCCGCTTGCCCGGTGAGCTGACAGTCGAGCTGCTCGACCGTTCGCGTCTGCTGCTGCGCCTGGGCGGGGGGCTCGGCGACGCCGGCGGCGCGCTCGGCAGAGTGCACGGAGAGCGCGGACGGCTCATGCGCGGTGCCGTTCCAGATATTGCCTTCGCGCGCCGATACGACGCCTTGGGCGGAGGCGACGGATGGCAACGCCAGCAAGGCGATGGCGACCAAAGCAGCGGTTCTCATGCGCCTGCCCTCCTCGTTCGCAAACTGATGCGAGGAAAACGGCCGCGGCTCGGATCGGTTCCGCGGGGTTCGGTCGCGCGGGCGCTCAGCAGCGGTGCGGCAGCAGTGTGAACTGCGTCATCGTGCCGTCCATGACGAAATCGCCGAAGTCCATGCGCAGGTCGTCGCCGACACCGTTCTCCCAGTAGCGCATGCCGACCTCGTATTCGGGCGTCACCGCGTCCTTGGTGCGATCGAAGAAGGCGACGTGGACATGCGTGCTCGGCAGCCTGAGCAGGTCGGGCCACGCCTTGCCCTCCACGCCGGCCGGCTTCCAGTCGAGGATGACGATGTTGGTTTCCTGCGCGCCCTTGTCCGACGTGCCGTCGAACAGCGGGATGCCGACGAACTTCTTGCCGGCGCGCGCAGCCTCGATGATCGCGTTGGTATGCGCCATCGGCAGCAGCGTGCCGGGCGGCAGCTTGATCGTCTTCACCGCCGGCAGCGTGTAGCGCGCCTCGCCGCCCTGCGGTCCGGTGTTGGCCTCGCCCTCGGTCTGCTGCGTCGTCGCGGCGTCGGTGGTCTGCTTCATGCGGAAGCGGAAGTCGTGCCCGTTCTTCGATTCCCAGGTCACGTAGTCCGAGACCATCTCGACGTTCTGGCCCTCGCCGTTGGTGACATCGAGCGTCAGGCGCTGGCGCACCGCCCAGCCGTCGCAGGCGTCCTGCACCTCGTAGCTCATGTTGCCGGTGGCGGCCTGGACGTTGGAGCTGGGCGCGGTTTCCAGCTTCAGCGTGTACAGTGCACGATGCGCGGCGAGATCGGCCGCGAAAGCGTGCGACACGAACAGGGCCAACGCGGCCGACAGGGCTGCCAAACGGCGCATCGAGATCTCCGATCCAACTCAGGTCCACGCGGCCGTGGCCGCCGGATGCCGTAGTCCGCGCCGCGGTGCAAAGGCAAGCGCCGCGCCAGTGCCCGGGCGAGAGCACGAGCACGGCCATACGGAACCTCGCCCCGAAACACTCTGTCAGGTGGGCCGAACCCAGCCATTGCTCACGAGTGAGCGAGCCGCGCACGACACCATGCCACGGCCGGCTCAGTCAGCTTGGGCGGGCGATGGGAGGAGCCGGTCGCCTGGCGCATCGTCGAACAGGGACATGCGGGCGAGCCGCCAGCGATGCAGCCGAAACTGCACCGAGGTGGCCAGCACGCCGAACCCGTAGACGACGCTGCGGCGGAAGCCGATCGACGATGCCTCCGGAAAGTAGTGCGTCGGGCAGGAGATCTCGCCGATCGCGAAGCCGCGCTCGATCGCGAGCGCCAGCATCTGGTTGTCGAAGACGAAGTCGTCGGAGCAGTGCCGCAGCGGCAGGGCCAAAAGCACGCGGCGGCTCCAGGCGCGAAAGCCGGTGTGATATTCCGACAGCTTCTGGCCGAGCAGGATGTTCTGCACGAGGGTGAGTGCGCGGTTGGCGACGTATTTGTAACGCGGCATGCCGCCGGCGAGCGCGCCGCGGCCGAGAATGCGCGAGCCGAGCACCGCGTCGTAATGGCCCGAGGCAATCATCGAGGCCATCGCGGTCACCAGCCGCGGCGAATACTGGTAGTCGGGATGCAGCATCACGACGATGTCGGCACCCCGGCCAAGGGCGGCGGCGTAGCAGGTCTTCCGGTTGGCGCCATAGCCGCGATTGCGCTCGTGAAGCAGCGTGTGGATGCCGAGTTCGCGAGCGGTGGCGACGGTTGCGTCGGCGCTGGCGTCGTCGGTGAGGATGACGTCGTCGACGACCTCGTGCGGGATCTCCTCGTAGGTCCGGCGGATGGTGCGCTCGGCATTGTAGGCCGGCAGCACGACCACGACCTTCTGTCCATGCAGCATCTTCTCACCACACCGGCCCGTAGGGGAGGTGGTCGGGGTCGGGGGGGCTGCCCGGCGGCGGGAGGCTCAGGCGCCAGGGGTCCTCGGCCGGCCAGATGTGGAACCGGTGCCCCGGATCGCGCCGCCACTCGGCAACCTCCTGCCGCCAGTCGGGGCCGTGCGCGAAGACGGGGGTCGGCAGAAAGTAGTCCACGGCGCCAACCGCGATGCGCCAGGCGACGAGCACCGCCGCCAGCAGCGCCCAGGGCGGCCGCGCCTCGACAGCCAGCACGACGAACGCCCAGCCGAGAAGCACCTGGGGCACGAAGGTGTAGCGGGCGCCGAAACCCGGATAGACGTAGTCCGGGCCGGGAAACAGGCTGCCGAGCAGGGAGATCACGCCCAGCACGCCAGCCGCCGCCATCAGCCACAAGGCCGCCGTGCGCCGCATCCACACCACCAGTGCCGCGGCGGCGGCTGCGATGCCAAGCGTGGCCAACGGCAACCACACGCGCATCGCCGGCGTGTCGAGGTGCCCGCGCATCCACACGCCGAGGTCGGTCGCCATGTCGGCGGGGACAAGCGGCGGCAGGACCAGGTGCGAGAACAGCGTGTCCAGCAGCAGCGGCGGCGCGAAGCCGAAGCTCCGGCCCGACAGGGGCGTGTAGAACACGCCGAGCTGGATCGCGGCCGCGGCCGCGAGCACGCAGGCCTGCACGATGCGCCCGGCGCTGCGTTCGACGAGCGCGCGCAGTCCGAACAGCGGCAGGACGAGGACGGTGGCCGGCCCGCTCAGCGGCCCCAAGGCCAGCAGAAGCAGGCGGAAGGCGCCGACCGCGCCGCCGCGCAGCTCGAGCGCGAGGATGAGCGCAGCGCACAGGGCGAGCTCGAACTGCGCATGGATCGTGTTGAGCCAGACCTCCTCGGCGAACGGGGCGAGGACCAGGACGAGGAGTGCGGCGATAAGTCCGGCGCGCGGACGCAGCCAGGAGTCGCGGCCGGTGAGCAGCAGGATGGCCGGACAGCTCTGGAAGACCAGCGCCACGGCGAAAGTGACCCGAGGGATCTGCTCGACCGGGACGAGGTGCCAGGACAGCACGCCGGCGGCGTTGGCGACGATGTTGAGATAGCCGCCCCAGATGACGAGCAGCGCCTTGTACCACGGCCACCAGGCGCCGAACCAGAGAAAGAGCCAGCCCTCCTCGGCCCACAGCCGGCCTTGCAGCGTGACGACCGGGAGCCGGGCGCAGACCAGGACGACGAAGGCCGCGAAATAGAGGATGCGCTCCGTCGCGGACGCCTCGCCGCTGACCAGGAGGCGCAGGCGAGCGAGCCGGCGCGTGGCGGTGGCGACCGCGGTGAGCATGCGCCGCCGTCATACCGGCGGCCGACAGGGGCTGCAAACGGCTGTGGCAGGTCGCGTGGGGTTCCGTCTTGGGCGCCGGCCGGAGCGCCCCTCGGCTCCCGGCTTCGACTTCCCGGCTCAGCCTCCCGTCCAAGCGGCGACCGCTTCCGGGAGCACCGGGCTGGCGGCGGGGTTGCTGCTGATCTCGCTCATGCTGCGTCTCCCGTGGAGCAATGACGCAGGAACGCAGGGGCAGTTCGGCAGGTTCGCGGGTTCTCCCGGCGCGGCGGGCAGGGCAAGCTGGTCGACATGAGCCTCGAACGCTACCGCTTCGGCCTGGACGCCCTGGAGGCGACCGCCGCCCTGCTCCGCAACTACCTGCCGTCCACCCCGCAATACGCCTGGCCCCTGCTGGCCGAGCGGTGCGGCGCGGAGGTGTGGGTCAAGCACGAGAACCACCTGCCGACCGGCGCCTTCAAGGTGCGCGGCGGGATCACCTACCTCGAGGCGCTGAAGCGGCGGCAGCCGCTGGTGCCGGGGATCGTGTCGGCCACGCGCGGCAACCACGGGCAGTCGCTCGCCTATGCCGGGCGGGCGCACGGGGTGCCGGTGACGATCGTGATGCCGCACGGCAACAGCCGCGAGAAGAACGCGGCGATGCGCGCGCAGGGCGCCACGCTGGTCGAGCACGGCGAGGACTTCGAGGCGGCGAAGGCCGAGGCGGCGCGGCTGGCGGCGAGCGGCCTGCATTTCGTGCCGAGCTTCCACCCGGACCTGGTGCGCGGTGTCGCGACCTACAGCCTGGAGTTCCTGCGTGCGGTGCCGGAGCTCGATGCTCTGTATGTGCCGATCGGCCTCGGTTCGGGGATCTGCGGCGCGATCGCGGCGCGACGCGCGCTGGGGCTGCGGACCGAGATCGTCGGCGTGCAGGCGGCGGGGGCGGATCCCTATGCCCGCTCGATCGCGGCGGGCGAGCGCGTGGTGCTGCCGCGCAGCGACACCAGGGCCGACGGAATGGCGGTGCGGGAACCGGACGCCGACGCGCTGGCGATCATTCGCAACGGCGTGGCCCGCGTGGTGACGGTGTCGGACGCGCAGATCGCCGAGGCGATCGCCGCGCTGTGGACCGACACGCACAACCTCGCTGAGGGCGCGGGCGCGGCGGGACTCGCCGCGCTGCTGAGCGAGCGCGAGCGGATGCGGGGACTCCGTGTCGGGATCGTGTTGTGCGGCGGTAACATCGACTTGGCGCTGTTCCGGAGCTGGGTGCTGGAAGCGCCGGCGGCGTAGCCTTCTGGCAACAGTTCCGGTTGCGCTCCGACCGTCGCCGTGCCTAGGGTTGCAACCGCAGGTAGGAGAACACCCGGTGCGCACACGGGCAGGCGAGGAGCTGCTGTCGGCGGCCGAGCGGCTGGCGCCGGACATCCTCGCCGTGCGCGACGAGATCGACCGCGAGCGATGTCTGCCTCCCGTGCTGGTCGAGATGATGCGGACGAGCGGGCTGTTTAAGCTCTGGCTCCCGCGCGCACTGGGCGGCCCGGAGCTGCACCCGCTCGAGTTCATCCGCGTCATCGAGGCGCTGGCGAAAGCGGACGGCTCGGTTGCGTGGTGCGCGACGAGCGCGAGCGTTTTCAGCCTGCTGGCCGGTCACATGCAGGAGCCGTCGGCCCGGGCGGTGTTCGGCGCCGACGCGGTGGTGGCGGGATCGATCAACCCGCAGGGCATCGTGATCCCGGTGGACGGCGGATACCTGGTGAGCGGGCGCTGGGCCTATGCCAGCGGGATCGGCCACTGCGACTGGGTGCTGGGCAACTGCCTGCTGGCCGAGGACGACCAGCCGGCGCGGCGCGGGCCGCGCGAGATGCGGTTCGTGCTGATGCCGAAAGCAGCGGGGACGGTGTTCGACGCCTGGAACGTCAGCGGCCTGCGCGGCACGGGCAGCCACGACTTCCGGGTGGACGAAGTGTTCGTGCCGGCGGGACAAACCGTGCCGGCTTTCGCGGTGGCGAGCGTGCAGGCGGGGACGCTGTACCGGATGCCGCCGATGAGCCTGTTCACGATCGCGCTGGCCTCCGTCAGCCTGGGGATCGCGCGCGCGGCGATTGAGGCGCTGGTCGAGCTGGCAGCTGGCAAGACGCCGATGGGATCGGCGGTGCTGCTGCGGGAGGTGCCGAGCGCGCAGGCGGCCGTGGGGAAGGCCGAGGCGCTGCTGCGCGCCGCGCGCGCGTCGGTGATGCAGGCGGTGGCCGAGCAGTGGGACGAGGTGGCGGCCGCCGCGCCGTCGCTGGCGCGCCGGGCGGGCGTGAAGCTGGCGACGACGTTCTGTGCGAACGCGTGCGCGCAGGCGGTGGACGCCGTGCACGAGGCGGCCGGCGGCAGCGCGTTGTTCGAGAGCGGCCGGATCGCGCGGTGCTGGCGCGACGTGCATGCGGCGACCCAGCATATCGGGCTGAGTGCGGGAAACTATGAGCTGGCGGGGCGGGTGCTGTTCGGGTTGGACCTCGGGACGCCGCGGTTTTGAGGCCGGGGTTTCCGCGGCTCGGCTATGCCCGGATAGTGTTCAGCCATATCGGCGCGGGACGATGCTTGATGCAGCGGCTGCTGTTCGTGACGCGTCAATCGCCGGACTGGCGCAGCCTCGCGGCAGACTTCCGACAGTCTCGCCCGATCGATCCCGCGCGGTTCCGCCCGACCGAGTCGATTCCAGGATTTCCGAGCAACATCGTCGACCTGGTCGGCATGTGGAACGCACACATGCACATCGACTTTTTCACCTGCCGGTCCCGGCTGAAGGACATCGCCGACGCCACGATCGCCAGGGTCCCCGGCGCGAGCCGCATCGCCTACGACGATCTGGGGAGGATCGGGCCGCTGGGTCGCGATTCGATCGTGTTTTTTCATGACGACGACGACTGGTTTTCGCCCCGGCTGGCCACTTCCGCCGAGGCGGTGTCGCGATGCGACTACGACGTGTGCGTGTTTCCGCTGCCGCGGATCGGGACGGACACCTTCACCTTCGTGCGGCCCGCGCAGGGATCTCGCGTGGTCGTCGGCCGCAGGCAGGACTTCCACTTCAGGTATCAGACGAACAACTATGGCCTGAATGGCTCGATCTGCGACTACGCAACACTTCTGGCCATGAAAGACCACGTCATCGCGTCGACGTACGCGGACTGGCGGGGCTTCCGTGATCTTTACGTCGATGAAATCGTGAGCGCGACGGTGAAGACCCCGTGCGCGGCGTCGTCGTTGCCCGACATCGCGTTCGCGACGGACGGGGGACGGGGGACGGGAGTCGCTGCAGCGATACCTCGATGTACTGACGGGCCTGCCGGCACAAGCCGAGCTCGATTGGATGGCGGGCCCCATCGAAGCTCTGGTCCGCCTGTTCTCCGAATGCCTGCCCGGCAACTAGATCCGTACATGCCGCCGCGACTTTCGCGCGTTGTGCATCGTGACGTCGTCAGCTAGGCTGTTCGTCCACTCAGCCATCGCAGCGTCCCGGACATCCATACGGCATCCCGGGGCTGCGGACGGAACGAACCGGGAGCGCCGCATGTCGATCATCGCGTGGGTGATACTCGGGCTGATCGCGGGTTTCATCGGAAGCAAGATCGTCACCAAGTCCGGCCAGGGCTTTTTTCTGAACGTGGGACTCGGGATCATCGGCGCGGTGGTGGGCGGCCTGCTGTTTTCCGCGCTGGGAGCCAGAGGCGTCACCGGCGTGAACGTCTACAGCATCGTGGTGGCGATCATCGGCGCGGTCGTCGTGCTGGTCGTGTATCACCGCGTCATCCACCCGCCCGGGCGGTACTAGGGGTCGGAGACGGCCCCCCGCAATTCAGGAGGCTGACATGGGGCTGTTCGACGACGCCGTTCCCGGCGGGAACATCGCGAAGCCGCTGATAGTGGCGCTCGGCGCGCTGCTGGTGGGCAAGATGTTGAGCGGCGGTTCCGCCGCGCCTGCAGCGCCGAGTGCGCCGCCCGCTCCGGCGCCCGAACCTCTGCCGCAGCCGCAGGGCGGCGGCGTCGGTGGGCTCGGCGGCCTGCTGGAACGGCTGACCCAGTCCGGGCATGGCGAGACCGTGAACACCTGGGTCGGTTCGGGTCCGAACGCGCCGATCCAGCCGCAGTCGCTGGGATCCGCTCTGGGGCGGACCACGGTGAGCGACCTCGCCAGGGCGTCCGGCATGAGCGAGCAGGAGTTGCTGGCGCAGTTGTCGCGGGTGCTGCCGGGCGTCGTCGACAGGCTGACGCCGGGCGGGCGGGTCCCGAGCGACGCCGAGGTCGCGTCGGTGTGGGGACGCCAGGCCGGCTGAGCGCGGCTCGCGCGGGCTTCGTCCGGTCCGCCGCATTGCGCAATCGCTCGATGACGGCAGGACGCCGGGACTTCGTCGTGGCCGGCGCTTGCGCGCTGTTTGCGGCGCAAGCGAAGGCGGACGACAAGCCGGTGCCCGAGGTGCGGGCGATCGTCGCGGGTCCGGCTCGCTCCAAGGCGGCGCTGATCGAAGACTGCGTCACGCAGGTCGAGTGCACGACCGCGAACGGCCAGAAGACAAACGCGACCGGCTTCGTCTACCGGTTCGCGACACCGGCCGGAGGTTTGGACAGCCTGATCACGAATCGGCACGTGCTGACGGACGCCGCGTCCGTGACGCTGTATTTCAGGGTCAGGAGCGATCGGCCCGCATCACCGACGCTCAAGGGCTTCCGCATCGACGACGTGCAGAAGAAGACCGTCTACCATCCGCAGGCGTGGGTCGATCTCGCAGCGTTGCCCTTGTTCGATGTCGCCGCTGCCCTGCGCGAGAGCAGGATCGAGGTCGATGCCTCCTATCTCACCCGCGCAAACATCCTGAGTGAGCGGGCGCTTCAGGCGATTGGTCCGATCGCGGATGTGCTGATCGTCGGCCATCCGCAGGGCATGATGGACGTCGTCCAAAGCGCTCCCATCGCCCGGCGGGGCATCACGGCGACACCTGCCTACGAGCACTACGGCGGTGCGCCCGATTTCCTGATCGACGCGCGGCTGTCGCACGGGTCGAGCGGCTCGCCGGTGTTCCTGGACAACCTTGGTGGTGCGAGACAGCAAAGCTGGCACGCGCCGCTTGGGAACACCGTGGTTCTGCTCGGCGTGGTATCGGAGATGCTCGGCGGCTGGCGAAGTCAGGAGAACGAGGCGGCGGTCGCGAGCGCGGTTCCGAACGGTTGGATCCTGTGCTGGATGGCGCCCCTGCTGTTCGATCTGGAGGCGGCTATCGTCTCGGTGCACGGCAAGTAGCTGCCGAGCGGTTACGTGCTCCACGTGAACCGAAGCCAGCGGATGCCACAAGCGCTCGCACCCACTGGCCCACGGAGTCGGGAGATCGTCAGCTCAAAGTCCGAGGTGCCGGACCTGGGCTTTAGCGCTGGATCCACTCGGATAGCACGGCGGGTATCATCTGACGCGGCTTGCCCTGAAACTGGGCGGCTGCGTCATCCGCCCGCTCCATCAAATCGACGAGGGCCGTGATCCGGGCCCTTTCGCTATCGGTCAGCGGCTTGGGGCCATCGAGCCGACGTACGAGAACCTGCATCGCGTCCAATACGGTGTTCAGCTGGCTGCCATAGCTGCCGACCTGATCCAAGACATGGCGTTCGGTCTCGGCATCTGACACGTTGCACCCGAAATAGAATCTCGGACTGAAAAATTGCTCCCAAAACTTCTCCCAGCTCGTGAATGGAAAGTACGTGAAGTTCTCGAGCTGTGGAAGGAAGCTCTGAAAAGGCATCTGCACGCCTGCGACGTCGGTCCTGTTTGCCGGCCGGTTTGGCATGACCTTCTCCTGTCTATTTCCCGCGACGGCTGGACTCGCGCGCTTTGACGTTACGGTGCGGGCGCCTGCTGCGCTGCCATCATTGCTTAGCTAACCCAACTTGCGCAAAATCGGCACCCGAGAGTCGCCGCATCAATGGGTTATCCGAAAAGTCGGCACTACACTCTGGAGCAGAAAAGCCGGTCAGGCGCCGATGGCGAGCCGTGGGAGGGATGGTTCGGCGAGGCGCATCCGCTTGCCGAGTAGGTGGGGACGTTGCCGCCCCCACCCCTCACAGACCCGGACGTGCGGATTTGCCGAGTCGGCCCGGGGAGTTTCACCCCGAGCCGCTCACAGATCCGGACATGAACCTCTCGATTC
>DATEQV010000226.1:0-7963 GCA_035272265.1 Acidisphaera sp. | reverse complement strand
ACCGGGTCGGCCAGGCCGAGCCGGGCGGCCGGGAAGGGCGCCGCGGCGCCTGCCGCCAGCGCCGCGTTGATGCGGGCGATCAGGCCCGCGCGGGCGGCGGTGGCGGCGACCGCGTGGCGGGCGATGGCGTCCTCCAGCGCGGCGAGCCAGGCGGGGTCCTCGCGGCCCTCCGCGAGCAGCCGGTTGCGCTGGGCGACGGCGCTGTCGTTGGCGGCGATCTCGCGCGCATGGGCGGGCTCGAGCGCATACACGAGCCGGTCGAGAAACCGCCGCCGGCCGGCGGCACCTTCCTGGAACAGCCGGTCCATCTGCGGCGTGAGCCACACCGCGGCGACCCGGGCCGCGACCTCCGCCTGGTTGCGCGGCGGCGCGCCGTCCATGCGGAAGACGCGCCGGTCGTGCGCGCCCTCGGCCAGCGTGCCGGTACCCAGGTCGAGCGGCCCGTCCGGCGTCTCCAGCCGCGCCGCGACCGCCCAGCGGCCGCCGCCGCCGCGGCGCGCGAGGTCGGCGGTCCGCGCGCCGCGCAGCCCGCGTCCGGGCACCAGCAGCGAGACGGCCTCCAGCAGGTTGGTCTTGCCGTTGCCGTTGGGTCCGAACAGCACGGACACGGGCCGCTCGGGCCGCCAGTCGAGGGTGGCGTAGTTGCGGAATTCGGTGAGCGCGAGGCGGGTGAGGCGCAGGCCTGCCGTCACACCCGCATCGGCATCAGGACATACAGCGCCGACTGGTCGGCGGCGTCGCGCACCACCGTCGGCGCGCTGCCGTCGGAGAAGCGGAACTCCACGTCGCCCGCGATCTGGTCGGTGATGTCGTTCAGATACCGGGCCTGGAAGCCGATCTCCAGCGGGCTCGACTCGTACTTCACGCGGTCGGCGTCCAGCTCCTCGGTCGCCGTCCCCTGCTCGGGGCTCGAGGCGGACAGCACCAGCAGGTCGCGCGCGAGCGACAGCTTCACCGGCCGGGAGCGTTCGCTGCTGATCGCCGCGACGCGGCCGACGGCATCGGAAAAATCCTTCTTGCCGACGCGCAGCACCTTGTCGTTGTCGCGCGGGATGACGCGCTCGTATTCCGGGAAGGTGCCGTCGATCAGCTTGCTGGTCAGCTGCACGGTGCCGAGCTTGAACTGGATGCGGGTGTCGGACAGCGCGACGTCGACGACGTCCGTTACCTCATCGAGCAGCTTGCGCAGCTCGTTCACCGTCTTGCGCGGCACGATCACGCCCGGCATCTGCGCCGCCCCCTCGGGCAGCGGTTCCTCCACCCGGGCCAGACGGTGACCGTCGGTCGCCACCGCGCGCAGCACGCGCGCGCCGTCGGACTCGGTCGCGTGCATGTAGATGCCGTTGAGGTAGTAGCGCGTCTCCTCGGTGCTGATGGCGAAGCGCGTGCGGTCGATCAGCCCGCGCAACGCGTGGGCGGAGAGCTGGAACCGGTGCGGCAGCACGCCCGCGGTCATGCTCGGGAAGTCCTCGACCGGCAGCACGACAAGGCTGGTCGCGTAGCGCCCGGCGCGCAGCGCGAGCTGGGCGTCGCCGCCGGCGTGCTCCAGCTCGACCTCGGCCCCCTCGGGCAGCTTGCGTACGATCTCGTACAGCGTGGCGGCGGGGGCGGTGCAGCGGCCGTTTCGCGCGCCCGAGGCGGCGACCGTCTCGACGATGGCGATCTCCATGTCGGTGGCCGTGAGCGTCAGCCGCCCGTCGTCCACCGCCAGCATCACGTTGGCGAGGATCGGGATGGTGTTGCGCTTCTCCACCACGCTCTGCACGTGGGCCAGCGCCTTGAGCAGCGTGGCGCGGTCGGCCTTCAGCTTCATCGTGTTGGTCCCCAGCGATCCCGGCGGCTTGCCGAATCCGTCTGCGCTCATGGTCGCGGACTGTAGCAAGCGGCGGTTGGACCGCAAACCAAAGCCGCCGAATCGGGGCTGCCAGGGCCCGTCACGGGCCGCCACGGCCCGGGCGGGCGGCCCCCGGCCATCACGGCGCCGGAACGGGGGAGGGGCGGCGGACGCGGGCGGCGGTCAGCCTTCCAGCATGCTCGTGAGCAGCTCGACGTCCTCGGCGAAGGCGGAGTCCTTGATCATCAGCTCCGAGACGCGGGAGACCGCGTGCATCACCGTGGTGTGGTCGCGCCCGCCGAAGCGGCGGCCGATCTCGGGCAGAGACCGGGCGGTGAGCTGCTTGGCGAGATACATCGCCACCTGCCGCGGGCGGGCAACGTTGCGCGCCCGCCGCGCGCTGCTCATGTCGCCGAGGCGGATGTGGTAGTGCTCGGCGACGCGGCGCTGGATCTCCTCGATCGTCACCCGCCGCTCGTGCGCCTTCAGCACGTCGTGCAGCACTTCCTGCGCGGTCTCCAGCGTCACCGCGCGGTTGAACAGGTTGGCATGCGCGACCAAGCGGTTCAGCGCGCCTTCCAGCTCGCGGACGTTGGACGTGATCTTGTGCGCGAGGAACTCCATCACCTTGTGCGGCACGGGCACGCCGGCGCGCGCCGCCTTCGCCTCGAGGATGCTGATGCGCAGCTCGAACGTGGTGGCGTGCAGGTCGGCGACCATGCCGCAGCCGAGGCGGGTCTGCAGGCGCGCCTCAAGGCCCGACAGGTCGGAAGGCGACTTGTCGGCCGAGACGACGATCTGCTTGCCCGCCTCCACCAGCGCGTTGAAGGTGTGGAAGAACTCTTCCTGCGTGTTGTCCTTGCCGATCAGGAACTGCAGGTCGTCGACCATCAGCACGTCGACGCTGCGCAGCTGCTCCTTGAACTCCATCGTCGACTGACTGCGGATGGCGGCGATGAAGCGGTACATGAACCGCTCGGCCGACATGTAGGCGACGGTGACCGGCTTCTGCGGCGCGGTGCGGTGGCGCAGCTCCCACTGCATCGCGTGCATCAGGTGCGTCTTGCCCAGGCCGACGCCGCCGTACAGGAACAGCGGGTTGAAGCCGGGCGTGGACGGCTGCGCGGCCACGCGGCGGGCGCAGGCGTGCGCGAACTCGTTGGGCTTGCCGACGACGAAGCTGTCGAAGGTGAAACGCGGGTCGGGCTCGGCGGCGATGTCGAGCCGGGGTTCGCCGCGATCCTCACGTTCGGCCATCGCTGCCTCCCCGCGCGGGTTCGCATCGTACCCGTTGTGCCCCCCGTTGTGGCCGCCTGCGTGCGCCGCGTGCCCGTTCAGTCCGTTCCGGGCGATGGCGGGCATCGGCACCGCGGCCTGCTGCACGGGCGCTGCGGGCAGGGTGGCCCCGTTGGCGGCGACGCGGATGTCGACCCGGCGGATCCGCCGGTTCTCCTGCTGCCACAGCTTGTTCAGCGTGTCGCCGAAACGTCCGCGCACCTCGTCGCGCAGGAAGCGCGTCGGCATCTGCAGCATCACCTCGTCGCCGTCGATGCCGGCGAAGGTCATCTGTCGCAGCCAGGTCTGGTAATCCATCCCGCTGACCTCGACCTGAAGGCGTGCGCACACGCGCGCCCACTGGTCGGCAAGCGGTCGTTCATTGCAGTCGTAACCATCGGTGCGGGTGACGTCACGTTCTAGTTCGCCGCTTTCCGACGTCACTGATCCTGCCCCCCGCCGCTGGTTTCGTCGAAGCGTCTGACCGTAACCGGACCCGGCGCGCCGCAGTTGCGCGATCGGGAAGGCTTCGAGCGTTCCCCAACGCCCGACAAGAAAACCCTAAGCCGGTTGTAACGGCCGGGCAATCGCTTTGTGGGGGTTGACATGACGTTTCTTTGCAATGCGCGGCAACGTGCCGAACGCGGTGAACAATGCCGAAGTAAACAGAATCAAATCAGCTCGATCATTTCTTGATCGAGCTGTGCTGGAGCTGTTCCGTTTTCCGGAAACGGCAAAAGAGAGAGGCCGCCCGCGTTTGCGGGTAGGCCTCCGCCGTAGGATCGTCAGGTGGACGCGAGCAACTTTATGTGCGCGGACAGTCGCGACAGCTTGCGTGCCACGGTGTTGCTGTGAATGACGCCCTTGGATGCAGCGCGCTGCATCTCGGGCTGGGCGGCGCGCAGCGCGTCCTGCGCGGCCTGCTTGTCGCCGCCGGCAATGGCGGCCTCCACCTTGCGGACGAAGGTGCGCATGCGCGACTTGCGCGCATGGTTGCGCGCGGCGCGTTTGGCGGTCTGACGGATGCGCTTGCGCGCGGAATCGGTGTTCGCCATCGGTTTCAGCAGTGCTCTTACGCGAAAATTGACTTCAGTCGGTGCCCAGAACGGTGGTGCTCAAGCACGGCAGTCCGGTGCATAGCCTCGTCGTTTATGCTCGACGCGAATCCGAGTCAAGGAACGTGAATCCGTCAACGGCCTGTGGATGGCGAGGATAACGGTGATCGCCTCGCCACGGGTGACGCAGCCTTGCGTGCAGGACAAGCCTCAGCCTCGGCGGAAGTCGGGTTTGCGCTTCTCCGCGAACGCGGCCATGCCTTCTCGCTGGTGCGGCGTGCCGAACAGCGACAGGAACAGCGCGCGTTCGAAGCGCACGCCTTCGGCCAGTGACATTTCGAAACACCGGTTGACCGCCTGCTTGCCCATCGCAACCGCGGTGGGCGACAGCGCGGCGATCTTCTCGGCGACCTTGATCGTCTCGGCCTCCAGCTCGGCGGCGGGCACGACGCGGGAGACCAGACCGGCGCGCTCGGCTTCCTGCGCGTCGATGAAGCGGCCGGTCAGCACCATCTCCATCGCCTTCGCCTTGCCGACCGCGAGCGGCAACCGTTGCGTGCCGCCCGACCCGGGGATCACGCCGAGGTTGATCTCCGGCTGGCCGAACTTTGCCGTGTCGGCGGCGATCGCGATGTCGCACATCATCGCCAGCTCGCAGCCGCCGCCGAGCGCGAAGCCGGCCACCGCCGCGATCACCGGCTTGCGGATGCGGGTGACGACCTCCCACGGCGCGATGAAGTCGTCGTGGTACACAGCGGGGTAGTCGCGGTCCTTCATCTCCTTGATGTCGGCGCCCGCGGCGAAGGCCTTCTCGCTGCCGGTGATGACGATGGCGCCGACCGACGGATCGGCGTCGAACGCCGTCAGCTGTTCGCCGAGTTCGCGTACCAGCTGGGCGCACAGCGCGTTGAGCGCCTGCGGGCGGTGCAGGCGGATCAGGCCGACTGCGCCGTTCGCGTGCATCTCGACCAGGATCATCTCCGGCATTGGGAACTCCTCGCGTGCGATGTGTGGGCGCTGCTGCGTTTCGGCACCCGAACCTAACGCTGCGTGCGCGGGCAGTAAAACGTGCTGCGGCCGGACTGCACGATGCGGCGGATGCCGGCGCAGTCCGGTGGCCCGGGGCAGCGCTCGCAGCGCTCGCCTTCGCGGCCATACACCTTCCAGGCGTGCTGGAAGTAGCCGAGCTCGCCGTCGGGCTGCACGTAGTCGCGCAGGCTCGACCCGCCGGCCGCGATCGCCTCGGTCAGCGTCGAGCGGATCGCGGGCACCAGCCGCTCGGCGCGGCGTCCGGCCACGCTCGCGGCAAGCCGGCGCGGGCTGATCCGGGCGCGGAACAGCGCCTCGCACACGTAGATGTTGCCGAGCCCCGCCACGACGCCCTGGTCCAGCAGCGCCGCCTTGATCGGCGTGCGCTTGCCGGCCAGCGCCGCCGAAAGCGTCGCCGCGTCGAAGCCCGGCTCCAGCGGTTCCGGGCCGAGCCCGGCCAGCAACCGGTGCGTGTCTTCCTCCCCCGTCGCAACCAGATCGGCCGCGCCGAAGCGTCGCGGATCGACGAAGCCGACGCGCCAGCCGTCGTCGGTCTCCAGCACCAGATGCTCGTGCAGCCCGGCCGGCTCCGCCTGATCGGCGCGGCGCAGCACGATCCGCCCGGACATGCCCAGGTGCAGCAGCACGCTCCGCCCGCCGTCCAGCCGCATCAGGATATACTTGCCGCGGCGGCGGAAGCCGCGCACCCGCGCGCCGGTGAGCTGGCGGGCGAAGCCCTCCGGCAGCTTCCAGCGCAGGTCCGGGCGGTGGGCGGCGGCGCGCCGGATCACGCGGCCTTCCAGGCGCTCGCGCAGGCCGCGCATCACGGTCTCGACCTCGGGGAGTTCCGGCATCGGTGCCGAGCACCTATACCTTTGTGCCCATGAACGACAGTCCCACCGACAGTCCCGAGGCCGACTTCGGCTTCCGCCGCGTCCCCGCCGGGGCGAAGAAGCCGCTGGTGCGCGCGGTGTTCGACAGCGTGGCCTCGCGCTACGACGTGATGAACGACCTCATGTCGCTCGGCGTGCACCGCGCCTGGAAGCGCATCTACGTCACCGCGCTCGACCCGCGGCCGCGCCGGTCCTTGCTCGATCTGGCGGGCGGCACGGGCGACATCAGCTTCGGCTGGCTGGCGCGCGGCGGCGGCCCGGCGATCTGCTCGGACATCAACCTGTCGATGCTCCAGGTCGGGCGGCAGCGCGCCGACGCACGCGGGCTGCTCGACCTCGGATTCCTGGTCGCCGACGCCGAGCAGCTGCCGCTGCCCGACCGCGCGGTGGACACCGTCTCGATGGCGTTCGGGCTGCGCAACTGCACGGACATCGCCGCCGTGCTGCGCGAGGCGCGGCGGGTGCTGCGGCCGGGCGGGCGGTTCCTGTGCCTGGAGTTCAGCCGGCTGCAGGTGGCGGCGGCGCTGCCGCTGTACGACGCATGGTCGTTCAAGGTGCTGCCGCGTCTGGGGCGGCTGGTCGCGGGCGACGCCGACAGCTACTGCTACCTGGCCGAGAGCATCCGCACCTTCCCGTCGCAGGAGAGGCTGGCAGCGATGATGCGCGACGCCGGGTTCCGCCGCGTCTGCGTGCGCAACCTCTCGGGCGGCATCGCGGCCATCCACACCGGGTGGCGGCTCTGAGCGCGCTCGCCGGCAAGCATGTGCTGCTGATCGTCAGCGGCGGCATCGCGGCCTACAAGACGCTGGAGCTGATCCGGCTCCTTCGCAAAGACGCCTGCGAGGTGACCTGCGTGCTGACGCACAACGGCGCGCAGTTCGTCACCCCGCTGTCGTTGCAGGCGCTGAGCGAGAACAAGGTCTACACCGACCTGTTCTCGCTCACCGACGAGAGCGAGATGGGCCACATCCAGCTCTCGCGCGCCGCCGACCTGCTGGTGGTCGCACCCGCCTCGGCCAGCATCCTCTCCCGCATGGCGGCGGGCGAGGCGGACGACCTGGCGACGACCGTATTGCTCGCGACCGACAAGCCGGTGCTGGTGGCGCCGGCGATGAACGTACGGATGTGGCAGCATCCGGCGACGGTCGCGAACATGGCGACCCTCGCCGCGCGCGGCGTGCAGGTGGTCGGACCCGAGGAAGGTCCGATGGCGTGCAACGAGTTCGGCCCCGGCCGGCTCGCCGAGCCGCCGCAGATCCTCGCGGCCATCGAGGCGATGCTGGCGCCGCGCGCGCGCCAGCTCGCCGGACGCCACGCCGTCGTCACCGCCGGCCCCACGCACGAGCCGATCGACCCGGTGCGCTACATCGCCAACCGCAGCAGCGGCCGCCAGGGCTACGCGATCGCCGAGGCGCTGGCGGAGCTGGGCGCTCGCGTCACGCTGGTCAGCGGCCCGACGCATCTGCCCGCGCCGCCGGACGTCGCGTTGCGTCGGGTGGAGACGGCGGCGCAGATGCTCGACGCGGTGCGCGCGGCGCTGCCCGCCGACATCGCGGTGTTCAACGCCGCCGTCGCCGACTGGCGCGTGGAGGTCGCCGGCGCGCACAAGCTGAAGAAGACCGACGCCGGCCCGCCGGTGCTGACGCTGACCACCAACCCCGACATCCTGGCGACGATCGGCGCGATGACCGACGGACGTCCGCGCCTGGTGGTCGGATTCGCGGCGGAGACCGACGCGGTCGAAGCCAACGCGCGCGACAAGCTGCGCCGCAAGCGCGCCGATTGGATCGTCGCCAACGACGTATCGCCGCCGACGGGCGTGTTCGGCGGCGAGGAGAACGCCGTCAGCCTGGTCACGCAGGACGGCGTGGAGCGCT
>DATEQV010000225.1:0-5095 GCA_035272265.1 Acidisphaera sp. | reverse complement strand
CCCCCGAATACGCCACGTCCCAGCAACCCCAGCGCCTGCCCAGTCTGGTCCGATTTCGCGATGAAAAAGGCGCCTGGGGCAACTATGCCCTGGGCGCCTTCGCCGTCATCCCCGCCTCAACGCTGAATAAGACGGGCTAGGGTTTCGCGGGGGCCACGCCGACGCCCTTGTCGACGAACTGCAGCGTGTAGGCCTTGGCGACGTCGGTGTCGGCGGGAATGACGGCGGCGGCGTCCTTGAGGAACTGCTGCCAGCGGGCGGCGGTCATCGCGCCGATGCCCAGCGTCAGCGCGTCGCCGCTCTGCACCACGCCGACGTCGCGCAGCCGGTCGTGCCCGAACTGCAGCAGCCCGTCGGACATCTCCGGGTTGTCGGCCTTGATCGCCGCATAGGCCGGCTTTGGATCGTCGTGCAGGAAGGCGATCCAGCCCTCGATCGAGGCGTCGATGAAGCGCTGGATGACGTCGGGACGCTCCCGGATCATCTTGTCCGACGTCGCGATCAGGCTGCCGTAGCCCGCGTAGCCGGCGTCCGAGATCATCAGCACCACCGGATCGACATGCGCCTCCTGCCGGATCGAGTAGGGCTCCGACGTGATGTAGCCCTGCACGGCAGCACTCGGGTCGGCCAGGAACGGCGCGAGGTTGAAGGTGTACGGCCGGATCTGGCTGTCGGAGTAGCCGTATTTGGCGCGCAGGAAGGTCCACCAGCCGGCGCGGGTGTCGGCGCCGATGTAGACCGGCTTGCCGCGCAATGCGGCGAAACCGTCGTTGCCCACGCCGGGATGCGTCAGCAGCGCCACCGGGTCCTTCTGGAACATCGCCGCGACGGCGCGGAACGGCAGGCCCTCGCGCACGAAATTCAGCGCCAGGAAGCTGTTCGACGTGATGTCGAGGTCGAGCCGCCCGGCGAGCAGCATCTGCGCCTGGTTCACCTGCGGCCCGCCCTGGCGGATGGTCACCGACAGGCCGTGGCGGGCGTAGATGCCGGTCGCGACGGCTTCGTAATAGCCGCCGTACTCGGCCTCGGCCTTCCAATCGAGGCCGAAACTCAGGCGATCCTGGGCGGCGGCCCCGGAGGCTGCCCAGAACGGGCCGAGCAGCAGCGCCATCGCGGCGACGATCGGGCGGGTCATCTTCGTTCCTTGCATCGTGGCGGCCCGGCAGGCGCGAGGGGGCGGGCGGTTGCGGGGTGGCGTCGGGCAACGTACCTCAGAAGGCGGCAAGCGGAGAGACGGGTGACCGAGGCGCGGGTCAAGGCTGGCATCTGGGTGTCGATGGCGCTGCGCATGGGCGACCGCGACGGCCGGCCGGGGATGGTGCTGCGCAAGGGCGACCCGGACGCGGGCGGCGTGCTGCTGGTCCTGCGCGGCCGCGAGGGGCTGAGCGTGCTCTCGCAGATGCGCACGGCGGACGGCGCGCCGGCCTGGATGCGCGGCACCGGCCCGGGCGCGGTGCCGCAGGACGTGGCCGATGCCTACGTGGCGAAACAGGTCCGATTCGACCCCGATCTCTGGGTGCTGGAGTTCGACGCGGCCGACCTGACGCCGCCGTTCGAGGCGCGTATCGTCTGACCGCCCGCCGCGCGGCCGGGGGCGGCGGGCCGGTGCCGATTCTTTCGCTCGCCGACCATTGTGGTTGCTTTGCCACAGTGCGTGGAAAAGGCATCACAAGGTCCTCCCGCTTCGAAACCTGCGATGCTACTACTTCGTCACGAGCGGCATGGCGGTATGAGGCCGCCGGATCCGCGCCCGCGGACCGCGACACGAACGAGGAGAGAAAGCAATGAGGCTCCGGAGTGCGCTGCTGGCAGCGACGATCCTAGCCGCTCCCGCAACAGCGCTGGCACAGCCGATTGAAGGCCTGTACGTCGGCGTCGGCGCCGGTTTCAACTTCCTGTCGGACCAGGCCGTCAAAAACGTGGCGGTTCCGAACCCAGTTCTTCCCAACCGTGCGCTGACGTTCAGCACGGGGAGCCTGAACCTTCGCTCGAATGACGGCTGGGTCGGCCTTGGCAGCCTCGGCTGGGGCTTCGGCAACGGTCTGCGCGTCGAAGGCGAGTTCAGCTACCGCCACAATCAGGAACGGCAGCTCTACACCACGCCGAGCCCGACAGATACCGGCGGCGACACCCAGACCTACGGCGCGATGGCCAACGTGCTGTATGACTTCGACTTGGCACCCTTCGGCGTTCCCCTATCGCCCTACGTGGGCGTCGGCGTCGGTTACGCGTGGCAGGAGCTGGAAGGGCTCCGGGTCAGCAGCTGGCCGAACCCGGCCAACTACTACGCCCGGTTCAGCCAGACCGAGGGTGGCTTCGCGGCGCAGGGCATCGTCGGTCTGTCCTTCCTGGTCCCCGCGGTCCCGGGCCTGGCGTTCACCGTCGAGTATCGCCCCTTCGCCAAGGTCACCAACAACACCTACAGCGGCTACTACCAGCACCCCGTCACCACGGGGACCACGACGACCGTGGTCACGACCGGAACCAACGTCAAGCTTGGGTCGGAGCTGAACCAGTCGGCGTTGATCGGCATCCGCTACGCCTTCAACGCGGCCCCGCCGCCGCCGCCGCCGCCGCCGCCGCCGCCGCCGATCCCGCCGACCCGCAGCTACCTCGTGTTCTTCGACTGGGACAAGGCGACGCTGACGACGCGTGCGCGCCAGATCATCCACGAGGCGGCCGATGCGTCGACCCACGTCCAGTACACGCGGATCGAGGTGAACGGCTACACGGATACGTCGGGCACTCCGCGCTACAACCAGGGCCTGTCGGTGCGTCGCGCCGAGGCGGTTGCCGCGGAACTGGTGCGCGACGGCGTGCCGCGCAACGCGATCAGCATCCAGGGCTTCGGCGAGACCCATCTGCTGGTGCCGACCGGTCCGGGCGTGCGCGAGCCGCAGAACCGCCGCGTCGAGATCATTATCCGCTAAACGTCGGACAAACCGACGCAACTGCGAAAGGGGCGCCCTCGGGCGCCCCTTTTTCTTATTGCAACGGAGCAACGCAAGGTGTGACAAGCGTTGCCTCCGTGCCACAACGTGGCGGAACTCGCGTGCACGGCCTTGAGGCTGGCCGCCAAGGTGCGACATTCTGCCGTAACAGAGCATTCGATCGACGAAGGAGGCTTTCCATGCGTTTTCGTGGCGCGCTTTGCGCGGCGACCATCCTCGCAGCGCCGGTGATCGCATCGGCTCAGCCCGTCACCGGCGTCTATGTCGGCCTCGGCGCCGGCTTCAACTATCAAGAGCAGCAGGGCATCGGCAGCATCACGGTGCCAGGTCCGGTCATTCCGGGCCGGCCGCTCACGGCGACCACCAACTCGCTCGACCTCAACACCGGCACCGGGTACGTGCTCCTCGGCAGCGTCGGCTACGGCCTGGGCAACGGGCTGCGGTTCGAGGCCGAGGGCCGCTATTCCGACAACGGCGTCAACAAGATCACTGGCACGCCCGGCCCCAACTCGGCGAGCGGCCGCAGCCAGATCTACGCCGTGATGGCGAACGCCCTGTACGACTTCGACCTGTCGCCGTACGGCATCGGCGGCTTCTACCCCTATGTCGGCGTCGGCGCCGGCTACGGCTGGCAGAACGTCACGCTGAACTTCCAGAGCTCGCCGAACCCGTTCAACTACTACGGCAATGTCTCGGAGACCAAAGGCAGCTTCGCCGCGCAGGCCATCGCCGGCTTCGCGGTGCCGATCGGGGCGGTGCCCGGCCTGTCGTTCACCGCCGAGTACCGCTACTTCGCCAGGATCGGCAACGAGTCCTACAACGGCTACGTCGAGACGCCGGGTCCGACGATCGGGACGGCGCGGGTCACGCCCACCCGCTACACGTTCAACAGCGTCGGCAACCAGGAAGGCTTGGTCGGCTTCCGCTACGCCTTCAACGTCGCCCCGCCGCCCCCGCCCCCGCCCCCGCCGCCGCCGCCGGTCCAGCCGACGCGCAGCTACCTCGTGTTCTTCGACTGGGACAAGGCGACGCTGACGGCGCGGGCGCAGCAGATCATCCGCGAGGCGGCCGACGCGTCGACCAAGGTCCAGTACACGCGGATCGAGGTGAATGGCTACACGGACACCTCGGGCACCCCGCGCTACAACCAGGGCCTGTCGGTGCGTCGTGCCGAGGCGGTTGCCGCGGAACTGGTGCGCGACGGCGTGCCGCGCAACGCGATCAGCATCCAGGGCTTCGGCGAGACGCATCTGCTGGTGCCGACCGGTCCGGGCGTGCGCGAGCCGCAGAACCGCCGCGTCGAGATCATCATCCGCTGATCGTCGGCCAGGCCGACGCAACCGCGAATGGGGCGCCTCCGGGGGAAACCTTGGGGCGCCCTTCTTCCGTTCCGACGCCTGCCGTATGTCGCTACAGCGCAACAGCGTGCAGAAACCACACGCACCACGATTGAGGGGGCGCGGCCGCACCGCCATGATCGCGGTTGTGTCCGCCGAGGCATCGCCGGGGTATCCCTGAGAATGCCCCCCGGGGCGCCGATGCGCCGGCGGGCGCCGGTGAACAGCGAAGGAGTGACACCGCCGATGACGTTCAAGCGCGCCCTGCTGGCTGGCGGCGTGATTGCGAGCGGAGTGATGGCGACTGGCGCGTGGTGCGGCGCGGCATACGCGCAGCCCTTCCAGGGCCTCTATGTCAACGTCGACGGCGGCTTCAACTGGCGTGACGGTGTCGGCGTCAGTTCGGTCCTGCCGACTCTCCCCGGACCGTGGGTCGGCGGGTCGCGGATCCAGGGCGCGCCTGGATGGGTCGCCCTCGGCAGCGCCGGGTATGGGTTCGGCAACGGCCTGCGCCTCGAGCTGGAAGGCAACTATCGGCAGAGCGACTTCAACAAGCTCACGGGCACGCCCGCGCCCACGTCGACCGGAGGGCAGTTCCGCACCTACGGCGTGATGGCGAACGCGATGTTCGACCTGGACATCGGCTGGCCCTGGCTGTTCCCGTACCTCGGCGGGGGCGCCGGCTACGCGTGGCGCGACGCCAACAACATCGGGCTCACCGGCGCGAACGGGACGCTGCCGCTCTACAACTTCAGCGGCACGAGCGGCGGCTTCGCCGCCCAGGCCATCGCCGGCCTGTCGTTCCCC
>DATEQV010000224.1:0-6376 GCA_035272265.1 Acidisphaera sp. | reverse complement strand
GAGCGGCTCGGGGTGAAACTCCCCGGGCCGACTCGGCAAATCCGCACGTCCGGGTCTGTGAGGGGTGGGGGCGGCAACGTCCCCACCTACTCGGCAGACCATACCCGCGCAAACGCGACTCAATCGCATTGAGAACTGCTGGCGCGCGGCGCGCCTGCTTGCACGCCTGCCGGTTCCGTGATCTCTCGCGCGCCCGCTGTCTCTGGATGCTTCGACGATGACGATACGACGGGTTGCACTGGCTTTGCAGGGCGGCGGCGCGCATGGGGCGTTCACCTGGGGCGTGGTCGACCGGTTGCTGGAGGAGGACGTCGAGATCGTCGCCGTCTCCGGCGTGTCGTCGGGCGCGATCCTGGGCACCGTGCTGGTGCAGGGCCTGGCAGAGGGCGGCGTGCCGGCGGCGCGCAAGGCGATGCGCCAGTTGTGGATGAAGGTGGCGCACGCGCAGGCGTTGCATCCGTGGCTGTGGGGCTGGGACTTCCTGTGGGGCAGCGACATGCTGTGGCAGGGGTTCGAGGCGACGATGCGGCTGTTCAGCCCGACGCTGCTCAACCCGTCCGGCCACGCGCCGCTGCGCAAGCTGCTCGAGGGCGTGGTGCGGCGCGACCTGCTGAACGCGTGGGCCGCGCCGCACCTGACGGTGGCGGCGACCGACGTGCAGACCGGACAGGCGGTGCTGTTCGACAATGCGGCGATCGACGTGGAGATCCTGGTCGCGTCGGCCTGCCTGCCGTTTGTCTTTCCGCCGGTGGAGATCGGCGACCGCGCGTTCTGGGACGGCGCGTATTCGCGCAACCCGCCGTTGCAGCCGCTGCTGTGGCCCGCGCCGCCCGACGAGATCGTTCTGGTGCGCGCGCTGCCGGTGCGCCGCGCGCAGGTGCCGCGCAGTGCGACCGAGATCTTCAACCGCCTGAACGAGATCGCCTGCATGTCCGCGCTGGAGGCGGAGCTGGCGTTGCTGCCGAAATCGGTGCGGCTGGTGACGTATGCCGACGAGGCGGAGCTGGCCGCGCTGCCGATGTCGAGCAAGATGCTGGTGGGCGAGGCGCGGCTGACCGCGCTGTACGAAGCCGGCCGCCGCGCCGAGCCGCACGTGCGGGCGTAGGGTCGGCCGCCGCGACAGCGGCATCGACCACCGGCGCTGAGCCCCAGCTTGACCGTATCTGTTCTGTAGCGAATGCTGGTCGCGCGCCACGCACTTCGTCGTCGAGCGGGACGCGATGTCGGGGCACTCATGATCAGCGCCTTCGCAGACCTGCCGGTCAGAGCCCTGGCGTCGAGCTACGAGCCGGTGAAGGACGGCGACATTCTCGTGTTCGCCACCATGCGAAACGAAGCGGTCCGGCTGCCGGCGTTCCTGGATCACTACCGCAGGCTTGGCGTGAACCGCTTCTTCGTCGTCGACAACAACTCGACGGATGATACGCCGGCGATCCTGAACGGCGCGGTTGATGTCGTGCCGTTCTACACGGCCGCCAGCTTCCGCGACACCGACGCCGGGCGTCAGTGGACCGATGCGCTGCGCGAGCGGTTCGGCCATGGCCATTGGTGCCTGACGCTCGACGGCGACGAGTTTCTCTGCTTCCCCGCGGTCGAGCGGTTCGACCTGCACGACCTGTCTCGATACTTCGACCGTTGCGGATACGAGGGCCTGTTTGCCCTGATGCTCGACATGTATCCGGGGGGGCCGCCCGCCGACGCGACCTACCAGGCCGGCGGGTCGCTGGTCGCCGCGTTTCCGCTCTTCGATCCGGCGGGCTACGACGCCACCGTCGCGACGCGCTTTCCCCGGATCGGAATCCGCGGCGGGATGCGACGCCGCGTCTTCGCCGAGGAGAGCGACGACAAGGTAGTGGCGGTGCTTCGCAAGACACCGCTCATCCGCTGGCGTCGGGGCATCTCCTACAAGCTTGTGACCCACTCGCATTCGGTGATCCGGCTGGCCGACGTCACCGGCGTTCTGCTTCATTTCAAGTACATGCAGAACTTTTCCGACTTCGTGACGGCGGAGGTGGCGCGCGGCGACCGCAGTCACGCTGCCAGCTACGCGCGATATGCGCAGACGGCGTCGGACAGGCCGGACCTGACGCTCGCCGACGCCAACAGCGTCCGCTACGAGGACTCGTGTCAGCTTGTCCGGCTCGGCCTGATGAAATCGTCGATGGCCTTCCTCAACGACATGCATCCGACCTTGCGGCGCCGGATCGGCGGCCGGGCGGCGGCCGAATTCCGTGACCGTCACAAGGCCGCGGTGATCGAAGCCGCACGGCGGTTCCAGCCTGATTTGCGGGCGACCCTTCAGCTCTGGGATGCGTTCTCGGATCCGCCGGTCGCCTAAGCAGGCCACTCCAAGTGTGGTTTCCGAGTGTCCCAGTCTGGAGTCCGATGTTCGACGGGCTTCGGAATGGGAACCTCAGGTTCACGCTGCCTTCCGCGCCAGGTCGAGCACGCGATCCTCGGTCGGGCTTGCGCGCACCAGCCCTCTACCCCGGCGGGCGTGCACAGTCAGAATCGCCAATGCCGCCCAGGACGAATGGAACACCAGTCCGGCGAGCAGTACCAGGCCGCCCGGCACCGGCCCGATGGTCGCGCGGTGGAGCAGCTGATCGAAGGTTTCGACCGCTGTCGGATGGATCAGAAGCTTGCCGAAATACGAGATCGCCTGGATGGTGAAGATCCAGGCGTAGTTCTTCCGCAGCCGGCGTCCCACCGCATCCAGATAGGTGATGTGCAGCCGCGGCCGCACGTAGTCCTGATGCAGCACCTGATTCCAGCCGTTGGCGACGTTGACGCCCTGGCCGAGCAGCACCGGGCCGAAGAACTGGGTCTCCAGGATGTGCGCGCGGACCCGCCAGAAGTCGAAGAAGCGGTAGCGCCGCGCTTCGATGTTCAGGAATACGGCGACCAGCAGCCCCACCAGCACGAGCGGCAGAGGCGACGCGGACTCGCTGCTGAAGGTGAGCGACAAGGCGAGACCGGTGGAAACGACCGCCCAGTTGGTCGTCGCATCGAGCCGCGTTCGCCAGACGGTGCTGCGGTAAAGCTCGCCGCGATACAGGTGCGCGAGCGCGCCGATCTCGGCTGCATTGAAGCTCGCGGCATGCGACTGGTCGGCGCGATCGTTCATCGTCGTTGTTCCCCCCATTGGCCGCGTGCGCTTCTGTCAGCCCCGGTCGCACTCCGCGGCAACCGCGGCCAGCTGCGCCAGCGTTCCGGCATCGGCCTGGCCGTCCACGCGCTCCGGCCGCCAGTGCCGCTGGAACGCCGTCAGCGCGATCGCGCCCACGCCCGCGTCGGCGTCCGGCGGCACGTCGTAGCCGATCGCGCGCAACAGGTCCGCGGCATCCGTCGGCCCGGCGCCCGCAGCCGGCCCGGCCGGCCACAAGCCTACGCCGTTGTCCGCGAAGTCCTGCCACGGAAACAGTTCGCCCGGATCCTGCTTGCGGTCGGGGGCGACGTCGCTGTGGCCGACGACGTTCCGCCGCGGGATCGGATGCCGGTCGATGATGTCCAGGCAGAGGTCGCACACCGCGGCGAGCTGGATCGCCGGGAACGGGCGGTAGCCGAACTCGTGGCCGGGGTTGACGATCTCGATGCCTATCGAGCGGCCGTTCAGCGTGCGGTGGCCGCGCCAGTAGCTCACGCCCGCGTGCCACGCGCGCCGTTCCTCCGGCACCAGGCGCCGGACGGTGCCGTCCTCCTCGACGACGTAGTGCGACGAGACGGGGATGCGGGTCGGCGGCGCGGGATCGCGCAGCCGCTCGATCGCCTCGGCGGCCGAGCGCATGCCCGTGTAGTGCAGGATCAGCATGTCGATCGGCTGATCCGCCGGACGCGCGTCGTGGTTGGGGCTCGGCAGGTCGCGCGCGGCGATCCGCGGACGCACCACCGGCGCTAGATCGCCCGCTCGCGCTTGATGCGGTCCCAGGCGGCGTTGATCAGCGCCACCTTTTCGTTGGCGCGCGCGACGAACTCCGCCGGCACGCCGCGCGCAGCGAGGCTGTCAGGATGGTTCTCGCGCATCAGCTGCTTCCAGCGCGCGCGCACCTCCTCGCTGGTCGCACTGCGCGCGATTCCCAGCACGCCGTACGGCTCGGGCTCGCTGGTGTTGGACGGCATCCGCGCCGAGGCGCCGCGCGCGCGGTCCCAGGCACGCTCGTCCAGGCCGAAGCCTTTCGCGCAGCGCAGCAGGAACGCGTGCTCGGCGCGGTTCACCGGGCCGTCGGCGCGGGCGATGTTGAACAGTGCCGCGAGCACGTCCTCCAGCATCCCGCGATTGTCGGAAAACGCGGCACCGAGCTGGTCGACATACGGCTCGAAGCCCTCGTTGCTGTCGCGCGCCTGGTCGAACAGGCGGCCGACGTCGCGCACCGATTCCGGCGGCACGCGGAACTGCTGCTTGAAGGCGTCGATCTCCACGCGCTTCACCGGACCGTCGGCCTTCGCAAGCTTGGCCGACAGCACGACCGCGCCGATCGCGAACAGCTGATCGCGCCCGCCGAGCAGGGCTGCGATGCGCGCCGGATGCATGAAGCCGAACGGGTGGAAGCCCACGCTGCTCATGCTGTCGAACGCGGTGGCCGCGCCGGTGTCGGCAGCATGGCCGATGGCCGCGCCCATGATGGCGCCGAACGGCCCGCCCATCGCGAAGCCGGCCATCCCGCCGATCAACTTGCCCCAATAGCCCATCGCGCACCGATACCACGCCGTTCGCCGGCGCAAAATGTGCGGGCCAGCCCAAAATGCGCGGGCTTTTGCAAAATGCGCGGACTTGCGCGCGACGGTTGCAGAGCCGCATTGAAGACGGCTTAACCAAGCTCACATTCCGGTGCGGCCCGATCGGCTCAGGACACCGGATGCAGGGACTGCCCAGGGGACTGCCCAGGATCACTCGCCTGATCGGCGACCTCGATGCCACCGTCAGCCGGCCGGTGCGCTATCTGGTCGGCGTCGGACTGGCGGTCTCGTCGATCGCGCTGCTGCAGCTGCTGTACCGGCTGGTGCCGGGCGCGCTCACCTTCGCGCTCTTCTACCCGACCGTGCTGGTTGCCGCGGCGTTCTGCGGCGCGGGTCCCGGGCTTGCCGCCCTGGGGTGCATCCTCGCTTGGGAGCTGCTGACGCCGGCGGCCGGGCTGTGGGCGCACAGCTCGCCGCAGCTGATGACCTTCAACCTGACCTTGTTCGCGCTGGTGGCGGCCTTCCTGGCGCTGATCGGCGCGGCACTGCGCGCCAGCCTGATCGCGCGCATTGCCGCCGCCGCCGCGCTGTCGGCGAGCGAGGAGACCTTGCGACTTGCGGTAGATGCGGGCGAGCTCGGCCTGTGGAGCAGCGATCTGCGGCGTCGCGTCAGCACGCTCTCGCCCCGCGCGCGCGTCCTGCTGGGCTTCGCGCAAGAAGAGCGGGTGACCCCCAAGGCCTTCCTGGACCGCATCGAGCCTGACGATCGCGCCCGGGTGGACGCCGCGATCACGCGCGCGATGGACCCGTTGCTCCGCGTCGTGTGCGACGTTGATTTCCGAATCCGCGATCCTGCGACCGGCGAGGTGCGCTGGCTGCAGGCCAAGGGCGCCGCGAGTTTCGATCCGGCCGGTCGTCCGGTGCGCCTCAACGGCACCTTCCTGGACATCACGGCGCGCAAGGCGCGCGAGGCGGCGCTGCAGGACTTCGCCGAGCAGCTTGAGCATCGCGTTGCGGAGCGCACGCTGGAGTTGAGCGAAGCGACCGCCCGGCTCGCCGAGAGCGAGGCGCGCTATCGCGGCTACTGCGACACAGTCGAGGACATCCTGTTCACCATCCGCGTCGAGCCGGACGGCAGCTTCGTCCACGAGGGCTACAACTCGTTCGGCGAGCGGCGCATCGGCCTGACCAACGCGCAGATCGCCGGCAAGCTTCTGCCCGGCGCAATGCCGCCCGAGATGTGGTCGCGCCTCGGCTCCGTGCTGCGTGCGGCCGCGACCTCGCGCGCCGGACCCGGCGCGCCGTTCCGCACCACCGAGCGCATGCCCTATCCCGCCGGCGAGGGGCTGTTCGACGTGCTGATCGTGCCGCTGCGCGACGCGGCGGGGCGCGTGGTGCGGCTGATCGGCTCGTCGCGCGAGATCACCGAGCAGGCGCGGCTCGAAGAGGAGCTGCGGCAGGCGCAGAAGATGCAGGCGATCGGCCAGCTCGCGGGCGGGGTCGCGCACGACTTCAACAACCTGCTGACGGCGATCACCGGCAACCTCGAACTGCTGCACGACAGCGTGCCGGACGGGCGCCCGCGCCAGTGGGCGGCGAGTGCGATGGGTGCCGCGCAGCGCGCCGCCACGCTGACGCGCCAGCTGCTCGCGTTCTCCCGCAAGCAGCGGCTGGAGCGGCGGCCGGAAGACGCGAACGC
>DATEQV010000223.1:0-5373 GCA_035272265.1 Acidisphaera sp. | reverse complement strand
GGTGCCGGCGCGGCGGTGGCCGGCGCGGCGGTGGCTGGCGCGGCGGTGGGCGCCGCGGCTACGGCCCCTTACTATGCGCCCTACCCCTACTATTACCCGCCCTACGCCTACTATCCGCCGCCGGCCTATTACGCCCCGGGCTACTACAGCTATCCCGGCAATTAAGCCTGCAGGCTGCCTGATGGCAGAAGGGCCGCGCGCGGGATGAGCCCGCCCGCGGCCCTTCCTGTCCTGATCGACTGCGACCCGGGCGTCGACGACGCGCTGGCCGTGCTCCTGGCCTTCGCCTCGCCCGAGCTGGACCTGCGCGCGATCACCGTCTCGGCCGGCAATGTCGGCCTGACCGAAACCTTGCGGAACGCCTCCGGTCTCGCGACCCTCACCGGCTGTGCCGCGCCGGTCATCGCCGGCGCCGACCGGCCGATCCTGGGCCGCTACACCGACGCGGCGCACGTCCATGGCGACGACGGCCTCGTTGGCCTCGCCCACACGCTGCCGCCTGGCACCGTCACGCCCGGCCTCGCCGCCGACGCGATCCGCGACATCCTTCGCGTCACCGCGGGCAAGCTGACCCTCGTCGGGATCGGCCCGGCCACCAACCTGGGGCTCGCGTTGGCGACCGAGCCCGCGCTCGCGGCCAAGGTGTCACGCATCGTCCTGATGTCCGGCGCCTGGGGTGCGGGCAACGTCACGCCGCAGGCCGAGTTCAACGCCGCCTCGGACCCCGAGGCGCTGGCCGTGGTGCTCGGCTGCGGCGCGCCGGTGGTGATGGCCACGCTCGAGGTGACCCGGCAGGCGGTGGCCACCCGAGCGCGGCTCACGGCGTTGCGCAACGCCCGAACGGGCGCCGGCCTCGATCTGGCCTGCGACATCCTCGCGCGGTCGCTCCGGACGGCGCCCGAGGGCGTGACGCTGCACGATCCCTGCACTATCGCCTTCCTGCTGCGTCCCGACCTGTTCGAGCTACGGCCCGCCGCGATCGAGGTCGTCTGCACGCAAGGCAAGCTGCGCGGCCGCACGCTGATCGACCGGCGCGATCCCGGCGACAGCAAGCATCAGGTGATGGAGCGGCTCGACACCGACGGCTTCTTCGCGCTGCTCGCCGAGCGCTTGCCCGTGTCGGCGCGTACGGCATAGTCCGCCGTCACCCGTCGCGCGGTTCCATGAGAGCATTCGAATTCCTGCCCGTCCGCATCGTGGCGGGGCGCCCCCGGCTGTTTGCCGGCGCGTTGTGCGGGGTCATCGCCGCCATCGCCCTGCCGTCGGCGCTCGCCGGCTGGACCCGCGCGATCGTCGCCTGGGACGTCGGCGTGCTGGTGTTCCTGGCCCTGACGGCCGCGAAGTTCCTGACCGAGACGCACGCGCATATGGCGCGCGACGCTGAGGCGCAGCAGGAAGGCGAGTGGACGATCTTCGCGCTGACCATCGCGGGCGTGACGTTCAGCTTCGCCGCGATCTTCGTCGTGTTCGCCAACACCAAGGACCTGTCGCCCGAGGTCAAGGGCCTGCACGTCGCGCTGGTTGCGGCGACGCTGTTCCTGTCGTGGCTGATGCTGCAGGCGAGCTTCGCCTACCGCTAAGCGCACGAATACTACGAGACCGCGCCCGGACGGACGGAGATCGACCGCGGCCTGATCTTTCCCGGCACCGACGATCCCGACTACATGGACTTCTTCTATTTCGCGCTCGTGCGGGGCATGACGTTCCAGGTCAGCGACGTGCAGATCACGGCGCGGCTGTTGCGCCGGCTGGCCTCCCTGCACGGGCTGCTCGGTTTCCTGTTCAACACGATCATCATCGCGCTGACGGTGAACATCGCCGCCGGGCTGCTGTAAGCGCGCGCACCGGGCATCCGTGATCTGGCTGCAGGCCCTGCCACTGCTGGTGCTCGTGCTGCTGCTCGCCAGCGGCCGCGCCGGCCCGTTCGTCGCGTGCGGCGCGGCGCTGGCGAGCGCCCTGCCCGCGATCGTCGCCACGGTCGGCGGGCCGGCGTTGCCGGACTTCGTCGCGGTGCGCACCACGGAGGCGGCCTGGCTCGCCCTGCCGCCGGTCGGCATCGTGCTCGGCGGCCTGCTGTTCCACGCGGCCGTGCGCCGTCCGCCCGGCACGGAACCGTCGCGCGACGTCGTCGGCGCGGCGTTCGTCGCCGCCTTCCTGCTCGGCCGCCGGCGCAGGAGATCGCCGCGCGCAACGCGGTGCAGGCGGCGGTGTAGTTCGTGCTGCTGCTGCCGCTGTTCTGGCGTGCGGCGGCGCAGGCCGGTCATCCCGTGCCGCTCGGCCGCCGGCCGGCGCAGCTTGCGTGGGTCGCTTCGGTCGGCGCGCTCCTGATCGCGGCGGCGCATCTGCTGGCCTGGGAAGTGAGCGGGCTGCTCGCGACGGGCATCGTGCTGTGCGCGCGCCTGCTGACCGACGACCCGCCGCGCAACGCGGACGCCGTCCGCCGCATGCTGGTCGTTGCCGCGCCGTATCTGCTGCTGACAGCGATGCTGCTCAGCACGCGGCTGTGGCACTCGGCGCCGCGTCTGCAACCCTACGCTGAGTTTCCGGCGATCGGCCTCGACCATCCGATGGTGACGCTGTGGATAACCGCGATTGTCGTGGCGCTTGTCCATGCGGTGCCCGCGCGCGAGCTGAAATCCGCACTTCTGCGCGGACGACGGCCTGCCCTGGCGATCCTGATCTATGTCATTCTGGCCCGCTGGCTGTTCGGCGCGGGCGTGCCGCACGCGCTGGCAGCGTCATTGGAGCGTGCGTTCGGCGGTCTCGCACCCTTTGCCGCGCCGTTCGTCGCCGCCGCCTCGGGCTTCGTTGCAGGAACGAATGTGGGATCGAACAGCACGGCGATGACGTTGCAGGCGGAACTGGGCAGGCTGTACGGGCTGGCGCCGGCGCTGCTGCCGTCGGTGCAGAACTTCGTCGGCGCCTCGGCGATCCTGCTGTCGCCGCAGATCAATGCCGTCGCCGGCAGCCTGGCGGGCGAGAGCCGCATCTCGCGCATCTGGCGTCTGATGTGGCCGGTCGCGCCGATTGCGATCGGCATCGGGTTGGCCAGCATCGCGATCGGGCGCGCGCCATGACCCGCGAGGCGATCCTGCATCTGAAGCGCGAGCCGGAGATGGCCGCGCTGATCCATCGCGCCGGGGCGTATCGCCTCAAGCCGACGCAGCGCAGCCCGTACGAGGCGCTGCTGCGCGCGATCGCGCACCAGCAGCTGCACGGCCGCGCGGCCGAGGCGATCCTGGCGCGCTTCATCGCGCTGTTCCCCGACACGCCGTTTCCCGCGCCGGAACAGGTGCTGGCGGCCGACGACGCGACACTGCGCGCGACCGGGTTTTCCGGCAGCAAGATCGCCGCGATCCGCGACCTGTGCCTGCGCACGATCGACGGCACGGTGCCGACGCGCCGGGCCGCCGCGCGTCTGCCGGACGAGGAGTTGATCGCGCGCCTGACCGAGGTGCGCGGAATCGGCCGCTGGACGGTGGAGATGCTGCTGATCTTCACGCTCGGCCGTCCCGACGTGCTGCCGGTGGACGACTTCGGCGTGCGCGACGGCTACCGCGCGCTGATGCAGCTGTCCGAGCAGCCGAAGCCGCGAGAACTCGCGGCCATCGGCGAGGGCTGGGCGCCGTGGCGCAGCTACGCCGCGTGGTATCTCTGGCGCGCGGCGGAGGAGGCGAAGAAGCAGGGGCCGCAGAGTCGGGCGTGATGTCGTGCTCCCAATATGGACACGGCCAGATTATTCTGATATCGGACGGACATCAGGGCGGCCATCGCCCGAATGTCTGGCGCAAGCCGAACTACAGGACAGAGTTTCTGGAGAGAGGTTATGGACGAAAGTCCTCATCTCAGCCCCGACGACAAGGCGACACGTCGAGCTACGATACAGCTGTATCTAAACGACCGAATTAGAACCATTGAGCAGATCAAGAGACTGTATGCCGTCGTTATCGGCTTGGCGACCGCAAGCTGCTTTAGAACGACGATCCAGGCCTTGAAGGCGCTTGACAATTCTTGACAATAACAAATTTCTTCTTGATGGGGGCGCCGTACTTGCGGAATTCATCACGTTCATCAGTCTCTCGTAGCGTTGTTTTATCTCGGTGCCGAAAGATATCTGGATAACCGATATTTGCAGGGCCGAAGCGGCGTTGCGACAAGGCGCGTCCTTCTCCTTGACCTCTTATCGTTGGGTTTCGTTGGTGCGTGGTTTTTTGTTCTTTCAGACGACATTACGGATCCATCCAAAATCAATGAGCTTACGTTCCAAATGGATAAGCTGCGTAGCTTCGTGGTAATTGCTCACCCCGGGCATGGGTAGCGGCTGGGTGAGCAATTACAGCCCCCGAAGTGGTCGATCACCTGCGTGGCGGTCCCCGGCAGGAACTCTGTCGTGTTCGGCGCCCACGGCGCGGGCGACGGGATGAACATCCAGTAGCCCGCAGCGTCCCCCCGGCGTCAGGCTGATGCACTGCTCAAGCTCGGCCGCTGTCACCGTCTTGCCGTCCGGCTGCGTTGACAGCCCGGCCAGTATCTCGATGTGCGGGTTCAGGTCACGAGCGGCCGCCGCGCACTGGTGGACGAAAGCCGCGAACCTCGCCGGGTTCGTCTCAAGGACTTGCGCCTGGATTACGTAGACATTCGCGCCAGACGCCGCGACAGCCTGCGGTATGCCCATCGCCAGATATTTGTCGAACTCCGTCCCGCTGCCCAGCGGATCAGCGATCTTCATCAGGTCGGGCGCCGGCGCGGCGATGAACTGCAGACCCGCGGAGTGCGCCTGAGACGCCGCGTATGCGATTGAGGCAGCCGGCATTTCCTGCTCGGTCAGCGGCGTGTAGGACCAGTCCTCGTTGTCGTATAGGATCGCAGTGGCGCCATCCGCCGGGGCGGCCGCGACAGCCCGCCGGACCTCCCCGAGCGAGTTGGCGTCGAGCGTCAGCGTCGCGTCCCAGCCCGAAGGCACCACAGGCTCTTTCGAGCCGACGACCCATCCCACGATCGGGTGACTGCCCATCAGGTCTGAGTTCGTAGTCGGATCTTCCTCGATTGCGTCGACCGACTTCGTGTCACACAGCATCCAATCGATTGATTCGCTCATGCGGCCTTCCTGGCTTCGGGTGGCTGGCTTCGTTCCAGTCAACGGCGCTCAGTGTGGCAGATTATCAGGTCGGCAACGTTGATATGGATCGCGATCGCGGTTGACGCGATGACGCGTGACCCGATTCAACATCGGGGTGACGCCCGCCATCGACCTGAGCAAGCTGAGCCCCGCGGAGAAGGATGCCCTCATCCTCTCGCTGGTCGGGCAGCTGGAAGCGGCGCTGGCTCGGATCGCCGAGTTGGAGAAGCGGCTGGCCGGGTTCGAGCAGCCGC
>DATEQV010000222.1:0-9498 GCA_035272265.1 Acidisphaera sp. | reverse complement strand
GGATGCGCGCCAGCAGCGCGTCCATGCTGAACGGCTTGGTGATGTAGTCGTCCGCCCCGGTGTTCAGGCCGCGCACCGCGTCCTGATCCTCGGTGCGCGCGGTGACCATGATGACCGGCAGGTCGCGCGTCTGCGTCCGCCTGCGGATCTGCCGGCACACCTCGATGCCCGACATCACCGGCAGCATCCAGTCGAGCAGCACGAGGTCGGGCGCCGCCTCGGCGATGCGGGTCAGCGCCTCCTGCCCGTCGGCCGCCTCCTCGACGCGGAAGCCCTGCTTCTCGAGGTTGTAGCGCAGCATCGTCGCCAGCGCCGCCTCGTCCTCGACGACAAGCACCAGCGGCTTGGCGAGGCTGCTGGTGGCTTCGGTCACCCCCATGTCGCGGCGCCTATTCCTTCGGCCGGACCACGGAGAAGGCCGTGGTGTCGCCCTTTGGCCGCACGTCCGGCAGGCTCTCGCCGGTGGTGGCGTAGTAGACCGTCTCGGCGACGTTGGTCGCGTGATCGCCGATCCGCTCGAGGTTCTTGGCGATGAAAAGCAGATGCGTGCAGGGCGTGATGTTGCGCGGATCTTCCATCATGTAGGTGATCAACTCGCGGAAGATCGAGGTGTAGAGGTCGTCGATCACGCGGTCCGACCGCCAGACCTCCGCCGCCAGTTCGGCGTCGCCCTGGCCGACCGCGTCGATCACCGTCTTGAGGTTCTGCTGCACCATGCGCGCCATGTTGCCGAGCGCGGAGAAGTTGAACGGCAGCGTGTACTGCGCCAGCACGATGCTGCGCTTGGCCGCGTTGGCGGCGTAGTCGCCGATGCGCTCGAGGTCGCCGGTGATCTTCAGCGCGGCCACGACCCTGCGCAGGTCGTCGGCGACCGGCTGGCGCAGGGCGAGCAGGCGGATGACGAACCGCTCCACCTCGCGCTCCAGCTCGTCGACCTCCGGGTCGAGTTCGACCGCGCGCGTCGCAGCGGAGGTGTCGCCTTCCATCACCGCCTCGGCCGCGAGGCCGACCTGGTTCTCGACGATCCCGCCCATCTCGGCGAGCATGGCACCCAGACGTGTCAGTTCATCGTCGTAGCTGCGCACGGTGTGCCCCGGCTGTCCGGTTGGAGTGTGTTCGTCCGCCATCTCAGCCGAACCGCCCGGTGATGTATTCCTGGGTGCGCTTCTGCTTGGGCGCGGTGAAGATCTGCGCCGCGCTGCCGACCTCGACCATCTCGCCGAGGTAGAAGAACGCCACCTGATCGGCGCAGCGCGCGGCCTGCTGCATGTTGTGCGTCACGATCGCAATGGTGAACTCGTGCTTGAGCTCGTCGATCAGCTCCTCGACCTTCAGCGTGCTGATCGGATCGAGCGCGCTGGTCGGCTCGTCGAACAGGATCACGTCCGGGTGCACCGCGATCGTGCGGGCGATGCACAGGCGCTGCTGCTGTCCGCCCGACAGGCCCATGGCCGAGGTGTTCAGCCGGTCCTTCGCCTCGCCCCAGATCGCCGCGCGCGTCAGCGACCATTCCACCCGCTCGTCCATCTGCGACTTCGACAGCTTCTCGTGCAGCCGCACGCCGAAGGCGATGTTCTCGTAGATCGTCATCGGGAACGGCGTCGGCTTCTGGAACACCATGCCGATCTTGCTGCGCAGGTGGTTCACGTCGACGGACGGGGCGATGATGTTCTCGCCGTCCATCATCACCTCGCCGGTCGCGCGCTGCCCGGGATAGAGGTCGTACATCCGGTTCAGCACCCGCAGCAGGGTCGACTTGCCGCAGCCCGACGGACCGATCATCCCGGTCACCCGCTTTTCCGGGAGGTCGAGGTTGATCGCCTTCAGCGCACGGTTGTCGGCGTAGAAGAAGTCGAGGTTGCGGATGGTAATCTTCTCCGCGCCGAGCGCGGTCTCCGAGCGCATCCGGCTCGAGTCGAGCTTGACGGGTTCGGTGTGATCGCTGGCCATCGTGCTGCTCATCCGCGGTCTTTCAGTTGCTTCGTCGCAAAAGGCTGCGAGCGGCGATGTTCAAGCCAAGGACGCCGAACGTGATCAGCATCGACGCGACCCAGGCCAGGTCGACCCAGTCGCGGTACGCCGAACTCGCGTATGCATAGATCGTCGTCGGCAGACTCGCCATGGCGTCGTTCAGATTATACGAAGGATTGAGGTTGCCGAAGCTGGTGAACAGCAGCGGCGCGGTCTCTCCGGCCACGCGCGCGATGGCGAGCAGGATACCGGTCAGGATGCCTTCGCGGGCGGCGCGGTAGCAGACCTGCGTGATCATCTTCCACTTCGGCGCGCCCAGCGCCACCGTCGCCTCGCGTAGTGCGGTCGGGATCAGGCGCAGCATGTCCTCCGTGGTGCGAACCACGATCGGGATGACGATGATCGCCAGCGCGATCGATCCTGCCCAGCCGGAGAAGCCGCCGGTGTTGAGCACGACGATCTCGTAGACGAACAGGCCGATCAGGATCGACGGTGCGCTCAGCAGCACGTCGGAGACGAAGCGGATCGCGTTGTCCAGCAGCGAGCCGCGCGCGTATTCCGCGAGGTAGGTGCCGACCATCAGCCCGATCGGCGTGCCGATCGCCGTGCCGATCGCGGTCTGGATTAGGCTGCCGATGATCGCGTTCTGCAAGCCGCCGTTCGAGCCGGCCGGCAGCGTCTGCTCGGTGAACACCCGCAGGCTGAGCCCGTTGAAGCCGAGATAGATGAGCGTGGCCAGGATCGAGGCGAGCAGCACCAGGCCGATCACGGTCGACAGCACGCAGAGCGCCTTGACCGTCGTGTTGCGTCGCGCGCGTTGGCGTCCCAGCAGGTCGGCGACGCCGACGTCCTTGCCGGGACCGGGTTGAGAGAGTGCGGCGGAAGGTGCGCTCATTCGATCAGACCTTCAGCCGCGGCCGCAGCAGGTAGCGCGAGATCGCCAGCACGATGAACGAGATGACGAACAGGATGAAGCCGAGCGCGAGCAGGGAGGCGAGTTTGAGGCTTCCCTTCTGGCTCTCGGGGAACTCCAGCGCGACGATCGAGGCGATCGTGTTGCCGCCGGCGAACAGCGATGCCGACAGCCGGTTGGTGTTGCCGATGACGAACGTCACCGCCATGGTTTCGCCGAGCGCGCGCCCCAGGCCGAGCATGATGCCGCCGACCACCGAGGTGCGGGTGTAGGGCAGCACGATCGAGCGCACGACTTCCCAGGTCGTGCAGCCGAGCCCGTACGCGCTCTCCTTGAACATCGGCGGGACGGTGGAGAACACGTCGCGCATCGTCGCCGCGATGAACGGCAGCACCATCACCGCCAGGATCAGCGAGGCGGTGAAGATGCCGGTGCCGAAGGGCGGGCCGGAGAACAGGTCGGACAGGTGATCGGTGATCCAGCCGATGACCGGCCAGCCGTCCGTCTTTTCGGCCAGCCAGTTCAGGCTGTCGATGATCGGCGGCTGGATCGTCCTCGCCATGATCGGGACGATGACGAAGAAGCCCCACATGCCGTAGATGATCGACGGCACGGCAGCGAGCAGCTCGATCGCGGTGCCGACGGGGCGGCGGAACCACTCGGGCGCCAGTTCCGTCAGGTAGAACGCGATGCCGAACGCCAGCGGCACCGCCAGGAGCAGCGCGATGATCGAGGTGATGATGGTGCCGTAGATCGGCACCGCGCCGCCGAAGACGTGCTTGACCGGGTCCCAGGTCGCGTTGGTCAGGAACGCGACACCGAACTCCCGGAACGCCGGCCAGCCGCCGACGAACAGAATGATGATGATGGCGCCGAGCAGCACGAGGACCAGCACGCCCGACGCGAACGCGGCGCCGCCGAAGATGAGGTCGCCCACGCTCCCCCGCCGCTTCTCCGCGGCGGGGGGCGCGGCGGCAAGGGCCACAGCTTGTTGCATGACGACGTCCTGACCGGCGGGGTCGCGTCAGATCAAGAGTGGACCTGCGACTTCCAGGCCTGACGCACGGAGTCCTTCACGCTCTGCGGCAGCGGCACATACTCCAGCCCTACGGCTGCCTCATCGCCCTTGGAGTAGGCGAAGTCGAAGAACTTCATGACGTTGTTGCTGCGGGTGGCGTCCTTCGGGTCCTTCGGCAGCTCGATGAAGGTCGTCGACATGATCGGCCACGCAGTCGGACCCGGCTGGTTGATCAGGTCCACCGCGTAGTTCTGCGCGTGCGCCCAGTCGGCGTGCGCGGCCGCGTCGCCAAACGCCTGCATGCTCGGGACGACGAACTTGCCGTCCTTGTTCTGCAAAGACGCGGTGACGAGCTTGTTCTGCGACGCGTAGGAGTACTCGACGTAGCCGATGCCGCCGCGCGTGTTGTTCACGGTGCCGGCAACGCCGTCGTTGCCCTTGGCGCCTGCGCCCGTCGGCCAGTTCACGCTGGTCGCGGCGCCGATCTTGTCCTTCCACTCGGGGCTGACCGCCGACAGGTACGACGCCCAGACGAAGGTCGTGCCCGAGCCGTCGGCACGATGCACCGAGGCGATGTCCAGGCGCGGCAGCTTAACCCCGGGGTTGAGGCCGGTGATCGCGGGATCGTTCCACTTGGTGATCTTGCCGAGGAAGATGTCGGCGAGCACCGGGCCGGTCAGCTTGAGCTGGTTCACCTGCACGTCGGGGATGTTCACGATCACGACCACCGCGCCCATCACGGTCGGGAACTGCAGCAGGTTGCCGGACTGCAGCTTCGCCGGGTCCATCGGCGCATCCGACGCGCCGAAATCGACCGTGCGGTTCAGGATCTGGTTCTGGCCGCCGCCCGAGCCGATCGCCTGGTAGTTCAGTTCGACACCGATGGCGCTCTTCGCCATCTCGCCCCACTTCGTATAGATCGGGGCGGGGAAGGTGGCGCCTGCGCCGGTGATCTGCTGCGCCTGCACGCCGGTCACGAATCCGAAGCCGGCCAGCGCAATGGCCAGCGCGGTGGTAACGAGCCGCATGATGCCTCCTAGGACCTGATTACAGCCGTGACGAGGCTGCTTGCCGGGGGCCGCCCCCGGATCGGCGGCAACCTACGCAGGCGCAAAGACCTGTCTATTGCAGTACGATGAAGGTTCGATGACAGAAGGAAAGCTCGGCCGTTTTCATGGCCATGCACTTTCATGGCCATGAAATTCGCGGTCACCTACCGGTCGGTTGCCTTTGTGCGGCGGTTTCGGCTGCGCGACGAGTCGCAAAGATGGCTGCACGGTCTTGAAGCCATCCAGGAAACGCTGCGTCGCCTCCTCGTCCGGTCTGCGTGACGCCGGGCGCTATTTACCCAGGCTTGACCGGTATTCCGACAATCTCCTGCGTTGATTCGTGGTTCCCCCGGGGCGGCGCGGCGGCCAGCGCCAGAACGCGCCCTTCTGCCGCGCACCGTGCGACTGGTGGCGGCGGGCGGGTTTTGTTAGCACCGTCCGGCGCAACGAAAACATCGGAGGGAACGCTTATGCCGATCCGTCGGCGGACCTTGCTTGCCACGGGCGCCGCGCTGCCCGTCTTCGCCATCCGCTCACGGCCGGCGAACGCGGCCGAGTTCTCCTATAAGTACGCCAACAACACGCCGGCCACCCACCCGATGTCGGTGCGGATCACCGACGCTTGCGCGCGGATCAAGGAAGCGACGCACGGCCAGGTTGAGATCCAGATCTTCCCCAACAACCAGCTCGGCTCGGACACCGACATGCTGAGCCAGCTCCGCTCGGGCGCGCTGGAGTTCTTCACCCTCTCCGGCCTGATCCTGGCGACGCTCGTGCCGCCGGCCTCGATCAACGGCGTCGGCTTCGCCTTCAAGGACTACGACACGGTCTGGAAGACGATGGACGGGCCGCTCGGCGCCTATGTCCGCGGCGAGATCGACAAGCGCGGGCTGGTTGCCATGGAGAAGATGTTCGACAACGGCTTTCGCCAGATCACCAGCAGCACGCGGCAGATCAAGACGCCCGAGGACCTCAAGGGCTTCAAGATCCGCGTGCCGGTCAGCCCGCTGTGGACCAGCATGTTCCAGGCCTTCGGCGCCTCGCCCGAGAGCATCAACTTCAGCGAGGTCTATTCCGCCCTGCAGACCAAGATCGCCGAGGGCCAGGAGAACCCGCTGACCTTGATCCAGATCGCCAAGCTGTACGAGGTGCAGACCTCGTGCTCGCTGACCTCGCACATGTGGGACGGGTTCTGGATGCTCGCCAACAAGCGGGCGTGGCAGGCGCTGCCGGAAAACGCGCAGGCGATCGTCGCCCGCGAGCTGAACCGCGCGGCGCTGGAGGAGCGTGACGACATCGCCCAGCTGAACGACAGCGTGGAGGCGGACCTGAAGAAGAAGGGCCTGATCTTCATCGAGGTCGACAAGCCGTCATTCCGCGCCACGCTGCAGAAGGCCGGGTTCTACGAGACCTGGAAGGGCAAGTTCGGCGACCAGGAATGGGGCCTGCTGGAAGCGTCGGTCGGCAAGCTGGCGTGACCACGCTCGTCGCCGCACAGGCGCCGCCCGCCGCCCTGCCCTGGGGCGAGCGCCTGTTGCGGATCGTGGCCGAGGTGCCGGCGGCGCTGCTCGTGCTGGCCGAGATCGGCGTGCTGTTCGCGGGCGTGGTGTCCCGCTACGTCTTGCATGCGCCGCTGGTGTGGTCGGACGAGCTGGCGTCGATCCTGTTCCTGTGGCTGGCGATGCTCGGCGCGGTGATCGCACTGCAACGCGCCGAGCACATGCGGCTGACGGCGCTGGTCTCGCGGATGTCGCTGCATTGGGCGGCCCGCTGCGAGGCGCTGGCCGCCGGTGCGGTCGCGCTGTTCCTGCTGCTGATCCTGCAGCCGGCCTACGACTACGCCGCCGAGCAGTGGTGGATCCAGACGCCGGCGCTGGATCTGCACGACACGTTCCGGGTCGCGGCGATGCCGGTGGGCGCGGTGCTGATGATCGCCACCGCGCTGACGCGCCTCGCACGGCTGCCGCGGCGCGACGCGGCGGCCGGGCTCGGCGCGCTGCTGGTGCTCGGCGTGGTGCTGTATGCGGCCGCGCCGCTGCTGAAGGTGATCGGCAACTGGAACCTCGTGCTGTTCTTCGTGCTGCTGCTCGGCTCCGGCGTGCTGTTGTCGGTGCCGATCGGCTTCGCCTTCGGGCTGGCAACGCTCGCCTATCTCGGCACGCTGACGCACATGCCGCTCAGCGTGGTGGTCAGCCGCATGGACGAGGGCATGAGCAGCCTGATCCTGCTTGCGGTGCCGCTGTTCGTCTTCCTGGGTTTGCTGATCGAGATGACCGGCATGGCGCGTGCGATGGTGGCGTTCCTGGCGTCGTTGCTCGGCCATGTGCGCGGCGGCCTGGCCTATGTGCTGCTGGGCGCGATGTATCTGGTCTCCGGCATCTCCGGCTCGAAGGCCGCCGACATGGCCGCGGTGGCGCCGGTGCTGTTCCCGGAGATGAAGGCGCGCGGCATCGACGAGGGCGAGCTGGTGTCGCTGCTCGCCGCGTCGGGCGCGATGAGCGAGACGATCCCGCCGTCGCTCGTGCTGATCACCATCGGCTCGGTGACCGGCGTGTCGATCGCCGCCTTGTTCACCGGCGGCATGGTACCCGCGGCGGTGCTGGCGGTTGGGCTGGCGATCATCGCCCGTGCACGCTCGGGCGGCGAGCAGCTGGCCGGGGTGACGCGCGCGCCCGGGCGCGTGGTGCTGCGGACCTTCCTGGTGGCGCTGCCGGCGCTCGCCTTGCCGTTCCTGATCCGCTTCGCGGTGGTCGACGGCATCGCCACGGCGACCGAGGTGTCGACCATCGGCATCGGCTACGGCGTGCTCGCCGGCCTGCTGCTGTACCGCCAGTTCGACTGGCGGCGGATCTACCCGATGCTGCTCGAGACGGCCGCGCTGTCGGGCGCGATCCTGCTGATCATCGGCACCGCGACGGGGATGGCCTGGGCGCTGACGCAGTCCGGTTTCTCGCGCCAGCTGGCGACGGCGATGGCGTCGATGCCGGGCGGGGCAGCGGGGTTCATGGCGGTGTCGATCGCGGCGTTCGTCGTGCTCGGCAGCGTGCTGGAGGGCATCCCGGCGATCGTGCTGTTCGGCCCGCTGCTGTTCCCCAGCGCCCGCGCGGTGGGGATCAACGAGGTCCACTACGCGATGGTGGTGATCCTTTCGATGGGCATCGGCCTGTTCGCGCCGCCCTTCGGCGTCGGCTACTACGCCGCCTGCGCGATCGGCCGGGTGAACCCGGACGCGGCGATGCGGCGCGTGTGGCCGTACCTGGCAGCGGTGTTCGCGGGTCTGGTGCTGGTCGCCGCCGTGCCCTGGTTCAGCACGGGGTTCCTGTGATGCGCCTCGCTGGCAAGGTGGCGCTGGTCACCGGCGGCGTGTCCGGCATCGGCGCCGCGATCGCGGCCCGCTTCGCCGCCGAGGGTGCGACGGTGGTGACGAACGACATGACCGACGATGCCGACATCGTCGCCGACATCAGCGACGCCGATGCGGTGGAGAGGATGGCGGACGAGGTCGTCGCCCGCCGCGGCCGCATCGACTGCGTGGTCAACAGCGCGGGGATCGCCGCCGACATTCCGTTTCTGGACACGCCCGTCGCTACGTTCGACCGCATCATGGCGGTCAACCTGCGCGGCACGTTCCTGGTCGGCCAGTCTTGTTCGCGTCGGATGGTGGCGACGGGCGGCGGTTCGATCGTCAACATCGCGAGTGTCGCGGGGATGCGCGGCAGCGTCGGCCGCGCCGCCTATGGGTCGTCGAAGGCCGGCGTCGTGAATCTCAGCCAAGTGATGGCGGTCGAGCTCGCCGAGCGCGGCATCCGCGTCAACGTCATCGCGCCGGGCCCGATCGAGACGCCGCTGGTACGGGTGGTGCACGACGAGGAGATCCGCCGCAGCTGGACGCGGATAGTGCCGCAGGCGCGCTACGGCACTCCGGACGAGATCGCCGGTGCCGCGCTGTTCCTGTGCTCCGACGACGCCAGCTACGTCACCGGACACGTGCTGGCGGTGGACGGCGGGTTCGTGGCTGCGGGGCTGTCGCGGCGGCGGTAGGCTCCACGGTGCTGTGCCGAAACCTGCTATAGGAGTCCATGACTCGGCGCCATGCTCCGTCATTGCGAGGAGCGGAGCGACGAAGCAACCCAGGGCCGCGTGACAGACGGTTTCCGCGCGGCCCTGGGTTGCTTCGCTTCGCTCGCAATGACGGGGTTTGCGGGAAGAGTTCCTGGTACCCCTCGGCATTTCAGCCCGCGCCCTCGCCCGCGAACTGGGCGTACCGCCCAACCGCGTCACCGCCATCCTGAACGGCACGCGCGCGATCACCGCCGAGACGGCGATCCTGCTGTCACGCCGCTTCGGCACCAGCGCCGAGTTCTGGATGAACCTGCAAACCAATTACGACCTGAGACAGGCGCGCCGGTCGATGGACGCCGCCGCCTAACTGCCGCTGCCCCGGGCCGCCTCGATCGCCCGCCACACCCGCTCGCTCGTCACTGGCATGTCGATGTGCCGCACGCCGAGGGGTGCCAGCGCGTCCAGCACCGCGTTCACCACCGCCG
>DATEQV010000221.1:0-26906 GCA_035272265.1 Acidisphaera sp. | reverse complement strand
GCCAGCCGCCGGCCGATCGAGGTCTTGCCCGCCCCCATCAGTCCGACGAGCACCACCCCGCGAGACGTCCCCGCCCGGGCGTCGCGCAGGCCGTGCTCGCCGGTCGCCAGCCAGTCCGGCGCGCTCGCCGGCGGCTCCCGGAGCACGGAGTTGCTTGTCATGTCACTGAACGTTAGCACACGCGCCGCCGGGCTGGCCAAGATGCGGGCCGCCCGGGTTTCTTGGCAGCCGAAGGCACCCAGCGGGTTCATGAGCCGATTTTTCCTGATCATGCTGGTGGCGTTCGTGCTGGCCCTCGTGGCCGGCATGGTCGTGCTGGGCGAGTTCCCGCCGACGCCGGCGCGGCACCCGGTGTCCAAGGTGCTGCCGAACGACAGCTTCGGGCAGCACTGACCCGCCGCGCCGCCCCGGCGGTGGACCGGGGCATGGACCGTCACGTCGAGGCGTTCCTGGAGATGATGGCGGCCGAGCGCGGGGCGGCGCGCAACACGCTGGCCGCCTATGCGGCCGACCTGCGCGACGCCGAGGCGTTCGCGCGCGCGGGGGGGGCGACGCTCGCCGGGGCCGACGCGGCGCTGCTGCGCGCCTGGCAGGCGAGCCTGGCGGGGGCGTCGAGCCGGACGGTGGCGCGGCGGCTGTCGGCGCTGCGGCAGTTCCAGCGCTTCCTGCTGCGCGAGGGCGTGCGGGCGGACGATCCGACGGAGCTGCTGGAGGCGCCGCGGCTCGGCAAGGCGCTGCCGAAATACCTCAGCGAGGCGGAGGTGGACGCGCTGCTGGGCGCCGCCGCCCGCCACCCCGTGCTGCATGCCGGGCTGGAGGTGCTGTACGCGACCGGGCTGCGCATCTCCGAGCTGCTGGCGTTGCCGCGTGCGGCGCTGGTGCGGGGCGGGCAGGTGCTGACCGTGCGCGGCAAGGGGGGGCGCGAGCGGATCGTGCCGCTATCGGAGCCGGCGCGGGCGGCGGCGCTGGCGGTGCCGGAGGGGCGCTGGCTGATCCCCGGCCGAGATGCGCGGCGCGCGATGACGCGGCAGGGGTTTGCGTTGCTGCTGAAGGCGTGCGCGCTGGAGGCGGGGCTCGATCCGGCACGGGTGTCGCCGCACGTGCTGCGGCATTCGTTCGCCTCGCACATGCTGGCGCGGGGGGCGGATCTGCGCAGCCTGCAGACGCTGCTCGGGCACGCCGACATCGCGACGACGGAGATCTACACGCACGTGCTGTCGGAACGATTGAAACGATTGGTCGAGCTGCACCATCCGCTGGCACATCCGACTGATGCTGATCTGGGTCCGTCGGCGCCGGCCTCCGGAATCATGCCGGCCCCGCGTGATCTGGTCTGACTGACCCGATCACGCTGTGGAGCATCTCGATGTCGGCGCATGGGTCACGGCTCCGGCGATTCCGCCTTCGCCGAACGTGCGCTAATGCATATGGACGCTGAAGATCCCAAGCGCCCACAGCACGATCAGCACGATCAAGAGCAGGCCGAGGATTCCACCGAGCCCAGGCCCGCCATACCGATTGTAGCCGTAGTAACCGCCGCCACCGCCCAACAGAAGAATGAGCAGGATGACGATGAGGATGGTGCTCATTGTAGTGCGCTCCGTACGTGAATGGCGCTGACGGTTGGCCTAGTCGTCGTGCCGGAAGTGGTTTCGCGCCATCTGATCCAGGGGAGAGGAGACTGCCTCTTCCGAACCGGTACTCCCCTGGACCCGAATTTCAGTCAGCGGACGTTCATTCCTTGGCGATCTCTCGGACGGCGTCCTTCAACCCACCGACAGCGTTCTGCACCTTGCCTTCCTGCTTTTCGGCATGGCCTTCCGCCTGCAGCTTGGCGTCGCCGAGCACCTTGCCGGCAGTTTCCTTGATCGAACCTTTGATCTCTTTCGCTGATCCGACGACCCGGTCTTTATCCATGATTTCAAGTCCTTCTCAAAGGTTGTGCGCGACGTATGTCGATCCGCACGGAAGTACTCGCCCGCGCTACCGGTCGGTTCAGTGCATCGCAAGGAAGGCCGCCTGTCCGCGGCATCGCCGGGGCGTTGCTTCTATCTGTATAGATGGTTACCGCGCCGGCACAATCAACGCTGGATGACCGGACTTGTCCGGGGCGCTGCGCCATCGCATGGCCGTGATAGCGGTCGCCGTCGGCCGCGTCGGAACCGACTCGGTTCTGTCATTGGACCCTATTGATCCGCGGCGGTAACCACCCGGCGTGACGTAACGCTTCCGCGAGGTGTGTCATGCCGGACGACGTCCTCAGCAAGCCGGTGGCGTCCAGCGCACGATCCGTCCAATCGTATATCGACGAGCGGCCGCTATGGCCGGACGGAACCGGCGTCTCCTCCACGCCGATGACCGCGATGCAATGGCGCATCTGGTCGCTCGCCGCGTTCGGCAAGTTCTTCGAAGGCCTGGTCGTGTTCATGACCGGTGTCGCGATGCCGCTGATCGCCAAGGAATTCGGCATGAGCGCCGTCCAGCACGGGATGGTCGGAGCGGCGAGCCTGGCCGGCATCCTGGTCGGCGCGAGCGCGCTGGGCGGCTTGTCCGACTATTACGGCAGGCGGACGATGTTCATCGCCGAGATGCTCATCTTCATCGCCTTCCTGTGCCTCGTCGTCGTCAGCTCGAGCTTCCTGTGGCTGGTGGTGTGCCTGTTCGGCATCGGCGTCGCGCTGGGCCGCGACTACCCGACGGCGCAACTGATCATCTCCGAGAGCATCCCAAGCTCGATGCGCGGCAGGCTGGTGCTGGGCGCGTTCGGCTTCCAGGCGCTCGGCGCGCTGACCGGCACGCTGGTCGGCTGGCTGGTGCTGAAGAACCTGCCGGAGGTCGAGGCGTGGCGCTGGATGTACGCGACCGCGATCATCCCGGCGGTCATCGTCACGGTGCTGCGCTTCACGATCACCGAAAGCGCGCCGTGGCAGCTGCACCGCGGCCACCACGAGAAGGCCGCCGTCAGCGTCAAGCGCCTGCTGTCGCGCGAGCCGCCCTATCCGCGCGAGGTGGTGCTGTCGCCGCCGCGCGGCGCGCATGCGGAGGGGACCGGCTACGCGGCGCTGTTCAAGGGCCGCAACCTGCGGGCGACGATCCTCGCTTCGGTGCCCTGGTTCCTGCAGGACCTGGGGACCTACGGCATAGGAATCTTCACGCCGACGATCCTCGCCGCCAGCATCGGGCACAAGAGGGAGCATGCCCAGCACCTCGCCGACCTGATCAACAATGACGTGCTCGCCGCGAAGGGGGCGGCGACGATCGACCTGCTGCTGATCGTCGGCATCGTCGCGGCGGTGCTGCTGGCGGACCGGGTGGGCCGGATCAGGCTGCAGATATTCGGCTTCATCGGCTGCGCCGCGGGCCTGTTCATCGCGTCGCTGTCGGTCGGCGCGGCACCTGGCGAAGGCCTGGTGTACACGTTCACCGGCTTCATGCTGTTCAACTTCATGACCAATCTCGGCCCGAACGCGCAGACCTACCTGCTGGCGGGCGAGGTGTTCCCGACCCGCATCCGCGGCAAGGGCGCCGGGTTCGCCGCGTCCTTCGCCAAGATCGGCGCGGTGACGACGGCGTTCCTGTTCCCGGTGCTGCTGAAGGACATCGGCACGCAGGCGCTGCTGTACATCCTGGTCGTCACGTCGCTGGCGGGTGCCGCGGTCACCTGGGCCTTCCGCATCGAGACCACCGGCGTGGACCTGGAGAGCGTCGGCGACGAGGCCGCCTGAGGCCTTGTGGCGCGCGGGCAGCGCGGGTCAGGTTTGGCTCGGGCGGCCCGGGTATTCGGGCGGCGTCGTGAACGGGAACGGGCCGGGGTAGTCGTCGACGCAGGCGGTGTGGGTGATGAAGCCGGCACCGGGCAGCCAGGCGTGGATCTGGTAGGCGGGCGGCTCGAGCACGAAGGCGGACGGTGCGTCCTGGCGCACCTCGAGCATGACCTGGGCGCCGACCGAAGGGGCGATCGTCGCGATGGCGTGGCCGACGCGCGCCGTGATCGTGCGGTGGTTGTGGCCGCAGACGATGCGCTCGACCTGGCGGTGGCGGGCGACGACGGCGGCGAAGGCGTCGGCGTTGCGCAGGTTGATCGCGTCTATGTGGCCGATGCCGCAGAGGAAGGGCGGGTGGTGCATGCCGATCATCGTCGGCGTGTCGCGCTTGTCCGCCAGAGTGCGGTCGAGCCAGTCGAGCTGGGCGGCGCGCAGTTCGCCGTGGCCGGCGCCGGGGACGACGGTGTCGAGCATCACGACGCGGACCGGTCCGGCGTCGATGACGTAGTCGATGAAGCCGGTCTCGGCGACCGGGCAGCCGAGCGCCTCGATCATGTTGGCGCGGCGGTCGTGGTTGCCGGGGATCAGGTAAGCGTGGGGCAGGTGGCGGGCGAGCATCTCCTTCAGCAGCGCGTACTCGTCCGGCAGGCCGCAGTCGGTGACGTCGCCGGTGATGAGCACGACGTCGGGCGTGGGGCGCAGGCGGGCGACGGCGCGGAAGGCGCGCTCGGTGAGCATGTTGGTCTCGACGACGCGGTAGCACGCCTCGCCGCGGGGGCGGACGTGCAGGTCGGTGAGTTGTGCGATGATCATGGTGGGGAGTCCTTGGGTTTCGTGTCTTGAGCCATCGCGCTCGCGCCGTCGTCATCGCGAGGCGCGCAGCGCCGTGGCGATCCAGGGCCGCGCGGCAGGCGTTTGTCACGTTGCCCTGGATCGCCACGCTTCGCTCGCGATGACGGAGCAAGCACAACGAACGCCTGTCGCGCGGCTCTGGGTTGCTTCGTCCCCCGGCCTTCGCCGGGGTCCTCGCAATGACGGGTAGTTTCCGGCAAAACGAAGACTACGCGAAGAACTTCATCGCGGTCTGCTGCACGTAGGGCTTGAGCAGCTCCTCGGCGGCCTTCTGCGCGTTCTGCGCGGCGTCGAGCGGCTTGACCTTGGCCGACAGCAGCGCCTGCACCTGGTCCTCCATCGCCTTGCGCACGGCGACGACGCTGTAGGTGTCGAACCACGGCTGCGCATAGACGAGTTGATCCAGCGCCACTTTCGCGTCGGGGTGCGCGGCGATGTAGTCCTTCATCTCGGGCAGGTCGTAGGCGTGGCGGTTGGGGGCGAAGTAGCCGGTGAAACGGCTCCATTCGCCGGCGATCGCGGGCGAGGTGAGCCATTCGATCAGCGTCCACGCGGCTTCCTGGCGCTCTTGCGTGTTGCCCTTCGGCATGATGAGGCTCGCGCCGCCGATCGGGGCCGCGTTGCGCAGACCTTTCGGCAGGAATGCGACCTTGTAGGGCAGCTTCATGTTGTCGCGCACGAAGCTGAGCGACCCGGTCGACAGCAGCATCATCGCGGTCTTGCCGGCGAAGAAGGCCGACGTGCAGCCGTTGGCGTCCGAAACACCCGGGGGGATCGACTCGACGGCGTTGACCAGCGTGTCAAGGAAGCCGAGCGCGCCGATGCTGCTCGGCGCGTCGTAGTACACCTCGCCGCCGTAGTCGCGATTGAAATACTGCCCGCCGTTCGCCATCACCAACGCGCTGCTGAGCCAGCCGCAGTAGTCGGTGGTGCCGGGGAACATCGTCGCCCAGCGCTCGCCGTTCGGTTTGGTCAGCTTGCGCGAGGCGTCCAGCCACTCGTCCCAGGTGGCGGGCGCGTGGTCGAAGCCGGCGTCGTGCAGGGCGGCCTCGTTGTAGTACATCAGCGGCGTCGAGTTCTGGAACGGGATGCCGTAGATCGTGCGGTCGATCACCGCGTTGGGGCGCAGCGCCGGCCAGAAGCGGTCGAAGTAGTCGGCCGGATCGCCGCCATGCGCGCGGATCAGGTCGTCGAACGGCGTCACTTCGCCGTTGATGACGTATTCGCGCACGAAGTTGGCCGACATGATGACCGCGGCCGGCGGCTTGCCGGCCTTGATCGCGGCGCGGGTCTTGAGGTTGGTGTCGTCGTAGCTGCCGGTGTAGGCGGCGGTGACGTTGATGTCGGGGTGCCGCTCGTTGAAGCGCGCGACCAGCTTCTGCATCTGGCTGGCGAGCGCGCCCTGCACGGGGACCGGAAAGAACAGCTCGATGTCGGTCGTCGCCGCGCGGGCGGGGCGGATGGCGGCGGCGGTGGCGGCGGCGGCCGTGAGGGCGAGCACGCTGCGTCGGTCGAGCATAGGGTGTCCTTTCACTTGATACCGGAGAAGACGAAGCTGGCGACGAAGCGCCGCTGGAAGACCAGGAACAGCAGCAGCAGAGGCCCGGCGACCATCGCGGTGCCGGCGGCGACCACGCCCCAGGCCGAGCCGGCCTCGGCGCCTGAGGCGAACGAGGCGAGGCCCACGGTCAGCACCTGGTTGCGCGGCGAGGACAGCACCATCAGCGGCCAGAGGAACTCGTTCCAGTGCGCGGTGACCGATACCACGGCGAAGGCGATCAGGCCCGGGCGCGCGAGCGGGACCAGCACCCGCCAGATCAGCGAGACCACGCCGGCGCCATCGAGCATCGCGGCCTCCTCGTAGTCGCGGGGGATGGCGCGGAACGTCTGGCGCATCAGGAAGACGCCGAAGGCCGACGCGCAGTACGGCGCCATGACGCCGATCAGCCGGTCGTACATGCCGACGGCCGCGAGTGTCGCGAGGTTGGGCACGATCAGCAGCGGCGGGATCAGCAGCAGCTGCAGCATGAAGGCGGCGAACAGCAGCTCGCGGCTGCGGAAGCGCAGGCGGGCGAAGGCGTAGCCCGCGGCGGTGATGGTGACGAGCTGCACCAGCAGGATGCCGCCGCACATCAGCACCGTGTTGACATACCAGATCGGGAACGCGCCGCTGGTCCAGGCATCGGCGTAGTTGACCAGCGAGAACGGGCCGGCGGGCGTCAGCGACGCGATGTCCGGCGGCACGCCCGGCCGCAGCGACGCGATCGCCATCCAGGCGAACGGCAGCACCCAGATCAGCGCCGCGCCGCAGATCGCGACGACGGCGAGGCCCGTGCGGGCTTTCATGCCGACCGCTCGTGGTACTCGGCTTGATTCTCGCAGCCGTCATCGCGAGGAGCGCAGCGACGTGGCGATCCAGGGCCGCGCGAAAGGCGTTTGTCACGTTGCCCTGGATCGCCACGCCGCCAAGAGGCGGCTCGCGATGACGGGTTTCGTTGTCCAACGACGGTAACTTTCGAACGAGCCACGGCACTAGCTTTCATAGTGGATGCGGCGCTCGAGGAACCGCAGCGAGCCGTAAGACAGCGCCAGCAGCGCGGCGACGCTCACGACTGTCGCGGCGGACGCCAGTCCGGGGTCGTAGTTCTGCGCCGCCTGCTGGTAGATGTAATACAGCAGCAGGTTGGTCGCGTCCGACGGGCCGCCCTGCGTCATCGTGACGACGTGGTCCACCTGTGTCACCGCGTTCAGGATCGCGATCGGCAGCACGAAGCCGAAGGTGGGCCCCAGCATCGGCAGCGTGACGTGACGAAAGCGCCGCCACGGCCCGGCGCCGTCGATGCGCGCGGCGTCCAGCAGCTCGTCGGGCACGGCGGCGAGGCCGGCGAGGAAGAACAGCATGTAGTAGCCGGTGTTCTTCCAGACCGTGATGCCGATCACCGCACCCAGCGCGAGGTCGGGATCGCCGAGCCAGTTCGTTCCCGCGACGCCGAGCTTGGCGAGGTAGAAGTCCAGCAGCCCGCTGCCGGGCAGCAGGATAAAGCTGAACAGCGCGGCGGCGGCGACCAGCGGGATCAGCAGGGGGGCGACGAACACCGTCCGCAGCACGGTGTTGAGCAGCCCGGGGCGCTGCACGGCGGACGCGAAGGCGAGCGCGAGGATCAGGCTCGGGACGATGGTGCCGAGCGCATAGACCGCGTTGTTGACGCAGGCGCGGACGAAATGCGGATCGGCGAACAGGCGGCCGTAATTGCCCGCGCCGATCGTGGGCGCCGCGCCGAAGCGCGGCTGCAGCAGCGACTGGGCGGCGACCTCGATCAGCGGCCAGTAGACGAAGGCCAGCAGGACGGCGAGCGACGGCGCCAGCAGGATCCACGCCAGTCTGCCCGCGCCGAGCCGCCGCCGCGGCACGGCAGGAAGAACGAGCGGTCCCGGCGAGAGGCTGATCGCGTCCATGCCTGCGTTTCGAATGGGCCTGCGCGCTGCTCTATGGCACTTGCATGTCACAGGCATGACGGGCCGGGGAAGCGCCGATGACACTCGGACCCGTCCGTGACCGGCCGGACGTCCTTGATGCGGATCATTGAGGCGGCCACGGTTGTGGCGCGACTCTTGTGCCAGTGGCGGTCGTCGGAGAAGAAAAGTGAAGTCGGTGAGGCGGATTGCGGTCGGGGCGCTGCTCCGAGGCGTGGTGGCTTGCGCGGCGTTCGCTCCGGCGGCCTGGGCGCAGACCACAGGTGATGTCGACGCGGGGCACGCGCTGGCGCGGCGCTGGTGCGCCGTCTGCCATCAGGTCGAGGCGGGTGCGACGCAGATGCCGGACGTGCCGCCGACCTTCGCGTCGGTCGCGGCGATGGCGTCGACCACGCAGAAATCGCTGGTGGTCTGGCTGCAGACGTCGCACCCGAACATGCCCGACCTGAAGCTGTCGCACGAGGAGATCGACAACGTCGTGGCCTACATCCTGACGCTGAAGAAGTAGGCAGGCGGGCACGCGTGCGCCTCGTCATGGCGGGGCGCGCAGCGCCGCTATAAGCATCTGTCACGCGACCCTGGGTTGCTTCGCTGCGCTCGCAATGACGACAATTCGACTACCGGTACGTCGCGTCGTCTCATTTGCAGTCGAACTGATCGCCGGCCTCACCTTTCGACACACACGGTAAAGTGCGCTGCGCGTAGGCTGCGTCGCATGGATGCTGCTGCCGCACATGCCTTCGTCCGATTCGGCCTCGGCCGCCGGGGCGACGAGCCCGCGCCGTCCGATCCACGGCGCTGGCTGCTCGGCCAGCTTCAGGGGGCGGATCCTGGCGTGGCCGGCGCGCCCGGCACGGCCGAAGGCCTCACCGCGGTCCGCAACGACCGGCAGAACCAGCCGGCGGCCGGCGAACGCGAGGCGCCGAAACTCGCGCAGGCGGCGCGCGTCGCACTGGTCGAATATGCGCTGTCCACGCCGACGCCGTTCCGCGAACGGCTGGTGTGGTTCTGGACCAACCACTTCACCGTCAGCATCCGGCAAGCCGGCGTGGGGCCGATCGCCGTCGCCTTCATGCAGGAGGCGATCCGCCCGCACGTCACGGGACGCTTCGGCGACATGCTGCTCGCCGTCATGCGGCACCCGGCGATGCTGATCTACCTCGACAACGCGCGCTCCTTCGGGCCCGACAGCATGGCCGGCGAGCGCACCAAGCGCGGGCTGAACGAGAACCTCGCGCGCGAGTGCATGGAGCTGCACACGATGGGTGCGGACTCCGGCTACACGCAGGCCGACGTCACCAGCTTCGCCAAGCTGATCACCGGCTGGTCGGTCGACCTGCAGGCCGATCCGCCCGGCTTCCTGTTCCGCCCGCGCGCGCACGAGCCGGGGCCGCAGACGGTGCTCGGCCGGACCTTCCCGGACGGGGAGGAGGGCGGTGTCGCGGCGCTGGCGTTCTTCGCCGACCATCCGGCGACGCACCGCAAGCTCGCGACCAAGCTGGTGCGCCACTTCGTCGCCGACGATCCGCCGCCGGACGCGGTGCGGCGGATCGAAGGCGCGCTGCGCGACACGCAAGGCGACCTGGGGGCGGCGACCAGCGTGCTGGTCGGCATGCACCATGCCTGGGAGACGCCGCTCGCCAAGTTCCGCCCGCCGCAGGACTACGTGCTGGCGGTGCTGCGCGCGGCGGACTTGCCGGACGGACAAGGACCGGACGGGCAGGTGGTCGTCGGCCTGATGCGGGCGCTGGGTCAGCCGCTGTTCGAGGCGCCGCTGCCGAACGGCTGGTCGGATCGCGCCGCCGACTGGGCGGGACCCGAGGAGCTGATGCGCCGGATCGACTGGGCGTACGGGTTCTCCGGCCGGCTGGGGCACGCCGATCCGGCGCAGGTCGCGCAGACCGCGCTCGGCCCGCTGCTGCACCCGGCGACGCTCGATGCCGTCGGACGCGCCGGTTCGCGCCGCGAGGCGATGACGCTGCTGCTGACCGCCCCCGAGTTCCAGAGGCGCTGATGTTGATGCTGACCCGCCGTTCCGCGCTGCTCGGACTGACCAGCGCCTTCACGCTCGGACGGGCGTCGCTGGCGCTGGCAGGCGCGCCCACCGACCGGCGCTTCGTCGTGGTGATCATGCGCGGGGCGCTGGACGGGATGTCGGCGGTGGTGCCGTACGGCGATGCCGCGCTGGCGTCGCTGCGGCCCGGGCTGGTTCCGCCGGGGCCGGGCCAGCCGGAGGGCGTCGCCGACCTGGGCGGGTTTTTCGGGCTGCATCCGGCGCTCGTGAAGTTCGCCGACATGTATCGCGCCGGGCAGCTGCTGCCGGTGCACGCGGTCAGCGCGGGGTATCGCACGCGCAGCCACTTCGAGGGCCAGGACTACCTGGAGAGCGGCGCCGACCATCGGCTGACCAGCGGCTGGCTGAACCGCGCGGTGCTGGCGGTGGCGCAGGCGCCGGCGCGGGCGGGCGGCGAGGCGGGGGCGCTGTCAGTGGGCGTGGAGGTGCCGCTGCTGCTGCGCGGCTCGGCCGAGGTCGGGTCGTGGGCGCCGCATGCCTTCGGCGAGCCGGAGCCGGACCTGTATGCCCGCGTCGCCGCCCTGCACGCCGCCGACCCGCTGACCGGCCCGGCCATCGCCGAGGGCCTGCGCGAGCGCGGCTTCGCGGCCACGGCGCTGGGCGGCGACCAGGCACCGGCGCCGAAGGACCGCAACGGGTTCCCGTTCCTCGCCCAGATGGCCGGGCGGCTGATGCGGGCGGCGGACGGGCCGCGCATCGCCGCACTGGAGATCGGCGGCTGGGACACCCATGCCGACCAGATGCGCCGGCTGCAGGCGCCGCTGAGCCGGCTGGACGAGGGCCTCGCCGCCTTGCGCGACGAGCTCGGCGACGCTTGGGCGAAGACCGCGGTGCTGGTGATGACCGAGTTCGGCCGCACGGTGCGGATGAACGGCACCAACGGGACCGACCACGGCACGGCGACGGTGGCGTTCGTGCTCGGCGGCGCCGTGGCGGGCGGGCGGGTGCTGGCGAACTGGCCCGGCCTGGGTCCCGACCGGCTGCTGGAGAATCGCGACCTGATGCCGACGGCCGATCTGCGGTCGCTGGCGAAGGGGCTGCTGGCGCAGCACTACGGCCTCGGCGGGCCGGCGCTGGCGAGCGTGTTCCCCGACAGCGGCGCGATCCAGCCCGCGCGAGGGCTGCTGCGGGCCTGACGGTCCGCCCGCCACCTGCCCGGTTGCGTACTGCGAAAACGACGTATCTGTTGCCCTCTGGCAGGGGGACAGGGATGGCGACGCACACGCACGGACGCAAGCCGGTGGCGGTCCGGCTCGGCGATGACGAGCTGATCAAAATCGGCGCGCACCGCTACGACTGGCACAACCCGTACCACTTCGCGCTGACGATCAGTTGGCGCAGCTTCTTCGCCCTGATGGCGGCGATCGACATCACGGTCAACGTGATCTTCGCCCTGATCTTCCTCGCCGGCGACGACCCGATCGTCAACGCGCATCGCGGCTCGGTGATGGACGCGTTCTTCTTTTCGGTCGAGACGTTCTCGACCGTCGGCTACGGCGTCATGTCGCCGAACACGTTCTACGCCCATGTCGTGGCGACCGCCGACATCCTGTGCGGGGTGACGTTCACCGCGCTGTTCACCGGCCTGATCTTCGTCCGCTTTTCCAAGCCGCGGGCGCACATGGTGTACGCCGACCATCCGGTGGTGGCGACGCACAACGGCAAGCCGACGCTGATGATCCGCTTCGCCAGCGCCACGGTCAGCATGATGACCGGCGCGATGGCGCGGCTGAACGTGCTGCTGCTGCGCCCGTCGGCGGAGGGACGCACGTATCGCCAGGCGATGGAGCTGCCGCTGGTGCGCAGCTTCATCCCGGTTCTAATGCTGTCGTGGACGCTGATGCACGAGGTCAACGAGGACAGCCCGCTGCACGGCATGACGGCGGACGACTTGATCGAGGCGGACGCGCGCCTGTTCGTGACGATCGAGGCGCGCGACCACGCGCTCGGCGCGCTGGTGGTGGACGTGAAGACATACGCTGCGGAGGACGTGCTGTTCGGCGTCGCGTACCAGGACATCATCGACTACCGCCGCGGCCGCACGCAGGTCGACCTGCGGCGGATCAGCAATGTCGAGCCGGACAGCGGGAACGTGGAGGACAACGTCGGCACGGCGGTCATCGTCGGGTGACCCTTGCGCCGCTTTTCCGGCTGCGCCAGGGAAGCGTCGCGAAACGGAGACCTGATCGTGAGCCCGTCGAACGGCGCCGCGCTCGCTGACGCGGCGCCGCGCCCACGAACAACGTCGGCCCAGCTGGCGACGCCCGTCCGGGGCGTGGTGCTGCTGATCGCCGTCACCCTGGCGGCTCGCCTCGCGTTCGCCGCGTCACTCGGGCTCGGCATCGACGAGAGCTACATGGTCGCGTCGGGGCGCGCGCTGCACCTGAGCTATTTCGACCATCCGCCGCTGTCGTGGTGGATGGCGTGGGCGGCGGCGCATGTGCTCGGCACCGATGCGGCCTGGGCGGTGCGGCTGCCGTTCGTGCTGACCTTCGCCGGCACGACGTGGCTGATGTTCGCGCTGACCCGCCTTCTGTTCGATGCGCGCGCAGGGCTGTGGGCGGCGGTGACGCTGAACCTCGCACCGGTGCTGGGCGTGACGAGCGCGACCTGGGTGCTGCCGGACGGGCCGCTGCTGGCGGCGCTGGTCGGGGCGGCGTGCTGCCTTGTCGCGGCGTTGCCGGCGACGGGGCGGGCGGCGTGGGGGTGGTGGCTCGGCGCCGGGCTGTGCGCCGGGCTGGCGCTGCTGTCGAAATACTCGGCGGTGCTGACGATCGCCGGGGCGGTGCTGTTCCTGCTGACCGAACCTGCGGGCCGGGCGTGGCTGCGGCGGCCGCATCCGTATGTCGCGGCGCTGGTTGCCGCGCTGCTGTTCTCCCCCGTGGTGGTGTGGAATGCGCGGCACGGCTGGGCGTCGGTGGCGTTCCAGGGCGGGCGGGCCGAGGCCGACGGGCTGCGGCCATTCGGTCCGCTGTGGGCGCTCGCGGGCGAGGCGGTGTTCCTGCTGCCGTGGCTCTGGCTGCCGCTGTTCGCGCTGTTCCTGCGCGCGCTGTGGCGCGGCCCGGCGCATCCGCAGAGCTGGCTGCCGGCCTGCCTCGCGCTGCCGCCGATCGCGGTGTTCACCGGCGTCGCGTTGTGGGCGCACGTGCTGTTTCACTGGGCCGCGCCCGGCTACCTTATGCTGTTCCCGCTGCTGGGCGACTGGGTCGCGCGGTGGCGGATGCGCAGTGGTGCGGTGCGGATCGGGCTGGTCGGCTCGGCGGTGGTGGTGGTGTGCGGAACCGCGCTGGCGGCCGCGCAGGTGTCGTTCGGGTGGATCTCTCCCGCGTTCGAGCAGGCGACGTTCGGGGGAACGCCCGACATCGATGCGGTGGACTGGACGGCGGTGCCGGAGGCGCTGGCCGAACGCGGGCTGCTCGGGCGGCCGGGGCTGGTGGTGGGGGCGATCCGCTGGCTGGACGCCGGCAAGCTCGACTATGCGCTCGGCGGCCGGATACCGGTGATCTGTCTGACGCCGGACGCGCGCGAATACGGCGTCACCACGCGTGTCGCGGACTACATGGGCGATGACGTGCTGATCGTGGCGCCGCATCTGACGCGGGCGCAGGTCGTGCAGTGGTTGGGGCCGCTGTTCGACGGCATCGACGAGCTGCCGCCGATCATCGTGCGGCACGCGGGGCGGCCGGCGCTGTCACTGTCGGTGTTCCTCGGCCGCACCATGCACGCCGCAGGAGCGCGGCCGCCCGGCTGAAGGCGGGCGGCCGCGAGCGCGAGTATCACCCCGCGAAGTGCACCAGCTTGCGGCTCGCCAGATCGACGGTGACGAAGTCGTCCGGCGTCTTGGCGTCCTCGCCGTCGCCGGCCGGATGGTACTCGATGCGCAGCTGCTTGGCGTTGGCGATGATGCGCAGATAGCCGTAACCCTTGTCGTCGTAGCTCTCCATCACCACCGGGTCCTCGCCCTTCTCCACCGGCAGGTCCATCGGCATGCGCAGCGTCGGCTGGCTCTTCTTGGTCAGGCGCGCGAGCCCGTGGCCGCCGTTGCCGGCGATGATGTAGGGCACCTGCGCCTCGCCGCGCGATCGGGTGAAGCGCTGGTAGTTGTGCGCGTGCGCCGACAGGACCGCGTGCGGCCAGACCCCGGCCTGCTTGCAGATGCCGTCGATCTGCTTCTGCATCGCCAGGCTCCATCCGTGCTTGCCGCCCGCGGTATAGATCGGATGGTGGTGGGCGATGATCAGCGCGCCCGCGTATTTCTCCGACTTCACCCGCGTCAGCGCCGCGCGCAGGTAGTCGAGCTGCGCGTCCGGCACGCCGGGGTAGGCGCCGTCCTGCGAGCTCAGCACGCCCGGGTCCTCCAGCACGTTGCTGTAGAGTGCCAGGATGCGCACGAACGGCGCCTCGAACGTGAAGAACACGCCCGGCTGGATCTGCGCCGTGCGGTTCAGCCCGCCCGCTTCGGGTGTGACGACGAACCTGGTCTCGCAGAAGTTCTCCAGGAAGGCTTGCAGCGTCGGCACGTCGGTATCGGGTGCAACCATGCCGTCGTGATTGCCGGCGAGCGCGACGATCGGCGCGGGATAGTCGCGGTACGGCTCGTAGAACTGGTCGTAGTAGTACGCCGCCTCGCCGAAGCTGTAGATGACGTCGCCGAGGTGGAAGTAGAACTGCGGCACGTCGGCCGGGCTCTCCTCGGTGAAGTCGGCCGCCATCTTGTCGGCGACCTGGTTCTGCGCGTCGGGTCCCTTGGTGTTGCCGGTGTCGCCGACCGAGTGGAAGACGATCTGGCCGTGCTTGGTGATCTCCTGCTCGATCGCGGCACCGGCGACGCCGAGCACGTCGGCGAGCTTCAGCACCGGCTCGGTGCCGTCGCGCGGCAGCGGGAAGCCCATCGGCAGCAGCTTGCCCTCGGCGGCGAGCGCGTCGAGCTTCTTGTAGGCCGCGTTGTCCGACGGGTGATGGATCTTGAACTTCGTCGGATCGGGCGTGGCTTCCGGCTGGCTGAACTGCGGCGCCTGCACCGGATGCGGCACCTCGCCGCCCGCCTGGTCGGCGCCCGCGTGCAGAACGTCCTCGCCGTTCCCCTGCCCGTTGCCGTTCGCTTCTTCGCTGCCCGCGCGCCTGTGCTTGCGATGATGCGTCTGACGCGCGGCCTGCGCGGTTTCGCCGTGCTTGCCGCCCTTGTGATGCGACGCCTTCTTGGCCATCGGTGTACACTCCCCGAAGTCGACCGGCGATCTGCCGATACAACGCTAGGTCGCACACACACGGGCTGGATTCCCGTGTAATTTTTAAGACATAGTTAACTTCTTCGATACGGGCCGCCCGGAGCGATGCGCCTGTGCGCCGCTCCCGCCGGCCGGAGGAAGACGCTATGCGCCGTCTCGCCGTACTCGCCGCCGCGATCGCCGCTCCGTCGCTGGTTTCGGCGGCTACCCTTCCGGAGTTGAACGGAAGGGTTCAGGTGCTCGACACGCAGACGCTGGAGGTCAATGGCACCAGGTTCCGTCTCGCTTATGTCGAAGGCGGACCGGGACCGCTCACGCAACGGATGCAGTCGGCCATCGTCGCGCGCGGCGGCATCGCGACCTGCTACCCGTTCGCCGACGGGCGCTACGCGTGCTCGCTGCCGGACGGCGAGGACATCGCGACGCTCGCCATCATGTTCGGCTACACGCGTGCCGCCGCCGACGCGCCGCCATCGCTGAAGGACGCGCAGAAGGAAGCGGCGGCCCAGGGCTATGGCGGCTGGCGTCAGGAGTCCGACGTCGCCGCGCCGCCGGTGCAGCCGCCGGTCGTGGTGGTGTATCCGACGTCGCCGCCGGCCGTCGCGCCCGACTATGCCGCTCCGCTGCCGCCGCCTGACGATGTGTCCGCGACGGCGGAGCCGGAGCTGCCGCCGACCGTCGACTATGACGGGCTGTCGTACCCGCTGGTCTGGGGCGGCGCGTCGCTGGGGTATGGCTTCTACGACCAGGGCCACTACTGGCACCCGCACGCGGCGCCGATCGTTCCGCCCGCCGTGGCCGCGGGTCCGCGGGTGATCTATCCGGGTTCGCCCATTCCGCGCGGGCCGGTATCCGGCCTTGGGCCGCTGCCTGCGGTGGTCCGTCCGTTCTCGGAGGCGCCGGCGGGCGCCGGCCATCCCGGCATCCCGACGCTGGCGATCGGGCAATATCATCCGCTGCCGCACGCCTACGTGACGGCGCCGGTGGGTACGACGACGCGCGTAACCACGACGCGAATCGTCGTGGCGCATGGCCCCGTCCGGGTGGGCCATCCCGCGCGCGCTGTCGTCCGCTGATTTCGCCGCTAGGGCAAAATCCGATCAGGTGGAATCACCTGATCGGATAAATTTGCCCGCTCTTCAAAGTGCTAGAGCACTACTCCCGCGCCAAGTGGCGCGGGAAGTGCTCTAGGGTTGCCCCCGCATCGGGAGGCGGCAATGCGGGTGGACGAGTACATGGCGCAGGACGCGACCGGGCTCGCGGCTCTGGTCGCGCGCGGCGAGGTCAGTGCGGACGAACTGCTGACGGCCGCACTCGCGCGGCTGGACGAGGTGCGCGGGCTGAATGCGATCGCGGTGCCGATGGTCGAGATCGGCCGCGCGCGGGCGGCGACGCCGCTCTCCGGCCCGTTCGCGGGCGTGCCGTTCCTGCTGAAAGACTGGAGCCAGGACTACGCGGGCCAGCCGAACACCGGCGGCTCACGCGCGCGAGAGAGCTGGATCAGCGACCGCCACAGCACCTACACGCAGCGCTGCCTGGATGCGGGGCTGGTGATCTTCGGCCGCACGACGACGCCGGAACTCGCGTTGAAGGCGGTGACCGAAACCGCGCTGTACGGACCGACGCGCAATCCGTGGGACGAGCGCCGCTCTCCCGGCGGCTCGTCGGGCGGCGCGGCGGCGATGGTGGCGGCTTGCGTGGTGCCGATGGCGGGTGCCTCGGACGGCGGCGGCTCGATCCGCATTCCGGCCGGGTATTGCGGCCTGTTCGGCTTCAGGGCGGGGCGCGGGCGGATGCCGCAGGGGCCGCAGGCGGGCGAAGGCTGGGAGGGTGCGAATTCCGAAGGCGTGCTGACCCGCAGCGTGCGCGACAGTGCGGCGATGCTGGACCTGCTGTGCGGCACCGATGTCGGCGCGCCGTTCGTCCACGCGAGGCCGGCGCAGCCGTTCGCCGATGCGCTGCGCGCCGAGCCCGGACGGCTGCGCATCGGAATGTCGCTCGCGTCGCCCGTCGGGGCTCCCGTGGCGGGGCAGGCGGTGGACGCGGTGCGGATCGCCGCCGAGCTGCTCGAGAGCCTCGGCCACCATGTCGAGCCCGCCGAGCCGCAGATCGACGGCGCGGTGCTGGCGCAATGCTTCCTCGCGCTGTACGTCGGGCAGGTGGCGGCCGATGTCGAGGCGGCACGCAGCCGCACCGGCGCGCGGCTCAGCGATTTCGAGTCGGACACGCTGATGCTCGCCAAGCTCGGGCGGGCGATGCCGGCCGGCGAATACGTGACGTGGCGGCGGCGCTGGAACGAGCTCGCGAGGGCGCTCGCCGATTATTTCGAGCGTTACGATCTGCTGCTGCTGCCGACCACCGCCGGACCGCCGCCCTTGATCCACGAGCTCGATCTGCCGAAGGCGCAGATGCGGCTGGTCTCGGTGCTCAATCGGCTGCCGGTCGGCAAGCTGCTGCACGCGAGCGGGATGCTCGCCAAGCTCGCCAACGACTCGCTCGGCCGCACGCCGTTCACGCAGCTGTCGAATCTGACCGGCACGCCGAGCATGTCGGTGCCGCTGCACTGGGCGCGGCCCGAACCGCACGAGCCGGAGGTGCCGTACGGCGTGCAGTTCGTCGCACCGGTGGGCGAGGAGGCGCGGCTGTTCTCGTTGGCTGCGCAGCTGGAGCAGGCAGCGCCCTGGGCGCATCGTCGCCCGGGCGGTGCGGACGAGGCCGCAGCCGCGTCTCGCGCGGTGCCGGAAAGCGTGGCTACAGGTCGATAGAGGTCAGCAGCCGCCGGCTGGTCAGCTCGCCGACGGCCTCGACCTTGCCGAGGATCGCCAGGAATTCGGGGTCGGAGACGGCCGCCGCCATTCCGCTTCCATACGACTGCCAGTCGTTCCACCAGATCACGACGACCCACTGGCCGGCAGCGGGGCCGGCGATCTCCTGCGACAGGGACACGTCCTGCGTGCCGTGGCGCGTCCACCAGGATTTCAGGCCGTTGACGGCCGCGACCATGTCATCGCGATTGCCGCCCTTGCGGTGGTTGACAAGCCTGACGGTCATGAGCGCCTCCCCTGCAATGCCGCGAACGTTCCGTAGCCGAGTGGACGGTAGCTTCGTCGTGCCGCGCGTGACAACGCGTTTTCTTCGCACGCGGCAGTTGCGACCTTCGCCCGCGAATATCCCCCGCGCCGATTGTCGCGATGTGCTCTACTGATCGCGACAAGCGGACGACAGGGAGGCTGCATGAACGCGCTGCGCACGCCCGACGAGGCTTTCGCCGACCTGCCCGGCTGGACGTGGCAGCCGCATTACGAGACCGGCCTGCAAGGCTACGACGGCCTGCGCATGGCGATGGTGGACGAAGGCGCGCGGGATGCGCCGGTCGCGTTGTGCCTGCACGGCCAGCCGACGTGGTCGTATCTGTATCGCAAGATGATCCCGGCCTTCCTGGAGGCCGGCACGCACATCGTCGCGCCCGACCTCTTCGGCTTCGGCCGCTCCGACAAGCCGGAGGAAGACGCGACGTACACGTTCACCTGGCATCGCGAGAGCCTCGCGCGGCTGATCGAGCGTCTCGACTTGCGCCGTATCACGCTGGTCTGCCAGGACTGGGGCGGGCTGCTCGGCCTGACGCTGCCGATGGACATGCCGGGCCGGTTCGAGCGGCTGCTGGTGATGAACACCGCGCTCGGCACGGGCGATGCGCCGCTGACCGAGGGGTTCCTCGCGTGGCGCGCGTTCAACAACCGCAGCCCGGACATGGACGTCGCGGGGTTGTTGAGCCGCGCAGTGCCGGGGCTGACGCCGCAAGAGGCCGCCGCCTACGCCGCGCCGTTCCCGGACGTGCGCTACAAGGCGGGCGTGCGCCGGTTTCCGAACCTGGTGCCGGACAATCCGGACGCGGACGGTGCCGCGCTGTCGCGGCGCGCGCGCGATTTCTGGCGCAACGACTGGGCCGGGCAGAGTTTCATGGCGATCGGCATGAAGGACCCGGTGCTCGGCCCGCCGGTCATGCGGCGCCTGCGTGCGTTGATCCGCGATTGTCCCGAGCCGCTGGAACTGAACGACGCCGGCCATTTCGTGCAGGAGGCCGGCGCCGTGATCGTCCAGCAGGCGATGGCCGCGTTCGGCCGCTCGCCCGCTTAGCCGGCCTATTTCGGCGCGGCGGTGCCGGTGCTGCCGGTGCTCGGCGCCGACGTCGACGGCGCGGACGGCGTCGATGTCGACGGGGTCGATGTGGACGGCGTCGTCGGCTGGGTCGACGGCGTGGTGTGATGCGTCGTCGTGTGGTGCGTCTTCGTCTTCGGGTGGTGCGTCTTCGTCTTGTGATGCGTCGTGGGGTGGTGCGTCTTGGTGGTGTGATGCGTCGTGGTGTGATGCGTGCTGGGCGTCGTCGTGCCGGGCGTCGTGGCGCCTTGGGTGGTCGAGCCAGGCGTGGTGCTGCCTGTGCCGGCGCCTTGTGTCGTCGTGGCGGACGGAGCGCCGGCGGGCGGCGTGCCGGCGCCGCCGGCGGGCGGGGTCTGGGCGAAAACCGGCGCGGCGAGCAGCAATGCCGCCGCCGGCAGGACGAGTGAAATGCGGGACAAGATCGAGTCTCCTGATGAGAAGGCGGCGCCCGCATAAACGGATCGCACCGCACCGCCAATCCTTTGTCGGTGACACCGGCGGGTAAGCTTTGGACGGCTCGATCACTGTGTCCCGCCTGCACGCCACCGCGTCACTCGGTGGCGCTCGTCGTCGCCCGATTCCGCTCCATATGTCGGGCGCATGACGTCCCAGACCGGTCCCCACCTCGCCCGTCCGCTGTATGTCGGCAGCGAAATCTACCGCCGCTCCAGCTACGGCGCGTCGCATCCGCTCGCGGTGCCGCGCGTCTCGACCTGCACCGACCTCTGCCGCGCGATGGGTTGGCTTCCCGACGCGCAGCTCGTCGAGGCGCCGATGGCGACCGAGGCGCAGATCGCCCGCTTCCACGACCTCGACTACCTGCGCGCCCTGCAACGCGCGGAGGCGACGCAATCGGTCGATCCGGCCGATCGCGACCGCTACCGCATCGGCACCGACAACAACCCGGTCTATCCGGAGATCTGGCGCCGCCCCGCGACGTCGGCGGGCGGCGCGATGCTGGCGGCGCGGCTGACCGCCAGCGGCGGCGTGGTGCACTGCCCGGGCGGCGGGACGCATCACGGCAGGCGGGACCGCGCGTCCGGATTTTGTTACTTGAACGATCCGGTGCTGCTGATGCTGACCTGGCTCGACCTCGGGCTGCGGCGCGTCGCCTATGTCGATCTGGACGCGCATCACGGCGACGGCGTGCAGGACGCATTCCACGACGACGCGCGGGTGTTGACCATCAGCATCCACGAGGACGGGCGCTGGCCGCGCACGGGGGCGGAGGCCGATCGCGCGGGCGGGGCGGCGCGCAACCTGCCGGTGCCGCGCGGGCTGAACGACACCGAGCATCGCTGGCTGATCCGGCAGGCGGTGCTGCCGCTGGTCGCCGCGCACGCGCCGGAGGGGCTGGTGGTGCAGACCGGCGCGGACAGCCTGGAGGACGACCCGCTGGCGAAGCTGTCGCTGTCCAACAACGCGTATTTCGAGTCGGTGCGGGCGCTGATGGGCGCGGCGCCTCGCGTGGTCGTGGTGGGCGGCGGCGGCTACAACCCGTATACCGTCGGGCGGTGCTGGGCGGGCATCTGGGCAACGCTGAACGATCGCCCGATACCGCCGAGGACGACGCCGGACGCCGAGGCCGTACTGCGCGCGCTGCGCTACAACCGCGCCGCCGGCCGCAACCCGCCGGCGCACTGGTTCACCACGATCCGCGACCAGCCGCGCGAGGGGCCGGTGCGCGACGAGATCCGCCGCCTGGCCGACAACGCATTGAAGGACACCGTGCCCGCATGAACCGCCGCACATTCGTCGCCGCTGCCGCTGTCGCCTGGGCCGGCTTCGCCGGGCGCGGGCGCGCGCAAGGTGCCGAGCCCGACATCACCAAGCCGCAGCCGGAACTGCCGAAGGAAAAGCTCACGATCATAACGCGCGACGGCAAGCGCTATGAGTTCAATGTCGAGATGGCGTTGACCGACGCGCAGCAGACGGTGGGGCTGATGTGGCGGCCATCGGTGCCGCCCGATGGTGGCATGCTGTTCGACTGGAAGGCGCCCCGGCGCAGCCAGATGTGGATGCGCAACACGATCGCGCCGCTGGACATGGTCTTCATCAAGGAAGACGGCACGATCGGCGCCATCGCCGAGAACACGGTGCCGCAGAGCATGGCGATCATCGACAGCCGCATCCCGGTGCGCGCGACGCTGGAGGTCGCGGCGGGCACGGCGGCGAAGGACAACATCCGCGTCGGCGACAAGGTGGAAAGCCCGATCTTCACCGGGCAGGGGTGATGCAGTTTAGCTGCTGACGGTGTGCTTCGCCGTCATCGCGAGGCGCGTAGCGCCGTGGCGATCCAGGGCCGCGCGACAGGCATTTATCACGTGGCCCTGGATCGCCACGCTTCGCTCGCGATGACGGGGCCTCGCGGGTTTCGCGTGGCGTGCCCCGATGAACGCCGACGCACGCGGCTACTTGTGCTGCTCCGGCGCCGGCGCGGAGTTCAGCTGGATGTAGCGCTCGATGCCGATCAGCTTGATCAGGTCGAACTGCGTCTCCAGGAAGTCCATGTGCTCCTCCTCGTTGTCGAGGATGCGGCGGAACAGGTCGCGCGAGACGTAGTCCCGCACGGTCTCGCAATACGCGATGGCCTCGCGCAGGTCGTCGAGCGCCTTCTCCTCCAGCTTCTGGTCGGCGCGCAGCACTTCCTCGACCGTCTGCCCGACCAGCACCTGGTTGAGCCGCTGCAGGTTCGGATGGCCGTCGAGGAACAGGATGCGCTCGATGAGCCAGTCGGCGTGGCGCATCTCCTCGATTGATTCGTCGTATTCGTGCTTGCCGAGCAGCGTCACGCCCCAGTGGTTGAGCGTGCGCGAGTGCAGGAAATACTGGTTGATGGCGGTCAGCTCGTTGGTGAGCTGGATGTTCAGGTGCTCGATGACCTTGGGGTCGGCTTTCATGGCGAACGTCCTTGCGCCTGCGCGTCGGTGGCGGCGACGGGCGAAGCTCTAGTCGCCAGCCTCCATCATGGCCTCGCGACTCGCCGCCGTGGAGATGAACTCGCGTAGCATGCACAGCACCGATCGTGTGCATCCGCCGCACTGTGCCTTGCAGCCTGCGGCCCGATAGACCTCGGCGGTGCGGCGCGCGCCGCCGTCGACGGCTTGGCGCACGTGATGGTCGGTCAGGGCGTTGCAGTGGCAGATATACACGGCCGTTCCTCAGCAGATCCGAGCGCCGGCACTCAGCACCCGTGCTGAACCCGTGAGCAGACCTTGTCGTCCAGAGTTGCGAACGGTTCTCAGTTGCATACAAGCCCTCGCCCGATCAAGTGCAATCGACGCCTGAGCCCTGCTTGTGCGGCAGGGCTGGTGCCACTGTCCCTGAAATCCTGCACTGTCCGGACGGCGGGCCGATTGCGCTCGATCAAGACGGAGGGCTGTCGATGCGTCTGTCGCGGAGAGTCCTGGGGAGCCTTGCGGCGGCAGTGGTGCTCGGGTGGGCCGGGCAGGCCGCGGCGATGGAGTTCCGGACCGTGCCGCTGCCGGAGGCGGGCAAGGTGGCGTTGCTGATGCAGGGGGCGATCGAGCCGAACGACGCCGAACGGCTGCGCGCGCTGCGCCTGCCGGCGGGCCAGCGGATCGCGCTGGTGGTGCTGAACAGCCCGGGCGGGGCGGTGCTGGCGGGGCGCGACATGGCGCGCTTCCTGCGCACCCGCGGCGTGCCGGTGCTGGTGCCGAAGAACGCCGTCTGCGCCTCCGCCTGTTTCCTGCTGTTCGCCGCGCCCGCTACCAAGATCGCCGAGCCCGGGGCGAGGATCGGGGTGCACAGCGCCTCGGTCAGCGGCGGGCGGGAGAACACGGACACGCTGGGCGTCACCACGCTGATGGCGCGCGAGGCCGCCGCCTATGGCGTGCCGCCGGCGATCACCGGCCGGATGGTCACGACCAAGCCGGGCGACATGGCGTGGCTGTCGCCGGACGAGCTGCGGCTGATGGGGGTGCGGATCGAGGCGGGCGGCGTGCCCGCGGGCGTCGGTGCGCCGGGGGCGGCGACGGTCAGCGACTGGTCGCGCGGCTTCACCTTCGGCACGCAGAACCCGTCCGCGCCGTGTGATCCGCCGGGCGGCGTCGGCAATGCGGGCGACTGGCGGATCGGCTGCCGCTCCGGCCAGACCTCGCTGGCCCAGGCGGGGGCGCAGTCGGGGGCGCGGGCCGGCGCGCCGGCATCGGCAACCGCGCCGTCGCCCGCGCCCGCCGGCACGCAGTCCGACTGGAGCCGGGGGTTCGAGGACGGGCGACGGGGCCCCTGCGGCGCGGCGCCGGCGGGAGTGGCGAACGGGGCCGACTACACGCTCGGCTGCGCGTCCGGCCGCAAGGCGGCGGGCGGGTGAGCGGCGTTGGTCGACCGGCCGCGCTCTGCTATGTGCGGCGCGTCGGGGCGTAGCTCAGCCTGGTAGAGCATAGCGTTTGGGACGCTAGGGCCGGAGGTTCGAATCCTCTCGCCCCGACCAGTCCTGCTGTCCCGCCTTCCGCTCAGGAGATGTGATGCATCCGGTTCTGCTCGTCACCGGCGGCAGCCAGGGGATCGGCGCCGCCACCGCCCGGCTGGCCGCCACGCGCGGCTACGCGGTGTGCCTGACCTACCTGCGCTCGGCCGACAAGGCGCGCGCGATCGTCGAGGCGATCACCGACGCGGGCGGCACGGCGATGGCGGTGCAGGCGGATACCGGGGATGAACGCTCGATCGAGGCGGCGTTCGCCCGCGTGGACGCCGATCTCGGGCGGGTGGCGGCGGTGGTGAACAACGCTGGCATCACCGGGCCGGTGGCGACGCTGGATCGCGTCACCGGTGCCGCGCTGGACGAGGTGATGCGCATCAACGTGACCGGCTGCTTCCTGGTGCTGCGCGAGGCGGTCCGCCGCATGGCGACCGACCTGGGCGGGCCGGGCGGGGCCGTGGTGAACGTCTCCTCGCGCGCCTCCACGCTGGGCGGCCCTGGCGAGTGGGTGCACTACGCGGCCTCGAAGGCGGCGGTGGACACGCTGACGATCGGGGCGTCGAAGGAACTCGCGCCGCGTGGCATCCGGGTGAACGCGGTCAATCCCGGGCTGATCGACACCGAGATCCATGCCAAGGCGGGCATGATGCCCGACCGGGTGCAGCGGATGGCCGACAGCATCCCGATGCGCCGGGCAGGGACGGCCGAGGAGGTGGCAGAGACGATCCTGTGGCTGCTGTCGCCCCAGGCGTCGTACGTCACCGGCGCGCTTGTCGCCGTCGCCGGCGGCCGCTAACTGGCAGCGCAGGAGAGCGAACGATGCGAGTCAGGATCTATCAGCGGCCGAAGAGCGCGATGCAGTCCGGCCAAGCCGGCACGCATGTGTGGGTGCTGGACTACGAGCCGGCCGACCGCCGCCGCGCCGATCCGCTGATGGGCTGGATCGGTGGCGCCGACACGCAGCGGCAGGTCCAGCTGCATTTCGACACCAAGGAAGAGGCCATCGCGTTCGCCGAAAAGGACGGCCTCGCCTACGAGGTCGAGTTGCCGCACCAGCGGGCGATCAAGCCCAAGGCCTACGCCGACAACTTCCGCTACGGGCGGCTGGAGAACTGGACGCACTGAGCGTCGCCGGCGCCGTGCGCGTCTTGTTGCGGTCGGTGCTGTTGGCGGCGGGGTTCGCCCTGGCCGCCTGTTCCGCCACGCCGGGACCGAGTGCCGCGGCCTGCCGGCCGGAGCTGGCGGCGAGCCTGCCGCTGCGCATCGAAAGCGACGCGCTTCTCATCGACGCGACGATCAACGACCGGCCCGCCGTGATGATGGTCGACACCGGCTCGGAGAGGATGCTGGTGACGGAGGAGGCGCAGGCGCGGTTCCAGCTGCCGAACGACCCGCATCGCACGACCACCGTGCTCGGCGTTGGCGGCTCGGTGCGGCGCTCCAACGTGCTCATCCGCCGCCTTGGCATCGGCGGGCTCGATACGGAGGACGTCAGCAGCGCGGTCGCCGGGCTCGGGGCGCGCCACTTCTCCGGCTTCGTCGCCGGAGTGATCGGCGCGGACTACCTGTCGCTCTATGACCTGGAATTCGACGTGCCGGATTCGCGGCTGAACCTGTACCGCATGCCCGGATGCGGCGAGCGGTTCCGACCGCCGGGTGCGGTGGCGGACGGCACGAAGCTGCTGCGATCGACGACCAACGTGATGCGGACCGAGATGCAGGTGCAGAACCAGCGGGTGATGGCGCTGCTTGACACCGGCGCGGGCCGCACCACCATGACGGTGCAAGCGGCGCACCGGCTCGGCGTGACCGACGGCGTGCTCGCCGCCGCCCCGGAAGGACGGAGCGCCGGCGCGGACGGCACGCCGGTCGCGTTCCACCGCCATCTGTTCACCGACGTCGACGTCGGCGGCCAGCACCTGCCCGAGGCATGGTTTGCCGTCAGCGACGTGCGGATCACCGCCGACGTGCTGCTGGGCGTCGACTGGCTGCGGACAAGGCGGGTCTGGGTGTCCTACGCCGCCCAGCGCATGTTCCTGCTCGGGCCGGCCGGCGCCGGCGGAAAAACGGCGTCCGCGTTGTGAACGCGGTGGTCGGGGTGGCCTGCGGCGAACAGGCCGCAGGCGCGCGCCGCATCAGTTCCAGTAGGCGTCCTCGATCTTGCCGTCGTCGCCGATGAACAGCGTCAGCCGGTTCGGATCGCGGGTCTGATCGTTGATGGCGTCGGTCGGCATGATCACGCGGGTGTTGGGCGGCAGCTCGCCGGCGCTGACCGCCCCGGCGCCGCCGCTGCCGCCGTGTGCCGCGAACGGCTTGCCGATGATGTCGCTCAGGTCGAGTTCCGGCGCCTTGCCCTGCGCGAAGCCGGGCATCGACTTCAGCTCGACCACGTTGAACGCGCCGCGCACGCGCACACCCTTGTAGGGGCTGCCCTGCAGCGGCAGCCACGCATCGACGTCCTTGTAGGCGGACGGCGTCTGGGTGCCGGTGGGTGCGGTCGCGACCATCTCCAGGTCCAGGATGCCGTCGGTCGGCACGCCGCGCACCAGCGGGACCAACGAGGCCGCGCCCCAGTTGATCGACAGCACGAGGCCGGTGACGTGCACCATGTCGATCTTGGCGCGGTCGAGATGGACCACCTCGATGCCGGTGATGTAGCCGACCGGCGATTGCGCCGTGGCCTGCTCGGTGCCGCCGGCGTTTTCGCCGCCACCGCCTCCGCCGGCCGCCGCATTGGCGCCGCCACTCTGGTCGGATGGCGCGCCGCCGGGCGCGCCGCCGGGGGCGCCCTGGCCGAACGCCGGGGCGAGCCCGCCCGCCATGACGGCGGCGCAGAGAAGTGTCGCAGACAGGAAAGCGGCCTTGTTCGTCATCGGCGTGTCTCCCGGAAGTTTGGCGTGAGGGCGTGCATCAGA
>DATEQV010000220.1:0-8326 GCA_035272265.1 Acidisphaera sp. | reverse complement strand
ACGAGATCAGCGGCCGAGCAGGTCGGGCGCGATCTTCTTGCAGGCGTCGACCAGACCCTGCACCGTGCCGACCGACTTGTCGAAGGCTTCGCGATCCTTGCCGGCGAGCTCGATCTCGACGATGCGCTCCACGCCGCCCGCGCCGATCACTACCGGCACGCCGATATACAGGCCGTCGATGCCGTACTGGCCGGTCAGGTAGGCCGCGCACGGGAGCACGCGCTTCTTGTCGAGCAGGTAGCTCTCGGCCATCGCGATGGCACTGGCCGCGGGCGCGTAGAAGGCGCTGCCCTTCTCGAGCAGCTTGACGATCTCGCCGCCGCCGTTGGCGGTGCGGGTGCAGATCGCGTCGATCTTCTCCTTTGTCGTCCAGCCCATCTTGATCAGGTCGGGCACCGGGATGCCGGCGACGGTGGAGTAGCGCACCAGCGGCACCATCGTGTCGCCGTGGCCGCCGAGCACGAAGGCGGTGATGTCCTCGACGGAGACGTTGAACTCGTGCGCGAGGAACAGGCGGAAGCGGCTGGAGTCCAGGACGCCCGCCATGCCGACCACCTTGTTGTGCGGCAGTCCGGACTTGAGCTGCATCACCCACACCATCGCATCGAGCGGGTTGGTGATGACGATCACGAATGCGTCGGGGCAGTGCGCCTTGATGCCGTCGGCCACCTGGGCGATCACGCCGGCGTTCTTGCCGATCAGGTCGTCGCGCGACATGCCCGGCTGGCGCGGGAAGCCGGCGGTGACGATCACCACATCGGACCCGGCGATGGCGGCGTAGTCCGAGCCGCCGGTCATCAGCGAGTCGAACCCGTCGACCGGGCCGGACTGCATGAGGTCGAGCGCCTTGCCCGCCGCGACCCCGCCGAAGACGTCGAACAGCGCGACATCGCCCAGTTCCTTCAGGCCGATCAGATGCGCGAGGGTTCCGCCGATATTGCCGGCGCCGATGAGGGCGATCTTGCTGCGGGCCATGGTGATCCTCGCGGGCGAAGGGGCAAGCGGTCCCGCCGTGGCGCCCGGCCCGCCGGAGGGACGACGCGTTCGCTACCGCATCGCACCAGGGGCGACAAGGCGATGCCTGATCGCCGTCACGTCGTGCGAAATCCGGTTGAGACTGTGGGTGAAACCCCGTCCCTGGGCCTCCCGCTCCGCCAGGATCGACCTGTTCAGGTCAGGTGCGGCAAGGCCAGCCATTCCTCGCTCTGCATCTCCTCGAGGCGCGATGCCGTGCGTTCGAACGCCTTGGCGCCCTCGCCGGTCTCGTAGAGCTGGTCGGGAAGGGCGTCGGCCGAAGCGACGAGCTTCACACGGTGATCGTAGAGCGTGTCGATCAGCGTGATGAACCGTCGCGCCTCGTCATAGTTGGCCGGCGACAGGCGCGGCACGTCGTCCAGCACCAGGGCGCGGAAATGCGTCGCCAACGCAAGGTAGTCGCCCGGACCCAGCGGCCGGCCGCACAGCTCCTCGAAGCTGAACCGTGCCACGCCATCCGCGGCGCGCGGCACGTCGAGCGTGCGGCCCATGACGAACAGCCGCTCGGGACGCTGTGGGGCGCCCTCCGACAGCATGCCGAATGCCTCGTCCAGCACGCGGCGAGCACGCTCATCCGCCGGCACCAGCCAAGTCTGCATCCCAAGGATGCGGTTGCGGCGGTAGTCCCGCCCGCCATCCAGCGTCAGCACGTCCAGCTTCGATTTCAGCAGCGCGATGAACGGCAGGAAGGCGTCCCGCCCCGGCTGGCCGGCGAACAGGTCGTCTGGCGCCGTGTTTGACGTCGCCACCACGACGACGCCGCGCTCGAACAAAGCCTCGAACAGGCGGCCGAGGATCATCGCGTCGGCGATGTCGTTGACCTGGAACTCGTCGAAGCACAGCAGCGCCGCCTGGGTCGTGATTCGGTCGGCCAGGGCGGGAATTGGATCGGCGAGATTCGGATTGGACCGCCGCATGGTGTGAAAGGCGCCGTGCGCCTGCTGCATGAAGCGGTGGAAGTGGATGCGCAGCTTGCGTGGCACGTCGGCTGAAGCAAAGAACAGGTCCATCAGCATCGATTTGCCGCGGCCGACCTCGCCGACGAGGTAGAGCCCGCTCGGCCGCTCCTCGGCCTCGTCGACCTTCTTGCGGCGGAGCAGCCGCGACAACAGGCCGCCCTCGGGCGGGCGCGGCGGCGGGTCGTAGCCGCGCAGCTTCGCCCACAGGTCCTGCAGCCGCTCGGCAGCCGCCGCCTGTTCGGGATCGGGATTCAGCAGGCCCGCAGCCACACGGGCGCGGAACGCGGGAAGCGGACCTTCTCTGAGCAACGGATCAGGGAGTGGCGCGTCCATCGACAGATGCGGTTAGCGCAAACGCGCACAACAGGCGATGCGGTAGCGCAAGACGGGTCGCGGCGGCGGCGCAAAACTGCCGCCCGCATCAACGAGACGCGAGCGGCCGAAACGAGTCAGCCGTTAAGACGATTATTTTCGCGTAGTCTACAAGCATTGAGGGGTAAGGCAATGCGAAACATGGTCCTGATGGCTTCCATTCTCGTCGGTGTGGCCGCCACGGCACAGGGTGATATCGCCCCGCCCTCGAGGAGCCCGGCAGTTCGGCCCGTGGCCGCCACGGTTCGGCGTCCGGCCACCATGCTGCCGACCGCTATGTTCGGCGTCTGTGACGACCTGGCCCAGGGACGCCTCGATTTTGCGGCGTCACAGGCCAGCAACTGCTGCGATCAGGAAGCCTGCGCGCGGCTGTTGGCAACGACCGTCTTGCGGCGTCCGCAGCACGACCTGCGCACCTGACGGGGCAGGCCAGCCGTTCGGAAGCTGGACGGACGCGGGCGGTTTCGTGCTAACCGCCCGCCCAGCATCCGACGAGGGGCCCGTGATCACTCTGGACTACGACCGGCTTCGCGCCACGCCCGTCTCCACCGAGCCGTACCGCCACGTCGCCGTGCCCGGCTTCCTGCCGCGCGGGGAGCTGGCGAAAGTGCTCGCCGACATGCCGCCGATCGACAAGCGCGGCTCCTTCCCGCCGTCCAGCCTGCGGCTTGGCCCGGCGGCGCGCGAGCTCGTGGAAGCGATGCAGGGCCCCGAATTCCGTGCCGCGACGGCGGAAAAGTTCGGGCTCGACCTGCACGACGCGCCGACCATGCTGACTCTACGCGGCTGGACGGACGAGCGCGACGGCCGGATCCACACCGACAGTACCGCCAAGCGGGTGACGGTGCTGCTGTATCTGAATCCGGACGAAGGCGACTACGCGGACCACTCTGGCCACCTGCGCCTGCTGCGCAGCCCGACGGATCTGGAGGACTACGCCGTCGAAGTGCCGCCGACCAACGGCACGCTGCTGATCTTCCCGAACGGCCCGACGACGTGGCACGGCCATCACCGCTTCACCGGCCGCCGCTACAGCATCCAGCTGAACTACATGACCACCGATGCGGTCGCGCGCAGCGAGCTGCGCCGGCACCGCATCTCGGCCTTCGTCAAGCGGCTGACCAAGGCCGCCTGAGCGCATCGCCGATCGCCGGGCGCCATGGATGTCTGGCGATATCGCGAGACGAACGAGTAGCGACCGCAGGACCGGTCGACCGGCGAAGCTAGCGCTAACTTCGCCGGCAAACGGCCGTGCGTGGCGCAGCCATTGCTACGGCGCCGGGTCTGACAGTTCCGGCAAGCGAGCGAGGCAACATGTTACGGGATCGGACGGTTCACGCCCGTATCGGCGTGCTGCTGTATGACGGCGTCGAGCCGATCGATGTCGGCGGCACGATCGGCGTCGTGTCGATGGCGCGGCGCATGCTGCCGTCGTTGGACTACGTCGCCATCGCCCGCACCGCCGGCCCCGTCACGCTGGCGGGCGGTCTGGTGGTGCAGGCGGAATACGACCTCGACGACGCGCCGCATTGCGATGTGCTGATGGTCTGCGGCGGCCCCGGCTGGGCGGACGCCGCGCGGGACGAGGCGCTGCTCGCGTTCCTGCACCGCCAGCCGCCGACATCGCTCGCCTCGGTCTGCACCGGCGCGCTGGTGCTGGCAGCGGCGGGCGTGCTGAAGGGGCGCGCCGCCACGACGCGCCGTCACACGGTCGGCGCGGAGACCCGGTCACCACTCGAGCTGCTCGCCGAGATCAGCCCGTCCACGTCGACGCACGAGGCGCTGGTCGTGGACGACAGCACCGTCACCGGCGGCGGCGTGTCGCTTGCAATCGATACGACGCTCTATCTGATCGGCCGGCTGTACGGCGGCGCGGCGCGCAACGACGTGGCGGCGCTGATCGAGTACGACCGCGCGTCGGCCGCCAACCGCTCGGCGCTGGACGCATGATCCGCCTCGATTGAGGCGGACCGCGATCAGAGCTGACGCTCGACCATCAGCTGCTTGATCTTGCCGATCGCCTTGGCCGGGTTCAGGCCCTTCGGACACGTCTGGGTGCAGTTCATGATCGTGTGGCAGCGATAGAGCTTGAACGGATCCTGCAACGCGTCGAGCCGCTCGCCGGTGTATTCGTCGCGGGAATCCGCAATCCAGCGATAGGCCTGCAGCAGCACCGCGGGCCCGAGGTAGCGGTCGCCGTTCCACCAGTAGCTCGGGCAGCTCGTCGTGCAGCAGAAGCACAGGATGCACTCCCAAAGCCCGTCCAGCTCCGCCCGTTCCTCCTTCGACTGCAGGCGCTCCGCGTCGGGCGGCGCGGGCGTGTCCGCCTGCAGCCACGGCTCGATCGAGCGGTACTGCGCGTAGACCTGGCTCAGGTCGGGCACCAGGTCCTTCACCACCGCCATGTGCGGCAGCGGGTTGATGTGCACGTCGCCCTTGATGTCCTCGATCGGCTTGAGACAGGACAGCGTGTTGGTGCCGTCGATGTTCATCGCGCAGCTGCCGCAGATACCCTCGCGGCAGGAACGGCGGAAGGTCAGCGTCGGATCGATCTCGTTCTTGATCTTGATCAGCGCGTCGAGAACCATCGGCCCGCAGGCGGCGAGGTCGATCTCGTAGGTGTCGGTGCGCGGGTTCTCGCCGTCGTCGGGGTTCCAGCGATAGATCTTGAACGCGCGGACCTGCTTGGCGCCCTCCGGCGCCTTCCAGGTCTTGCCGGCGCGAACGCGGCTGTTGGCGGGGAGGGTGAACTCGGCCATGTGCTATCGTTCCGTTTGCAACCGGTCTCGCGGCCGGCGTGTCGTCAGTAAACGCGCTTCTTCGGCGGGAAGACGGACACCTCGTTGGTCAGCGTCTGCATCCGCACCGGGCGGTAGTCGAGCCGGACCTCGCCCTTGTCGTCGCACCAGCTCAGCGTGTGCTTCATCCAGTTGACGTCGTCGCGCTCGGGGAAGTCGTCATGCGCGTGCGCGCCGCGGCTCTCGTGACGGGCCTCGGCGCCGGCCATTGTCACCATCGCGCTGCCCATCAGGTTGTCGAGCTCGAGCGCCTCGACGAGGTCGGAATTCCAGATCAGGCTGCGGTCGGCGACCGACATGTCGGCCAGCCCGTCCCACACCTTGTGCATTGCGGCGACACCCTCGGCGAGCGTCTTTGAGGTGCGGAACACCGCCGCATGGCGCTGCATCGTGCGCTGCATCTGCAGGCGTAGGTCGGCGACCGTCGTGCCGCCCTTCGCGTGCCGCCGCTTGTCGAACCGCTCGAGCGACGCCTCGCCCGCCTTGGGCGGCAGCGGCGCCTGGCTGGCGCCCGGCTTGAGCGTCTCGGCGCAGCGATGCGCCGCGGAACGTCCGAACACCACGATGTCAAGCAACGAGTTGCATCCGAGCCGATTGGCGCCGTGCACCGACACGCAGGCCGCCTCGCCGATCGCCATCAGGCCGGGCACCACCGCGTCCGGGTCCGTGGGCGTGGGACGCAGCACCTCCGCCCGATAGTTCGTCGGGATGCCGCCCATGTTGTAGTGCACGGTCGGCAGAACCGGGATCGGCTCCTTGGTCACATCGACGCCCGCGAACACCTTCGCGGTCTCGGAAATCCCAGGCAGGCGCTCATGCAGCAGGTCGGCGCCGAGATGCTCGAGGTGCAGCAGGATATGGTCCTTGTGCGGACCGCAGCCGCGCCCCGCGTTAATCTCCATCGTCATCGACCGGCTGACGACGTCGCGGCTCGCCAAGTCCTTTGCGCTCGGCGCATAGCGCTCCATGAAGCGCTCGCCCTCGCTGTTGGTCAGGTAGCCGCCCTCGCCGCGTGCGCCCTCGGTGATCAGGCAGCCGGCGGGGAAGATCCCCGTGGGGTGGAACTGCACGAACTCCATGTCCTGGCACGGCAGGCCGGCGCGCAGCACCATGCCGTTGCCGTCGCCGGTACAGGTGTGCGCCGAGGTGCAGGAGAGGAAGGCGCGGCCGTAGCCGCCGGTCGCGAGCACGACGGTCTGTGCGCGGAACCGATGGATGCTGCCGTCCTCCAGGCACCACGCCATCACGCCGCGGCAGGCCCCCTCGTCCATGATCAGGTCGAGCACGAAATACTCGACGAAGAACTCCACGTCGTGCTTCAGCGACTGCTGATACAGCGTGTGCAGAATGGCATGACCGGTACGATCGGCGGCGGCGCAGGCGCGTCGGGCCGGCGTCTTGCCGTAATCCGTCATGTGGCCGCCGAACGGGCGCTGGTAGATCTTGCCCTCCTCGGTCCGGCTGAACGGCACGCCGAAGTGCTCAAGCTCGTAGACCGCCTGCACCGCCTCACGGCACATGTATTCGATCGCGTCCTGGTCGCCGAGCCAGTCCGACCCCTTCACGGTGTCGTACATGTGCCAGCGCCAGTCGTCCTCGTCCATGTTGCCGAGCGAGGCGGCGACGCCGCCCTGCGCCGCGACCGTGTGGCTGCGCGTGGGGAACACTTTGCTGATGCAGGCCGTTTTCAGCCCGGCCGCGCCGATCCCCAGCGTGGCCCGCAGCCCGGCACCGCCGGCGCCCACCACCACCACGTCATAGGTGTGGTCCACCACGCGGTAGGCCTTGGCGGACGGCATCGTGATCGCGTTCATCTCTGTCCCATTCGTTCGTCAGGGCGCGCCCGCGTGCCGCATCGCGCAGCCGGTCAAAGCCCCATCTTCAGGACGGCCACGGCGGCGAGCAGTGCGAGGAACGCCGCGGCGGCGCGCACCGCCAGCAACAGCCCGAAGCGCATCGCCTCGCTGTGGATGTAGTCCTCGATCACCGCCTGCAAGCCGAGCTGCATATGGTGGAACGTCGCGACGATCAGGCACAGCATCAGCACGACGGTGAGCGGGCTGTACATCCAGTCGAGCACCGCCTGGTGCGGCGCGCCCAACAGCGCGATCACGTGCCAGATGAACCAGAGCGTCAGCGGCACCAGCACGAGCGCCGTCCAGCGCTGCGACCACCAGTGCGAGACGCCCGACCTCGCCGAGCCCAGCCCGCGCACGCGGCCGAGCTGGGATCGCATGACCGCGACATGCGCGTCAGGGCTGGACATGCTCTTGCCGGTCTCGCTCATCAGTGCAGCCACACGATCAGGCCGACGGCCCAGGCCAGCAGGGTGCAGGCCGCGGTCGCGATCAGCACCGCATACCCAGTGTAGGCGTAGTTCGGCTTGTCGAACCCGTAGCCGGCGTCCCAGGCGAGGTGCCGGATGCCGGAGCAGAGGTGGTAGAACAATGCCGCCGTCCACCCGAACAGGAGCACGAGGCCGATCGGCGAGGACACGAAGGCCTGCACGCCGGCGTAGGCGTCGGCGCCCAGCGCCGCCGCCACGATCCACCAGACCATCAGCAGGGTGCCGGCCGAGAGCGCCACGCCGGTGATGCGGTGGAAGATCGACAGCACGGAGGTGATCTGCGGGCGGTAGGCTTGCAGGTGCGGCGAGAGCGGCCGGTGGACGAGCCGTCCCTCGGAATTGCGCGCCACCATCAGCGCGTCACGTGTCTCGGCCAAGGCATGCTCCACTGATGCGGGCACGGCTCTGTGCGGTGCAGCAACGCTGGTTACGCCGAGGACATGGGCGGGTCAAACGGGGGTGAATCGGGCGAGGGCCGTGTTCCGGTCTGCCTCGATCCAAGATCGTCCGGCCGGATCACGGCCCGGTTCAAGGCCAGGCCCGCTACGCGGGGCGCTGCGCGCGCCTTGAGCCGGGCCGCGCCTCCGGCAAGGTCGCTGTGATCGAGGAAGACAGGGTTGTGCAGACCTGTGGCTTTATCCGATCCCGAGCCACGCTTCGTCCGGGTGGCCGGGGTCAATCGGGATAGGGGGGCATCTCGCGACGCCACCCCTCCCACACCACCGGGCATACGGGTCCGTACCGCGGCGGTTCGGCGGATTAGGCTTTGACGAAGTCCGTCATGGTGACCAAGCCCATGGTACGAAAGCGGCTCT
>DATEQV010000219.1:0-2345 GCA_035272265.1 Acidisphaera sp. | reverse complement strand
CCCGGCGCGCGCCGGATGCTGGAGGACATCGGCCACCCGTTCGCACGCGGCGAGAAGGTGTACGACGTCACGTTCGAAAATGTGCAGGCGGGGCTGCGCACCGACTTCCTGTTCCGCCTCGCCAACCGGCACAGCGGGATCGTGCTCGGCACCGGGGACCTGTCGGAACTGGCGCTCGGCTGGTGCACCTACGGCGTGGGCGATCAGATGTCGCACTACGCGGTGAATGCCGGCGTGCCGAAGACGCTGATCCAGCACCTGATCCGCTGGGTGATCGGCGAGGGCGAATTCGGGCCCGAGGTCGGCGCGACGCTGAGTGCCATTCTGGCCACCGAAATTTCGCCCGAGCTGGTGCCCGCCGACGCCGCGGGCGGCATCCAGAGCACCGAATCGCTGATCGGGCCGTACGAGCTGCACGACTTCAGCCTGTTTCATGTGCTCCGTTTCGGCTTCCAGCCGTCGAAGATCGCCTTTCTTGCCGAACACGCCTGGGGCGACGCGGGACGGGGCGAATGGCCGCCGGGGTTCCCGGACTCGGCGCGGCGGCAGTACGACCTCGGCCAGATCAAGCATTGGATGCGGGTGTTCCTGTCGCGCTTCTTCGGTTTCAGCCAGTTCAAGCGGTCGGCCCTGCCGAACGGGCCGAAAGTGTCGGCCGGCGGGGCACTGTCGCCGCGCGGGGACTGGCGGGCGCCGTCGGACGGCAACGCGCGCGCCTGGCTCGACGAGTTGGAGCGGGGGGTCCCGGATGCATAGGCGGCAGCGATGAAGATCACGGTCGAGATGGACTGCACGCCGGAGGAGGCGCGCGCCTTCCTCGGCCTGCCCGACCTGCGGCCGATGCAGCAGGCGGTGATCGAGCGGATGCAGACGCGGATGAACGAGGCGGCCGACACCTTCTCGCCCGACTCGCTGCTGCGCACCTGGATGACCCTGGTGCCGGAGGGGCAGCTGCGGACGATGGTGGAGAGCTTTTTCGGCGCCTTCATGCCGCGCGCCCGCGGCGCCGAACCGCCGCCACCGCCGACCTCGCCGGCCCCGCCGCCCTGAGCGGCGGGTTGGCTGCATTGCCTGGGGCGGGGATTCACGCGCGAGGCCGGGTGCCGTAAGGCCCTGCCATGCGAATCCTGTTCGTCGGCGCCAACCGGATCGGCGACGCCGTCATCATGTCCGGCGTGCTCGACCACCTGATCCGGACCTACCCGGACTGCCGGATCACCATCGCCTGCGGGCCCGTGGCGGCGGAGGTGTTCGCGCGGATGCCGAACCGGGAGCGCACGATCGTCTTCCCCAAGCGCCGCTTCGACCTGCACTGGCTCGGCCTGTGGCGCCAGGTTGCGCTGACGCGTTGGGACCTGGTGGTGGACATGCGCGGCTCGGGGCTGGCCTGGTTCGTGTGGGCCCGCCGGCGGGCGGTCCACAGCCCGCGGCCGATGCGCATGTTCGAGCAGTATGCGGCGGCCCTCGGCATCCGCCCTGCCCCGCTGCCGGTCGCCTGGACCGCGCCCGAGGACCGCGCGAAGGCGGCGGCGCTGCTGCCGGCGGGGCGTCCGGCGGTCGTGCTGGGGCCGACGGCCGCCTCCGCCTACAAGATTTGGCCGGCCGATCGGTTTGCAGCCCTGTTCCGGGCGCTGGCGGCGGGCCCGCTGCCCGGCGCGGTGCCGGTGGTGCTGGCGGGGCCGGGCGAGACGGAACGGGCGGGCGCGGCGCCGCTGCTGGCGCTGCTGCCGGAGGCGGTGGATCTGTGCGGCAAGCTGAGCCTGCCCGAGGCGGCTGCCGTGATCGGGCGCTGCGCGCTGTATGTCGGCAACGATTCCGGGCTGATGCACATGGCCGCGGCGTGTGGCGTGCCGACCATCGGCCTGTGCGGTGCGACGCTCGACCGGGCCGACGAGATGGCCCCGGCCGGCCTGCGCGCGGCCTGGGCCAGGGGGCGGGACGACACGATGGCGGGGCTGTCGGTCGAGGACGCGCTGGCCGCCTGCGTGCGGTTGCTCGACCGCACGGCGGCCGAGACGACGCCCCTGCCCGCCGCCTGACAGCGACGGGCGGCGAAGACGGCGAGACAGGAGATGGTGATGGCTGAAACGGTCTATCGCGTCGAGGCCGAGAACCTCTCGAAGGCGTCCGAGAACCGCATCCACGACGACACGGTGGCGCAGCGGTTCGGGTTTTCCGGCGGCTTAGTGCCGGGAGTCGAGGTGTATGCGTATGCGACGCACGCCATGATCGCGACGTGGGGACGCGAGTGGCTGGAGCGGGGGTTCGCGACGTGCCGATTCCTGAAGCCGGTGTATGACGAGACGCTGGTGACGGTGACGGGGCGGATGGCGGGCGAGCGGCTC
>DATEQV010000218.1:0-5897 GCA_035272265.1 Acidisphaera sp. | reverse complement strand
CAAGATGATCTCCGAGGCGATGCAGAAGGTCGGCAACGAGGGCGTCATCACGGTCGAGGAGGCCAAGGGCATCCAGACCGAGCTCGACGTCGTCGAGGGCATGCAGTTCGACCGCGGCTACGTGAGCCCGTACTTCATCACGAACGCCGAGAAGATGGTCGCCGAGATGGACCAGCCGTACATCCTGATCAACGAGAAGAAGCTGTCCGGCCTGCAGCCGATGCTGCCGCTGCTGGAGAGCGTCGTGCAGTCCGGCCGTCCGCTGCTGATCATCGCCGAGGACGTCGAGGGCGAGGCGCTGGCGACACTCGTCGTCAACAAGCTGCGCGGCGGCCTGAAGGTCGCGGCGGTCAAGGCGCCGGGCTTCGGCGATCGCCGCAAGGCGATGCTCGAGGACATCGCGATCCTGACCGGCGGCCAGGTGATCAGCGAGGATCTCGGCATCAAGCTCGAGAACGTCACGCTGAACATGCTCGGCAAGGCCAAGCGGGTTCTCATCGAGAAGGAGAACACGACGATCATCGAGGGTGCGGGCAAGGGCGACGACATCAAGGGCCGTTGCAACCAGATCCGCGCGCAGATCGAGGAGACGACGTCCGACTACGACCGCGAGAAGCTGCAGGAGCGGCTGGCGAAGCTCGCCGGTGGCGTGGCCGTCATTCGCGTCGGCGGCTCGACCGAGGTCGAGGTGAAGGAGCGCAAGGACCGCGTCGATGACGCGCTGCACGCCACGCGCGCGGCCGTCGAGGAAGGCATCGTGCCGGGCGGCGGCGTTGCGCTGGCACGCGCCGGCAAGATCCTCGCCGGGCTGAAGGCCGACAACGACGACCAGCGCTTCGGCATCGAGATCATCCGCAAGGCGATCATGATGCCGCTGCGGCAGATCGCCGAGAACGCCGGCGAGGACGGCGCGGTGATCTCCGGCAAGGTGCTGGAGAACGAGTCCTACGGCTACGGCTTCGACGCTCAGATGGGCGAGTACAAGGACCTCGTCGCGGCCGGCATCATCGACCCGACCAAGGTCGTGCGCACCGCGCTGCAGGACGCCGCGTCGGTGGCCGGCCTGCTGGTGACGACCGAGGCGATGGTCGCCGAGAAGCCCGAGAAGAAGGGCCCCCCGATGCCCCCGGGCGGCGGCGGCATGGGCGACATGGACTTCTGATCCGGCGCAACCGGGCAGAGACGGAAAGGGCGGCCCCTCGCGGCCGCCCTTTTACGTGTCAGCCCTGACGACGGCGGACCTCACCGGGCCGGACCGGGACGAACCTGCCGAACGGGTCGACGACCGGCTGCTGGCGGACGAGAGGCCGGAGGATGGCGGCCACCTTGCGGGCAAGGCGGCGCGCCAGTCGCTTCCTCAGCGACGCCATCGCCTCAGAACCCGCCGAACGGCCGCTCGTCTCCATAGCGCGCCAGGGCGCGGACGATTGCATCGCCCAGGCGAGCGAGGCGACGTGACAGACCGTTCATGATGGTCCGGACCAGCGGACGAACGTCGGTCGATTCGTGGTTGAGGTCCATGGCGGAACACCTCCTGCTGCTGGCAGAACGCCAGCGGGTTGCACGAAAGTGGACGCTCTCCCGAGACTATGCTGCGGTGCAACATGGATAGTGAAGCTCATGTTCTGCAACCCCGTGTCGATCACGTTAGATTGCTTGTTGGTTGCATGCGACGATCAGGTCTTCCGATCGAACTGGTGCGATCACATCGACGTGAATCAATGCTTATGAGCGAGTAACATGACCTGCCGTGCCGTCACCTCCCGGCCGTGATGGCGGGCGGTTCCTGTCGCGCTCAGTTCTCAGTCCTGTAATTGACTTGGCCCAGCGTTTCTGCGCCCATGCGGGGACAATCGCTTCTCGGCTTCGCTTGCTGCGCGTCCGTACTGGGTGGCCTTCAAGACGTCGGAAGACCCGGTTGTTGTGCAAACTAGCGGCGCACAGCGCCGCACGACGGAGACGACGCAGACTATGGCGACTGGTACCGTGAAGTGGTTCAACACCACGAAGGGTTACGGCTTCATCATGCCGCAGGATGGCGGCAAGGACGTGTTCGTCCACATCACCGCGGTGCAGGCGGCGGGTCTGCGCGGGCTCAACGAGGGCCAGAAGGTCAGTTACGAGGTCGCCATGGAACGCGGCAAGGCCGCCGCGACCAACCTGCGACTCGCCTGAGAGAGCCAACCCTCCAACCACAGATGATCCGGCACCGGCAGACGACAAAGAACCGCGCGGGCACCCCGTGCGGCAATTCGCGTCGGGTCGGTGCCGTGTCTGCGTCCCGAGCAACCTAACCAGGAGTGACGTGCCTCATGGCGATTGGTACCGTGAAATGGTTCAACGCGACCAAGGGTTTCGGCTTCATTGTTCCGCAGGACGGCGGCAAGGACGTGTTCGTCCACATCACCGCCGTGCAGGCCGCCGGTCTGAAGGGCCTGAACGACGGCCAGAAAGTCAGCTACGAGATCGCGATGGAGCGCGGCAAGGCCGCCGCGACCAACCTCAGACTCGCCTGATTCGGCGCGCCTGGACTCGAGATTTGGGCCGCTCGGCGATGCCGGGCGGCCTTTTTCGTGCCGCGCGGTTGCCGCACCGGCGGAGCTGGAGGAGGCTCGCGCGATGACCGCCTATCTCGACCCGCGCACCGGAGAGACGTGGCCGCTCGATGAGCCGCGATGGTGCGCGCCCGACGGCGGGCCCCTGCTGCTGACGCCGCTGCCCGGGATCGGCCGCGATGCGATCGACATCGGCAGCCGCAGCCTGTGGCGGTATCGCGCCGCACTGCCGTTCTCGCCGGCCGAGCCGGTCAGCCTGGGCGAGGGGTGCACGCCGCTGCTGCGCCGCCGCTTCGGCGAGGCGGAAGCCTTGCTGAAGTGCGAGTGGTTCGCGCCCACCGGCAGCTTCAAGGACCGCGGCGCCTCGGTGATGCTGTCGCTGCTGCGCGCCCAGGGCGTCGGCCACGTGCTGGAGGACAGCTCGGGCAATGGCGGCGCGGCGGTTGCCGCCTATGCCGCTGCGGGCCGGATGCGGGCGACGATCATGGCGCCCGCCGGCACCAGCCCGGCGAAGACCCTGCAGATGCGCGCCCACGGTGCCGATCTGGAACTGATCCCGGGTACCCGCCAGGACACCGCCGATGCCGCCATGGCGCGGGGCAAGGCCGGCGCCGGCGGCATCTTCTACGCAAGCCACAACTGGCATCCGTTCTTCCTGCACGGCACCAAGACGATCGCTTACGAGCTGTGGGAGGACCTCGGCTTCCGCGCCCCGGACAATGTCGTCACCCCGTGTGGCGCGGGCTCGATCGTGCTCGGCTGCGAGATCGGCTTTGCCGAGCTGCAGCGGGTGGGCGCGATCGAAACGCTGCCCCGCCTGTTCGCCGTTCAGCCCGCCGCCTGCGGCCCGATCGCCGCGGCGTTCCTCGCCGGGAACGGCGACCCGGAGCCCGTCGACATCCGGCCCACCATCGCCGAGGGCACCGCGATCGCCCGACCCGTCCGCCTGCGCGAGGTGGTCGGCGCCTTGCAGGCGACCGAGGGCGGGGCGGTGCTGCTGCAGGAGGACGAGATCGCCGCCGCCACGCTGACGCTCGCCCGGGCCGGGCTTTACGTCGAGCCGACCTGCGCCCAGGCGCTCGCGGCATGGCAGCGCCTGCTGGCGAGCGGCGCGATCGCGCCCGAGCAGACAACCGTGCTGGTGCTCACCGGCACCGGCCTGAAGGCCGCGCCGGTGATCGAACGCTTGCTGGCGGAAGCGGGGACGCGCTGACGCCTCGCGCTTGCTCCCGGCGACTCCCGCCGATAAGGCCGCCCCCATGGACTTCGCCGACACACTTCGTCTGGTCTTCGCCCCGCCGCACCGCGCGGGCCGGCCGTTCCTCGCCCTTGGCGTCCTGGTGTTCGTGGTCGGCGCGCTGCTTGCACGCTGGATCGCCGTCTTCGGCGCGCTGTTCGTGCTTTTCTGCCTCTACTTTTTCCGCGATCCCGACCGCGTGCCGCCCGAACGCGAGGGCGCCATCGTCGCACCCGCCGACGGCAGGGTCGTCTTCGTCCGCACCGCCGCTCCTCCGGCCGAACTCGGCCTCGGCGATCAGCCGCGCTGGCGGATCGGGATCTTCCTCTCGATCCTCGACGTGCACGTGAACCGGGTCCCGGCCACCGGCGCGGTCGAGCGCATCGCCTACCGCCACGGCAGCTACGTCAACGCGGCCTTCGACAAGGCCAGCGAGGAGAACGAACGCAACGCCATCGCGATTCGGCTGCCCGACGGCCGCGCGCTCGCGGTGGTGCAGATCGCCGGCCTGGTCGCCCGGCGGATCATCTGCGACCTGCGCGAGGGCGACCCGGTGCGCGCCGGCGATCGCTTCGGTATCATCCGCTTCGGCAGCCGCACCGACGTCTATCTGCCCGACGGCGTGCGACCGCTGGTGGCCGAGGGCCAGACCATGATCGGCGGCGAGACCGTGCTCGCGATGCTCGATGGATAGCCGCCCCCCGCGCGGACTGCGCCGGCTGCGCCGTCCGCGCCGGCGCCCGCGCTACAAGGGCCCGTCGTTCAACCGCCTCGTGCCGAACATCATGACGCTGCTCGGCCTCTGCGCCGGGCTGACCTCGATGCGTCTGGCGCTGGAGGGCCTTTTCGGTACGGCGGCGGTGGCGATCGTGCTGGCCGGCTGCATCGACGGGCTGGACGGACGGCTCGCGCGTCTGCTGAAGGCGACCAGCCGTTTCGGCGCCGAGTTCGACAGCCTGACCGACTTCCTGTGCTTCGGCATCGCCCCGGCTTTCATCCTGTATCTGTGGTCGCTCGATCGCGCGGGCGGCATCGGCTTCGTGCCGAGCATGATGTTCGCCGTCTGCATGGCGCTGCGTCTCGCGCGCTTCAACGCCGCACTCGATAGCGTCCCCGCGCCGGCCTACGCGTACAACTTCTTCACCGGCGTGCCGGCGCCGGCGGGTGCCGGACTCGCGCTGTTCCCGCTGTTCTGCGGCCTGGAAGGCCAGGCGTTGCACTGGGAGTGGCTGGTCACCTTCGCGCGGGCGCCGGTGACGGCGGCACTCGTGCTGGCGGGGACGGCGGTGCTGCTGGTCTCGCGCCTGCCGGTCTGGAGCTTCAAGAACTTCAAGGTGCCGGCCGAATACGTGCAGCCGCTTCTGCTGGGGATCGGCCTGTTCGTCGCCGTTCTGGTCGCCGAGCCGTGGCTCGCGCTGGCCGCGGCGGGGCTGATCTATGTGAGCCTGCTTCCGCTCGGCGTGCGCAGCTTCCGGCGCCTCAAACGTGAGGCCGAGGCAAGCTGGGAGGACGGCGAGGGCCAATAAATCCCCTAGTTTCGGACGGCGCGACCGAGGCGCCCGAAGGCGACGCTTGGCTGTGACGAGGCCAAACCGTTATGGTAGCAAGCAGAGCGATCGTCCGCCCGGGACACAAGGCACGAAGGGAAATCTCCCATGCTCCGTAGAATGTTGGTCGCGAGCTTGATGCCCTTGGCACACGCAAACGCTTTGCCGCTTCCCGGTGTGCCTGGCGTGGCGGGCGATGCGACGATTCCGGTGCAGGCGCCCGGCGCTGAAGAGAAGCTGCGGACCGCTATCACCCTGCTGCAATCAGGATCATCGGACCTCAGCATGTTCGAGCCGATGTTGCGCGTGGCGGTTGATGCTCAGAAGGACAAGGTACAGGCGTATTTCGCCGCTTCGGGTCACTAGTGTCCGGTTCGTTGAACCGAGTTTCCCGGTAAGCCCTTGACGCACCGGGGGTTTCAGCACTTCGTTGCTGGGGCGGATTTGAATTGCCGGAGGCTCTCCCCGACGATGGCGCGGGGAGGGGTTGGTCATGAACACCGGCAAGACACTATTCGCGCAGCTTATGGATTTCCTGCCCTGGAGTACGTTCGACCG
>DATEQV010000217.1:0-2320 GCA_035272265.1 Acidisphaera sp. | reverse complement strand
TGATCTGGTCCATTTCCGGCACCCACCGATAGGCTTTCTCGCCTTGGGCTGCACGATGCTGCTGGCTGCCGACAGGGCCGGCATCGCAGGCGCGCTGCGGGCCGAGCTCGGGAACAGCCAGCCGGAATTTCTCGCACGGCTCAGCCGGACAATTCCGGACATGCTGCCGAAAGCCTATCGGTGGGTGCCGGAAATGGACCAGATCAGACAGTTCGTGGGGCCGGAGCGCCCCGAGAGCGTCATTTTCAAGGGTGCATCCGACCTCTACGGACAAATCGCCGACGACTTCGAGGACGGGTCGGAGATCGTACCGGCGTTGATGCGCTTCTTCAGTTCGGCAGCGTGACCGAAAGCGCCGGAGGTCGCCAACATTCGGCAAACGCCGAATGGTCACCCGATCCTGAAGTTCGCCGCCGAGAGCATCGCCTTGGGAACGTCGGAGATGTCGATCGTCAGCCCGCCGCCGAGCGGCAGCATCGACCCGCCCTTTCCGTCGCTCGTCAGCGCCGCATAGGCCGATCCCGGTGTGGTGATCCCGCCCACCCCGCCGAGCAGTTCGATCATCCCGGTGGCCGTGTCGGCGGAGAAATGGAAGATCGTCTCCAGCCCCGCCGCCGTCGGTCCCACGCCGATCACCGTGCCGGTGCCGTGGTCGCTGACGGTGCCGCCGCCCGGGCCGATGAACACCGTCTCGCCCACGCCGCTCAACGTCAGCCTCGTCGAACCGGTGAAACTGATCGTGTCGCCGGTGCCGCCGTTGACGACGTCGCGGCCGCGGCCGAGCGTGATCGCGTTGTCCAGCCCGCCCACGGTGATGGTGTCGTTGCCGGACCCGAGGGCCACCGAGTTGCCGCCGCCCGAGCCGGTCAGGCTGACCACGGTCGGTCCGGTGCTGCCGGTGACGGTGTTGTCGCCGCCGGTCGCGGTTGCATCCGTAATCGTATTCTTGTTGTGGCCGAAGCGCACCACGTTGTCGGACCCGAACAGCGTGATCGTGCTCGGCCCGCCGCCGGTGTCCACCGCCGTGTAGCCGCTGGCAGCCCCGGTGATCGAATACGTCCCGCCGGCGCCGATGATGGCGGTCTCGACCGGGCTCGACACGCCGTCCTTGTCGGTGAGCTGGAAGCTGAACCGGTCGAGCGTCGGGTTCAGCGTCTCGGTGTACGTCACCCGCCCGTGCGCGGCGTCCAGCGTGCCGCGGCTCGGCGGCGCGACGATGACGGGGTTGCCGGATGCGAGCGCCACCGGCGCGGTGTAGGTCGCGATGTCCATCGCGACGTCCTTCGTCACCCCGGAATCGTGCAGGAACGGCACCACCTTCGGGCCGTTGTCGACGGTCACGAACGTGTTGCTGCCGCTGGTCTTCACCTTCAGGCCGAGCGGGTTCAGGCCCGGGGTGTCGAGCGTCACCGGCCCGCCGGTTCCGTCGAGCGTCAGATGACCGCCGGCGTACAGCGAGCCGGTGGCCTTGAACCCGGTGACCTCGATCGTGTCGCCGGCGTTGAAGTTGTCGATCGCGGTGGTCGGCACGGCGGTGATGCCTAACGCCACGAGCGGCGCGCCCGTGCCCGCGAAGGTGATCGCGCCGCTGCCGGCCGCACCCGCCACCGCGAGGTCGAGCGTGCCCGCTTCCAGCACGACCCCGCCGGTGAACGTGTTGGCCGCAGCCAGCACCACCGTGCCGAGCCCGTCGGCCACCAGCGTGCCGGCACCCGGGTCGCTGTACATGTTCGTGGGATCGGAGCCGGACTGGTCGGCGATCGGATCGCCGATCGTCAGCGTCTGGCCGGAGCCGGGCGCCAGGGTGATCGCCGCATTGCCCATGATGAAAATGCCGGCGCCATAACCTTGGCCGGCCTCGCCGGCACCGGCGGGGGCGACCGCGCTGCCGCCGGCGCCTCCGAGGGCCTTGCCGCCCGAAAGGCTGCCGCCCGCAATGGTCAGCTTGCCGCCTTGGGCAACGAAGATGTCCCCGCCGGCACCGAGGCCGCCGCCACCGCCACCACCCGCGCCGCCGCTGCCGCCGGCCCCGCCAGCCCCACCGCTGCCCCCGAAGCCGCCATCGCCGCCTGAGCCGACTGAGCCGACTGAGGGCGCATAATTCCCGTCATCGCCCCCGTCGCCATCGGTGGCGCCCAGCGTACCAGCCACCCCGGAGCCACCCTTGGCGCCTTCGGCCCCATCGCCGCCCGAGCCTGCGCCGAAACCGCCTTGGCCGCCGCCACCGCCATCACCGCCGTCACCGCCTTCCGCCCCGGTGCCGTTGGCGCCGGCTGATCCTCCGCCGCCGCCCGAGCCGGTGAAGCCGCCCGTTCCCGCG
>DATEQV010000216.1:0-18223 GCA_035272265.1 Acidisphaera sp. | reverse complement strand
CTGGGATAGCGCAGCGTGCTGCGGTCATACCGAGCGCGGTTGTCGTTCGTCCACATCGGGCGGGTTCCTGCGAATCGGGCCGCACTGAGCGAATCACAACCGACTCACATGACTCAAGATGTTCCCAGATGGACACTAAGCCCGATTGCCGCCACCGTTGGCGAGCTGATCGACGCGCTCCTCGTAGACGCCAAGCGCTTCACGCGGATGTGTCGTCTCGCTCGTCCGGGCAAGAGCCTCCTTCGCGCCCATCGAGGCTCCGTGCCTGCCGACCGCCGCCCAGGCGGCGTCCAACATCGACTCTCGCATCAGGATGCGGACGAGAAGATCGGCAGGGTGATGCCATTGCGTGCACGTCTCCTTGGCGAGCCGGCCCTCCATGAACCCAATCGCCCGGTCGCGCGCCGGCGTCCCGCCGAGCTCGCGCAGCCTTGCATAAACCTCAAGGCTCGGTGCCGCTTCGAACGCGCGCTGAAGGTGCGTCTGCGCGTCGCTCGTACGGCTGGCCTTCAAGAGCAGGTCGACAGCGAAGAACACCAACCGCCCCTCCGGCCGACCATCCTCAAAAATCCAGAGGCCCTCTTCGGCATATTGCAGGGCTTGCGCTTCGCGGCCCTCACTGAAGCAGAATTCGGCAAGCCGCAGATAACTCCATGGCGAGGACAGATCCTTGGCTCGGAGAGCTATGCGCGCGTCCACATCGCCGTCACGCTCCGCGAAAAAGTCGAGGATGCGCTTAAGCCGATCGTAGCCGCCGGAGAAATGGTTGTGCGTACGCCCCTCGCCTACACGCGCCGGCAGCTTCTCCCAGGCGGAAGTGGCGAGGCGGCGATATTCTGCGAGCCCCACATCACCGAGCACGTCGGCATACAACGACACGGCGCCAGTGAACGTGTCGTAGCCGCCGCTGGTCTCACGGACGAACAGATCGCGGGCGAGCGCCACAGGATCCGGCCGCGCCATACGGGCGGCGTTCAGATGGATCTCGCCGGCGCGTTCCAGCAGCGCGCCGCAATGCCCGTCGGAATCGTCGATCTCATCGATCCCACGCTCGATCCGGTCGATCGCGCGTTCCACAAGCTTGAGCGCAAGCCCGGCGCGCGCGCCCGACGCGAGATCGGCAACGGCGTCGAGAACCGAGTCCACGCGGTCCGCCCAGTCGGCGGCCTCGCGATAATGGACGAAGCCCCTCGTGCTGGTGGCATCGTCGATGGCCTGACGCAAGCGCGCCTCGAGCATGGCGTCGTCGGCGCAGACGGCCGCCGCAGCCAATTCAAGACGGCGGAACAACGCTGGGTCCCGCTCGGCCAGATCCATGATCATCACGACCAGACCGTCGGCACCTTGCTCCTTCAGATAATTGCGGATGCACGCCAACCTGTCGCCGCTCTCCGCCGCCGCATCGCCTGCTTCATTGGCTGCCAGCGCCACGGCGACCAGGTGCTTGCAGAAGCCGTGATCTTCAAAGGCAGGGCATGAGCAAGCGCCGCCGATCTCCTTGCCGCATCCCGTTAGCTCTGTGCGGTAGTCTTCCGTGCCGGCGACCTGCGCCAGCACGCGCCTCGGCCCAAGGGCAAGGATCTGCACCTGACCGCCGTGGTAGTAGGCCTCACCTCGCGCGAACGACGCCTCCCCGGCGAGCTCCCGCACTGCACCGATATCGAAGAGCGGTGAATGTGTGACGGTCATAGATGCGGCCGTAGCACCGGATCGGTTTCGATCAAGCGCCACGCATCTTCAAGCGCAACTGACACATGCAAACGCCACCACTGCCCGTTATGCCTGTGCCACATGACATCGAATCGAATGTCCTCGACGAATTCTTCCACATGGTCGAGGCACGCGAACGCAGAGTCGAACTCGTCGCCGGCTTTGTCGGCAAAGCCCGAACGATAGCGCGTGATGAAGCTGTATCGGCTCCCTCGCCATCGGCCGTAGATGTCGACGGCGTAGTTGAAGGCTGTCGGACGGATCTCGGGAAGGAAGCGTGGCTTCAGAGTCACCGCTATGAAGCGCTCACACCGTTCGGCGATGGCTGTCTTCTCGTGCGCAGCGAGGGCCTTGACCCTGACCCATTTGCGTTCCGGCTTCGCCATCAGCCTGGTGTCTCCGTACCACTCAAGGTCGCCTGAGCGACGCGTGTTCTGCCCGCCACCGTCACACCGGCCCTACGCCCCCGATCGAGCGCAGGCCCTGGCGCGTTCGCCGAATCGCTTCGTCCATCACGGTCATCGCCTGCTCAAGATCACTATAGTCCACGGCACGCCGCTCGATCGGCGTGACCGGCGGTATGATCGGGGGCGCCGGCAGCGGTTCCTCCTCCGGCTCCTTTCGGGGCCGACCGCGGCCGCGGTCGGGAGCCGGCCTACGGGGCGGCGCCACTTCGTCACGGAGCGGTGCCAGCCCGGCCATTCCGTACAGCCGGTGCGCCGACGGCGAGGCGCACCCGGTCGCGCGCCGGAGCGGGTCTTCCGGGCTATGGCGTGACGCTGCACGACGACGTGTGCAAGGGCCGCCGAGCCTCACCGGGAGGGGGCGCAGCGGGCAGAGGCTCGGCCTCCGCCTCCTCGACGAGCCAGCCACGATACCGCACCAGCCGGCCGAGGCCGAACGGCAGGCGCAGCTCGACGTCGAAGCAGAACCGCCCATGCTCATCGACCCGCTCCGTCGAAGCCGACCGGGGCGCAAGCGCACGCGGCAGCAGACAGGGTCCGAACCGCCACGAGTCCACAGCCACGGAGCGCACGCCCTCGCGCCCGACCTGCAACTGCCGTTCGAACGAGAACGCACCGAACCGCTCGACGACGTGGCCCGGCCGGGACGAGCGCATGAGCGTGCTCGCAAACCGCCTTCCACCGAAATCACGCAGCCACCGCTCGCGACCCGTGGACGGGACGATTTCGACACTGACCGGCAACGCCTCAGCCGCACCGGGAAAGCCGAAGATGGCGGCGACGATGCGCCCCACCGAGGTCTCGGGTCCGAGCACCTCGGCGACGCCGCGATGGCACGTTCGTCCCGCCGGTTCGTGCAGCCGACGCAGCGGCGCGGGCAGCAGATCGAAATCCTGCTTGAGCACCGCGGCATACAGGCACGCAGGCGACCGGCTGGCGTCCACGCCGCTGGTGATGCGCAGGCCGTCGAACTCGGCTTCGATCTGCTCGAGAGCGAGGACGCCCACGCAGGGTCGCGCGCCCAGCGCGATGCGGCCGCTCGCGAGTGCGCGCAGGACCGCGAGCGCCGGCAGTGTCGGCACGAACGGTCCGTCGCCGGCCTCTGCCACCAGCCACCAGCGCCCGCTCGCGGAATGACCCGACGCGTCCAGGCCATGCGCCTCGACCAGCATGCCGCCGCGATCCGTACCGAACCGCTCCAGCACACCGGCGGCCCACCTGAACGGCTCGGCCAGCGGCGCGAGCGAGCGAAGCAGCCCCGCACGCACAACCAGCGCCGCGGCGGCCAAGCCGAGATGCAGCACGGAGAGTTCGAGCCCTGCTCGGAACAGCACCGTGTCCCGCACGGCATGCCGCGCGGGAACGAGTTGAAGGTCCGGCGTATCCACCAGCGACAGCCACCGCGCGCCGATGCCCGGCATGCGTCGGCGCACGGTCAGCCCCCAACCCGGCCGGTCCCGCCACCGGCCGCCCTCGAGGACGCGAACCGGCCTGCCGGCATAGCTCAGGATCGCACGCACGACCGAAAGGCCGCGCTGCGCGCGATTGCCGGGCGAGATGGCGATCTCGACCCGATCGACGCGGCGCCATCCCTCGGTCAACTTGTCCAACGCGGCATTCGAAAGAGCGGGCGTCGAGCTGGCGCCGGTCAAGGCGACCAAGCCCGCGTCATGCGCGCCCGCGTCGAGGCTGCCGAAGCGCAGGACGAAATCACGCGCGTCCGCGAGGTCCACGTAGTGGACGCCGGCAGCGATGGCAGCGCGAGCAAGACGCAGATCGCCGTCCTGGAATGGTCCGGCGGCATCAACGACTGCAAAAGCGCCGGTTTGCCGAATTGCATCGGAGGTCACGCTGCGGACATCCAACGCAACGAAGCTGACGCGGGCCGCGGTCAGCGCGTCTGCACCGGACGGCGCGACGAAGCGACTGCGATCCCGACCGGCAACAACCACGTCGAACGGCGTCGTTCGCAGCAGCCGATCCACCAGCCGCCGCCCGAATGCGCCGGTGCCCCCGACGACCAGGACACGGCATGGCGCCACCCGCCTGTCAGACACCGATGCCGTCGCAGGGGCCGTGCGCGGGTTCGTCGAAGACGTGCCGCTTCAGTTCCGCGCTTGGCATCAGACACGTCTCCGTACGCCCAAAGAGGCGATAGCGGTTGCGCGCTACGCGGTCGTACAGCCAATCGCGGACGGGTCTTGGAACGGCGAGCAGCACGCCCGTCCACCGCCAGCCGGGCAATCTGCGAAGGATCTGTAGCGGAGCATCCGAGCGGAAATACGCGACATCGGCGGTGATGAAGACGTTGGTTTCCGGGACGTTCGGATCGATCCCAAGCCGGCCCGCAAGCGCCTGCCCGTACGAGCCTTGTATCTGCGCGAACCGGAACCGCGCGCCGGGATCACGACGGACGACGAAACGGAACCAGAACGAGCACAGGACGCAGATGCCGTCATACAGGACGACGCCGTCCGGAATGCCGGAGACCGCAACAGGGCGACGCGGAGCTCCCAATCGCTCACCCAGCCGGCGCGGGCGACGTCGGCTTCCAGAGCCACTCGCTCACCTCCGGCATGTCCTTGCCGTGCGCGGCGATGTAGTGCTGGTGCTCGATCAGCTTGTCGCGGATCGCCTGCTTGGCGTAAGCCGCCGCCGCGCCGAGATGCGGCACCCTGTCGATCACGTCGGCCACCAGATGGAACCGGTCGAGCCGGTTGCGCACCACCATGTCGAACGGCGTGGTGGTCGAACCCTCCTCGACATAGCCGCGCACATGGATGTTCGGGTGGTTCGTGCGCCGGTAGGCGAGCCGATGGATCAGCCAGGGATAGCCGTGATAGGCGAAGATCACCGGCTTGTTGGTCGTGAACAGCGCGTCGAAATCGGCGTTCGTCAGGCCGTGCGGATGCTCCTCCTTCGGCTGCAGCGTCATCAGGTCGACGACGTTGATCACGCGCACGCGCAGCTCCGGCCGGTACTGACGCAGCAGATCCACCGCCACCAGCGTCTCGAGCGTGGGCACGTCGCCGGCGCAGGCCATCACGACGTCGGGCTCGCCGCCGCGGTCGTTGCTCGCCCACTCCCAGATTCCGATGCCTTGCGTGCAGTGCTTCACCGCCGCGTCCATCTCCAGCCACTGCGGCGACGGCTGCTTGCCCGCGACGATCACGTTGATGCGGTCCCAGCCGCGCAGGCAGTGGTCGGTCACGAACAGCAGCGTGTTGGCGTCCGGCGGAAAATACACGCGGACGATATCGGCCTTCTTGTTGACGACGTGGTCGATGAAGCCCGGATCCTGGTGGCTGAACCCGTTATGGTCCTGCCGCCAGACATGCGAGGTCAGCAGGTAGTTCAACGAGGCGATCGGCAGCCGCCATTCCACTTCCTTCGACGTCTTCAGCCACTTGGCGTGCTGGTTGAACATCGAATCGACGATGTGGATGAAGGCCTCGTAGCACGAGAACAATCCGTGCCGGCCCGTGAGCAGGTAGCCTTCCAGCCAGCCCTGGCAGGTATGCTCACTCAGGATCTCCATCACCCGCCCGTCGGGCGACAGGTGGTCATCGTCCGGGAACGTGTCGGCGACCCAGGCGCGGTTCGTCGCCTCCAGCACGTCGCCCAGCCGATTGGACACCGTCTCGTCCGGACCGAAGACGCGGAAGTTGCGCGCGTGCGCGTTGCATTTCATCACGTCGCGGAGGAAGGCGCCCATGATCCGCGTTGCTTCCGCCGTGGTCTGGCCGGGCTGCGCCACCGTCACGGCGTAGTCGCGGAAATCCGGCAGGCGCAGCGGCCGCTTCAGCACGCCGCCATTGGCGTGCGGATTGGCGCTCATGCGCCGGTCGCCCTCCGGCGCGAGGGCGGCGAGGTCGGCGCGCAAGCGGCCTTCGGCGTCGAACAGTCGCTCCGGACGGTAGCTGTGCATCCACTCCTCGAGCAGCGGCAGGTGCTCGGGCTTCTCCATCGTGAACGGCACCTGGTGCGCTCGCCAGGAGCCTTCGGACTTCAGCCCGTCAACGGTCTTCGGCCCGGTCCAACCCTTCGGGCTGCGCAGCACGATCATCGGCCAGCGCGGGCGCTCCGGCTTGCCGCCCGCGCGCGCCGAGGCCTGGATGGTGCGGATCTCCGCCGTCGCCCAGTCCATCGCCGCGGCCATCTCGCGGAACATCGGCTCCGGGTCGTCGCCTTCGACGAAGCGCGGCGCGTAGCCGTAGCCGACGAACAGCTTCTCCAGCTCGTCATGGCTGATGCGCGCCAGAACGGTGGGGTTGGCGATCTTGTAGCCATTCAGGTGCAGGATCGGCAGAACTGCCCCGTCCGTGCGCGGATCGAGGAACTTGTTCGAGTGCCAGGACGTCGCCATCGGCCCGGTTTCCGCCTCGCCGTCGCCGACGACGCAGGCGGCGATCAGGTCCGGATTGTCCAGCACCGCGCCATAGGCGTGCGTCAGCGCGTAGCCGAGTTCGCCGCCTTCGTGGATCGAGCCGGGCGTCTCCGGAGCCGCATGGCTCGGGATGCCGCCGGGGAAGGAGAACTGGCGGAACAGGCGGCGCATACCGTCCTCGTCCTGCGACACCTCGGGATAGAGCTCGCTGTAGGTGCCTTCCAGCCATGTGTTCGCCACCACGCCGGGTGCGCCGTGACCTGGGCCGGCGATGAAGATGACGTTCAGGCCGTCGCGCTTGATGACGCGATTGAGGTGCACGTAGATGAAGTTCAGCCCCGGCGTGGTGCCCCAGTGGCCGAGCAGGCGCGGCTTGACGTGCGCCGGCGTCAGCTTCTCGCGCAGCAACGGGTTGTCGAGCAGATAGACCTGCCCGACCGACAGGTAGTTGGCGGCGAGCCACCATTCGTGCATGCGCGCGAGTTCATCGCCGGCGGCTCGGGCGTCCGTCGCGGCTTGTGTGTCGGCCATGGCCTGTCCTCCGCTCGAGATCACGGGCGCCGACGGTGCCAGACGGCGCCTCGCCGGTCGCGTTGCAAATCCGCGTCATTGGCCTGGAACGCGCAGCCTCGGGCCGATCGCCGCCCGGTGGAAACGACAACCCCGCCCCGGATGCTCGCGAGCGTCCGCGGCGGGGTGTGCAGGCGGCGGTCTGCTTGGGTCCGGGATCAGACCCCGATCGGGCCGCCGCCCGGCATCATCGCGGTTGCCGGCTCGATATAGGCGATGTTGTCCTTCACTTCCTTCACGCCCGGCACGTTTTCCGTCGCCACCACCAGCGCCTTGCGCTCGCGGTTGTCGAAGATCACGCCGTCCAGCGTCACCACGGCGTCCTCGACCTCGATCGTCAGGCGGTGATGGCCCGGTACGTGCGCGATCGCGCGCTCGACCGCATGGGTCAGGTCGAAGTCCGACACCTTGCCGGCGGGTGCCGAGACGTCCTCCATCAGGTGCTCGGTGAAGGCGCGCAGGATGTCCATGCGGCTGACGATGCCGATCAGCTTGCCGTCGCGTACCACCGGCACGCGCTTGATGTGGCGCTTCTCCATCGTCGCCACGATGTCTTCCAGCGACGCCGTCTCGGTCACCGTCTCGACGGGCGTGGTCATGATCTCGCCCACCTTGCGGCCGTGCGTGCGGACGTAATCCTCGGCCAGCTTGCCCGGCCCGGCGATGAACCGGCGCCAAGCGGAGCGCGGCTTCTCGGTGCCCAGCTCCGAGCGCCGCAGCAGGTCCGCCTCCGACAGGATGCCGACGACATGGCGCGACGCGTCGATCACCGGCATGCCGCTGATACCGTGGTCGATCATCTTGCGCACGGTGGACAGAACGGTGTGCTCGGGCCGCGCCGTCACCACGTTCCACGTCATCACGTCTTTGGCCAGCATCATTCGCCTCCCTTGCAGTGCCTCAGTTTTGCACCACAAACGTGCCACCCGCTTTGACGCGGATCAATTCGGAAACTTCGTTTCACACGAGACGCGCCGTCGCAATCACCGCCAGGATTGCTGCGTCCGCGAGCAGCACCGGCCGGCGTGCGACCGTCAGCACCGGCTGCCAGCGACGGGCGACCGACTGGCCGATCCAGGCGGCGAGCACCAGCGCCGGCACCGTGCCAAGTCCGAAGACCAGCATCACCAGCATGCCGCCGGCCGGTCCAGGGGCAGCTGCGGCGAGGCCGAGCGTGCCGTAGAGCAGCCCGCACGGCAGCAGGCCCAGCGCGAGGCCGGTCGCATACTCGCGCTGCAGCGTCCCGCCTCCGCCGAGCCGCCCTGCCCCAACTTGCCCCGCTCTGGCGGCAAGCCGCGCGACCGCCTGCCCGGCGCGACCGGCCGACCCGATCGAAGCCGTCGCGGGCACCAGGGCGCACGCGGCGAAGACGCCCGCCGCCGCCAGCAACAGCACCGACGGCACGATCCGCAGCACCGGGTCGTAGGCGAGCGCCGCGCCGACCGCGCCCGCCCCGCCCCCGAGCAGCGCATAGGTCGTCAGCCGGCCGGCGTGATAGGGCAGCAGCAACGCCGCACCGGCGCGGTTGCGCTCGCGCATGCACAAGGCTGGCATGCACGCCAGTCGGTCGGCCACCTGGCCGAGCACGAACGGTCCGCACATCGGCATGCAATGGGTCACGCCGCCGACCAATCCGGCGAGCAGTGCTGCGAGCGGCAGGCCCAAACCGAGCGCGGCACCGCCGCCACACCATGCATGCAGCGTCGCGATCACGCGCCAGCCTCGCGGCGTGGCCCCCGGCACGCCTTGATCTGCGTCAATGCTGCACCGCCGCCGATCCGGGAGCGTCACGCCCGCGTGATTGAGACCCACAAGGAAAGGGCGGAGAGATGAACGTCGAGGCATCCGACATCGTCGTCGGGCTGCTGATGGCGGTGTTTGCGGTCATCGGCCTGTTGCTGGGCGCCGGTGCGATGGACGACGAGATGTACATCTTCGGCATCTCGCTGTTCCTGTTCGCGGTGCTGTTCATCTTCGGCCAGATCCGCCGCCACTACGACCGCGCTGACGCAAGAAGGACGGCGAAGCATGACTGACCTTCCTCCCGCACCGGCGTCGGCCGCAATGGCCGTCGCGCTGCCGGCGCCCGACTACAACGAAGAAGTCGTCCGGAAATTCGTCATCGCCTCGGTGTTCTGGGGCGTCGTCGCGTTCCTCGTCGGCGTCTACATTGCGACCGAGCTCGCCTGGCCGCAGTTCAACCTCGGGCTGTCGTTCCTCAACTTCGGCCGCCTGCGCCCGGTCCATACCTCGGCGGCGATCTTCGCCTTCGGCGGCTCGGCGCTGATCGGCAGCTCGCTGCACATCGTGCAGCGCACCTGCCGCACCCGGCTGTTCGGCGGCGACGCGCTCGCCAACTTCATCTTCTGGGGCTACCAGTTCTTCATTGTCATGGCGGCGCTCAGCTACGTCATGGGCTTCAGCCAGAGCAAGGAATACGCCGAGCCCGAGTGGCACATCGACCTGTGGCTGACGATCGTCTGGGTCTGCTACGCGCTGGTGTTCGTCGGCACGCTGATGAAGCGTAAAGAGCCGCACATCTACGTCGCCAACTGGTTCCTGCTGGCGTTCATCCTGACCGTTGCCATGCTGCACATCGGCAACAACCTGGCGATGCCGATCTCGGTCTATGCGGCGAAGAGCTACTCGCTGTTCTCCGGCGTGCAGGACGCGATGGTGCAGTGGTGGTACGGCCACAACGCGGTCGGCTTCTTCCTGACTGCCGGCTTCCTCGGGATGATGTACTACTTCATCCCGAAGGCGGCGAACCGCCCGGTCTACTCCTACCGCCTGTCGATCGTGCACTTCTGGTCGCTGATCTTCCTCTACATCTGGGCGGGTCCGCACCACCTGCACTGGACGTCGCTGCCGGACTGGACGCAGACGCTGGGCATGGCGTTCTCGGTGATGCTGTGGATGCCGAGCTGGGGCGGGATGATCAACGGCCTCATGACGCTCTCGGGCGCATGGGACAAGCTGCGCACCGACCCCGCGCTGCGCTTCTCCGTTACCGCGGTCGGCTTCTACGGCATGTCCACCTTCGAAGGGCCGCTGATGTCGGTGCGCGACGTCAACGCGCTCAGCCACTACACCGACTGGACGATCGGCCACGTGCACTCCGGGGCACTCGGCTGGGTTGCCTTCATCAGCTTCGGCGCGCTGTACTACCTGGTCCCCGTGCTGTGGAAACAGCCGGACATCTACTCCCGGCGCCTGATCGCGTGGCACTACTGGATCGCCACACTCGGCATCGTCCTGTACATCACCTCGATGTGGGTGGCGGGCATCATGCAGGGCCTGATGTGGCGCGCCTACGACCAGTTCGGGTTCCTGCAGTACACGTTCACCGAAACCGTCGCGGCGGTGCATCCGTACTACGTCATACGCATGCTCGGCGGCGTGCTGTTCCTGCTCGGCGCCCTGATCATGGTCTACAACATGGTGCGCACCATCCGCGGCGACGTCGCCAAGCCCGCTCTCGAAGGACCGACCGGCTACGCGCCGGCGGTGGGAGACTGAGCCATGTCGTTCTTCCCGTTCAACATCCGCCACGAGTTCTTCGAGAAGAACGCGCTGCTGCTGGTGCTCGGAACGCTGGTCGTGGTCGCGGTCGGCGGCTTGGTGGAGATCGTGCCGCTGTTCACGATCGAGACCACGGTCGAGCACGTGCACGGCATGCGCCCATACTCGCCGCTCGAGCTGCGCGGGCGCGACATCTACATCCGCGAGGGCTGCTACCTCTGCCACAGCCAGCAGGTCCGCGCGCTGCGCGACGAGGTGGAGCGTTACGGCCACTACAGCCTCGCCGCGGAGAGCATGTACGACCATCCGTTCCAGTGGGGCTCCAAGCGCATCGGCCCCGACCTGGCGCGCGTGGGCGGCAAATACTCCAACGACTGGCAGTACGCGCACTTGATCAACGCGCAGTCGATGGTGCCGGAAAGCCTGATGCCGCACTACGCCTTCCTCGCCGAGACGAAGCTGCGGCTGGACGACCTCGAGCTGCGGATGCGCGCCAACCGCGCCGTCGGCGTGCCCTACACCGACGACGACATCGCGCACGCGCGCGAGGACCTGCTCACGCAGGCAGACCCGCAGGCGGACACGAAAGGACTGCTGTCGCGCTATGTGAGGGCGAACTCCGTGCCCGGCAACGGGCCGCCGACCGAGCTCGACGCCCTCGTCGCTTATCTGCAGGTGCTCGGCACGTTGGTCGACTTCGCCAACACCAACGCCGAAACCCTGCACCAGTAGGCGGATCGCATGCTGCTCGACGTGATCCAATGGCTGCAACGCAACATGATCGTGCTGATGATGGCGATCTTCGTCGTCATCACGATCATCGCCTACTGGCCCGGCCACAAGCGGCAGCTCGAAGAAGACGGCCGCATCCCGCTGCGCGACGACTCGTAGGACGCAACAGACATGGCAACCAACCCCGACGTCGACCCCGTCACCGGCCGGACAACCACCGGCCATGAATGGGACGGACTGCGCGAGCTGAACACGCCACTGCCGAACTGGTGGTTCTATACCTTCATGGCGACCATCGTGTTCGCGCTGGGGATGTTCGTGCTGATGCCCGCCATCCCGCTGTGGGGCACGCACACCACCGGCCTGCTCGGCTACTCACCGCGCGCGCAGGTCGATCGCGCGGTGGCCAACATCGCCGCGCAGCGCGCGGTGTTCATGGACCGCATCGCCGCGCTGTCGTTCGACGACATCCGCAAGGACCCCGAACTGCTGACGATGGCGCAGAACGCCGGGCGCATCACCTTCGGCATCAACTGCCAGCCCTGCCACGGGCCGGGCGGCGAGGGCCGCATCGGCTATCCGGCGCTGGGCGACGACGTCTGGCTGTGGGGCGGCACGGTCGCGCAGATCCAGCAGACCATCACGCACGGCATCCGCTCGACCGACGATCCGGACACGCACCAGAGCCAGATGCCGGCCTTCGGCAAGGACGGCGTGCTGAAGCCCGACCAGATCCAGCAGGTCGCCGACTACGTCATGACGCTGTACGGCACGCCCGTGGCGGGCGCGAACCCGGCACCGGGAGCGCAGATCTTCGCCGACAACTGCGCGCCGTGCCACGGCGACAAGGGACAGGGCAACCGCGACGTCGGCGCCGCGCCGCTCGCCTCGCACATCCATCTCTACCCCGGCACAAGGGACGAGGTGGTCGCGCAGGTCACCAACCCCCACCACGGCGTGATGCCGGCCTGGGGCAAGAAGCTGGACCCGGCGACGATCAAATCGCTTACGCTCTACGTTCACGCGCTGGGAGGCGGCGAATAGGCCGATGTCGCCTCAGCAGGCCCAAGCCGCGCTGGAAGCGGATGAGGCTGAAGCACTGTATGCGCCACGCGTGCGGGTCTACTCCGCACGCGTGCGCGGCCCGTTTCGGCGCGCCAAGTGGGCGATCCTGATCGCCTGCCTCAGCATCTACTACGTGCTGCCCTGGATCCGCTGGGATCGGGGGCCGAATGCGCCGAACCAGGCTGTGCTGCTCGACATCTGGAACGAGCGCTTCTGGTTCTTCAATCTCGAGTTCTGGCCGAACGAGATCTACTACCTCACCGGCCTGCTGATCGCCGCCGCGGTGTCGCTGTTCCTGGTCACCAGCGTGCTCGGCCGCGTGTGGTGCGGCTACACCTGCCCGCAGACGGTATGGACCGACCTGTTCATGTTCGTCGAGCGTCGGCTGGAAGGCGACCGCAACGCGCGCCTGCGGCAGGACGCCGGCCCGCTGACGCTCGAACTCGCCGCGCGCAAAATGGCCAAGCACACGATCTGGCTGGCGATCGCGTTCTGGACCGGCGGCGCGTGGATCATGTACTTCGTCAACGCGCCGAACGCGGTGCGCGCGTTCTGGGGCGGCTATGCGTCCACCGAGGTGTACCTGTTCACCGGCATCTTCACCCTGACCACCTACCTGCTGGCCGGGTGGGCGCGCGAGCAGGTGTGCATGTACATGTGCCCATGGCCGCGCTTCCAGTCGGCGATGCTCGACGAACAGTCGATCACCACCACCTACCAGGCGTGGCGGGGCGAGCCGCGGGGCAAGCTGAAGACAAAGGAGGTGCACGGCGACTGCATCGATTGCGGCGCCTGCGCGCATGCCTGCCCGACCGGCGTGGACATCCGCGAGGGCATCCAGCTCGGGTGCATCAACTGCGGCCTGTGCATCGACGCCTGCAACACGATCATGGAGAAGATCGGCCGGCCGAAATGGCTGATCACCTGGGACACCCTGGCTGACCAGGCAGCGAAGGCGGCCGGCAAGCACCAGCCGTTCCGCTTCTGGCGCCTGCGCACGATGATCTACGCGACCCTGCTGGTGGTGGCCGGGATCGCCATGGCCACCGCGGTCACCACGCGTCCGGGGATCAAGCTGGTGGCGCTGCACGACCGCGCACCGCTGTTCCTGCGCATCTCCGACGGCTCGTTCCGCAACGGCTACACCGTCAAGGTCTCGAACAAGTCGCTGCAGCCGGTGGTGTTCGAACTGCACACCACGAAGCTGCCGGGCGCGACCCTGACGGTCGCCGAGGAGAACCGCCCGGCGGAGTTGCAACGCCTCACCGTCGGCCCCGATCAGGTCGGCACCTTCCGCATCCTGGTCGGCGCCATGCTGACACCCGGGCAGATGGGCAGCACGCCGTTCGATTTCGTGCTAAAAGACACCACCAGCGGCGAGACGGCCACCTATCGCGCCTACTTCCTCTCGCCGGCGCCGAGATGACCGGGGAGACCACCATGTCCAGCTACGACACGGATGCCGATGCGATCACGGAGGCCAATTCTCCGTGGCGGCGATTCCCGTTGGCCGTCGCCGGAGCTTTCGCCGTCGTGTTCGCGGTGAACGTGACGATGGTGAAGCTGGCCCTGGACACGTTCCCGGGCCGCCCCGTAGGCGACGGCTTCGATACCAGCAACAACTACGACCGGATCCTTGATCGCGCACGGCAGGAAGCCGCGCTCGGCTGGAAGGTCGATGTCGACGTCGCCGAGGGACACCCGGTCGTGATGCTCGCGGCACCACCGCAGGCTGCGATCGAGGCCTCGGCCGAACGTCCGGTCGGACCCCGCGAGCATACCGCGCTCGTCTTCCTCGGCGGCGGCGCGCGGCGCGTGTCCGAGACGATGCTCGACCCCGGCCAGTGGGACGTCACGCTGACGATCACCGAAGGCACGCAGGCGCTGCACACGGCGAAGCGAGTCATCGTCAAGTGACAGCCGCCGTCGCCGCCGCGTTCGTCCCTGCGGCGGCAACCTCGACCTGCGTGCATTGCGGGCTGCCGAGCAGCGGACGCTTCTGCTGTCCCGGCTGCGCGGCCGCCTATGCGACCATCGGGCGTCTGGGCCTCGGCGAATACTACCGCCGGCGCGTGCTCGACCCGGCGGCGCGCGCGTTGCGGCCGGACGCGCCGGTGCCGCGCGACTGGGCAGCGCGAGTCCATGCCACGCCTGATGGCGTTCACGAGTTGCAGGTCGCCGTCGACGGGCTGCAATGCGGCGCCTGCGTCTGGCTGATCGAAAGCGTGCTCGGCAGCGAGCCCGGCCTGGTGACCGGCCGCGTCAACATGACCACACGGCGGCTCAAGCTGCGCTGGCGCGGCGACGCGGCACTCGCCGCACGCTGGGTCGGGCTGGTGGAGGCGCTGGGCTACCGGCTGGTTCCATTCCAGGTCGACCGGCTCGCCGCCGAGCGGTCCGCCGCGTCGCGCCGGCTGGTGCGCGCGCTGGCGGTGGCGGGATTCGCCGCCGGCAACGTGATGCTGATGTCGATCGCGACCTGGGCCGGGCTGGTGCAGGGCATGGGGCCGGCGACGCGGGCGCTGATGCACTGGCTGTCCGCGCTGATCGCGCTGCCGGCGATCGCCTATGCGGGGATGCCGTTCTTCACCTCGGCCGTCACGGCGCTGCGCCGCCGACGGACCAACATGGACGTGCCGATCAGCATCGGCATCCTGATCGTCACCGCGACCAGCGCCGCCGAGACGTTCGGCGGCGGCGTGCACACCTATTTCGACAGCGCGGTGACGCTGATCTTCTTCCTGCTCGTCGGCCGCGTGCTCGATCAGCGCGCGCGCTACCACGCCCGCGACACCGCCGAGCAGCTGCTCATCCTGCGCGCCGCCGACGTCACCCTGCTGCTGCCCGACGGGACGCGCACCGTGCGGGCCCAGGATGCCGTCGTGCCGGGCGACCGGCTGCTTGTCGGCATGGGCGAGCGGATTGGCGCCGACGGCGTCATCGAACGCGGGCGCACCAGCATCGACGCCAGCCTGATCACCGGCGAGAGCCTGCCAGTCGATGCCGGCGAGGGCGACGCCGTCAACGCCGGCAGCATCAATCTCGGCCAGCCGATCGTGGTACGCGCCGAACGCGCCGGCGATCAGACGGTGCTGGTCGATTGCGTGCGGCTGATCGATGCGGCCGAGGCGTCGCGCAACCGCTTCGTGCTGCTCGCCGACCGCGTCGCGCGCCGCTACGCGCCGACGGTGCACCTGACGGCGCTGCTGACCTTCCTCGGCTGGTATTTCGCCGCCGGCGCCAGCCTGCATCAATCGCTGCTGATCGCCAGCGCGGTGCTCATCATCACCTGCCCCTGTGCGCTGGCGCTCGCGGTGCCGGTGGTGCAGGTCATCACCGCCGGCGCGCTGTTCCGGCGCGGCATCCTGCTGAAGGCGCCAGCCGCGCTGGAACGGCTGGCGCAGGCGGACACGGTGGTCTTCGACAAGACCGGCACGCTGACCGAGCCGTCGCTGCATCTGGACACCGACGGCGTCGATCCGGGCGCGCTGTCGCTGGCCGCATCGCTGGCCGCCTCCAGCCGCCACCCGCTGGCCCGCGCCTTGGCCGCCGCCGACCGTACGGCCGCCGCCCTCGACGATGTGGAGGAGACGCCGGGCCAGGGCCTGCGCTGGCGCGACGTGCGGCTCGGCAGCCGGAGCTTCTGCGACGTGACCGATGCCCCGCCGTCCGACGGTCCTGAGCTGTGGCTGCGCGCGGGCGACTCGCCGCAGGTGCGCTTCCGCTTCGCCGAAGCGTTGCGCCCCGATGCGCGCGCGACCGTCGATGGGCTGCGCGCGCGCGGCCTGCGCGTGCTGATGCTGTCGGGCGACCGGCCGGACTCGGTGCGGCGGATCGCCGGGCTGCTCGGCATCGACGACTGGCGGGCCGGCTGCTCGCCTACCGCGAAGATCGCCGTGCTCGACGAACTGGCGAAAGCCGGGCGCTTCGCGTTGATGGTGGGCGATGGGCTGAACGACAGCCCCTCGCTGGCCGCGGCACACGTGTCGATGTCGCCCGCCTCCGCCGCCGATCTCAGCCAGACCCTGGCCGACATCGTCTTCCAGGGCCGCAGCCTCGCCCCGGTCGCGACCGCCGTCATCGCCGCCCGCCGCGCCGGCGGGATCGTGCGCGAGAACCTCGCACTCTCGCTCGGCTACAACCTGCTGGCGGTGCCGGTGGCGATCTGCGGGTTCGTCACCCCCTGGCTCGCGGCGGCGGCGATGTCGTCGTCCTCGCTCCTGGTGATCACCAACAGCCTGCGCGCGCGCGCGACGAGGTCCGCGTGACGGTGATGCTGGTGTTGATCGGCGTCAGCCTGCTGGCCGGCGGGATCGGACTGACCACCTTCCTATGGTCGCTCGGCAACGGCCAGTACGAGGACCTGGAAGGCTGCGCGAACCGCATCCTGTTCGACGACATCACGCCCGCGCCGACGGCGCCCGAGCCCTCGCAGGCCGACCCGCCGCCCGCGTGAGGCGGGCGCAGCCACAGCTCGACGATAACGTCAACGAAATGTCGCCGGGCAGCCGGACTTTGCTTATTGCTTTCTTATTGCCTTTCGCTAATCAGTCGCGCCTCGCATTCCCGTGGAAGGATAAATCTATGCTCCGTCGCGCCTTGCCGCTTGCCGCTGCCCTGATCCTCTCCGCCGCCGGCTACGCCCTTGCCAGCGACGCCGACTTCACCCTCAAGAACAGGACCGGCTACCAGATCGACGACGTGCATGTCAGCGCGCACTCCGAATCGACCTGGGGCAGCGACATCATGGGCAAGGATTCGCTCGGCGACGGCGAACAGGTCCGCATCACCTTCCCGCACGGCGGCAACGCGTGCCGCTTCGACATCAAGGTGAAGTACCACGACGGCGACACCGCCGAGTGGGACGACGTCAACCTCTGCAATTACGACGCGATCTCGCTGTTCTGGGACCAGAAGAACCAGACCACGCGGGCGGTCGGCGAGTAACGGACTTCTATTCGGTTCGGCACCGGTGAGCCCTGCGGCTCACCGGTTTCGCCGTCACAGGATCGGCGGCGGGCGGAAGCCTTCGTCGGCGGCCTCGACCAGGACGGTGTGATCCGCCACGCGCTTCACGCCGGGAATCCCTTCCGCCGCGACCCGCAGCGCCGCCTGCTCCTGCGGCGTGTTCACCGCACCCCACAGATGCACCACGCCGTCGGTGACGACGACGTTCGACTCCGCCTTCAGGCCCCAGGGCAGGCGACGGAACTCGGCCAGCACCTGGTCGCGCAGCCGACGGTCGTCGACCTCGACGCTTTCCGTCCTGGGCCCCGCGGCGCCGAGCGCACGCACCAGATTGCCGCGCGTCACGATGCCCACGAGCTTGCCGCCCTCGAGCACGGGCAGGCGCTTGACGCGGTTGCGCTCCATCTTCTCGACCACCTCGGTCAGCGGCGCGGTGGGTTCGATCGACACCACGTCGTGCGACATGACGTCGCCGGCGGAACGCCCGCGCGCGTGCACATACTCGTCGGCGAGCTTGGCGTTCGAGGTGAAGATCTGCAGCCAGCCTGGGCGCTGCTCGGTGCCGAGCTCCACCCGGCGCAGCAGGTCGCCCTCGGTGACCATGCCGACGAGCTTTCCCGAATCGTCCACCACCGGCATGCCGCTGATCCGCTTGTCGGCCATCTGCCTGGCGACCTCGTGGACCGGCGTGTCCGGCCGCACCGTCTCGACCGAGGTCGTCATCACATCACGCGCCTGCATGGCTTTCCCCCAAAACGTCTTCGGATGCGCGGACGCTCCTCGCCGGACCGCCGAGGTATCGGCT
>DATEQV010000215.1:0-15004 GCA_035272265.1 Acidisphaera sp. | reverse complement strand
CCGCTCCAACTGGGGCGCTGATCTGTTCGCCGCTCTCCGTTCCGTCGTCGGAACCGCTGCTCGTCGTGGCATCGACGCCTATCAGGCCATCAGGATGACGCTACAGGGAAACTCCGTGCTCGCACCGGGTTGAGCAGATACCATTTCGAGATCGGTATCTGGATCGTCCGGCAAGCGGCTTCAATGTAGACCTCCTCCTGCGTCGTTTTGCTTTGCCAGATCGCAGACACGCCGTGTGCCGTGGTTTTTACTGCTGGCAACGAATACGATTGCTTGCCCGCACACGTTACTCAAGCTGCCAGAAATCGTTAGTTGATCGTTAGAATCAGTATTGCGTTCGACCGGACGCCGAGCATAACCTCACGAAATCGTGATGCCCAGCCTCGGGGGCGGCTTCGCGACGGCTGAGGATCGAGATCCGATGACGAGCACGCTCGAAAAAACACGGGCAGGTGGACACCAAATCCCCTTCCCCCGCCCCATCGACGTCTTTGTGGGCCGCAACCTCATGCGAGCACGCGAGTCACACGGCTGCCCCCGAGAGGCGCTGGCCAAGGCGTTGGGGATCAGAGCAGCACACCTGAAGGCCATCGAGACCGGCCTCGCTCGGCCATCGCCGGCCCTGTTATGGAGGCTGACCCAATTGCTTGGCCTGACCTTGAGCGATGTCTTCTGCTCCGAACGTCACGAATGGGAATAGCAAACCGCCGAGGAGCGAGAGTGTCCGAGGTCGCGTGAACGGCCGGGGGCGGCATCGGGAAGACCCGCCGCAGCAGGCGTAGCAAAAAGCGCGCACCGCGCATTCCGCCGTCACGCGGGCTCGGGCGGATGCGGCGGAGTTCGCTCCGCTGCCTCCGCCCTACGCGCCGCCCCCACTCAACCGTCGCGAAACACGCCCGCCCTACTCCTCGGCCAGGATCATCGCGTCGTATTCGGCCGAGATGTCCTTGCCGGTGTAATCCGGCATGAAGCCGGCGGCGAACAGGCTCACCACCGCGCACGCCGCGATATAGACCGCGACCGCGTACCCCGTCGCGTAGTGCGCGAACAGCGCGGTCGCGATCAGCGGCGCCGGGCCGCCGGCGATGATCGAGGCGAGCTGGTAGCCGAGCGAGGCGCCGCTGTAGCGCAGGCGCGGCGTGAACGCCTCGGCGATCAGCGCCGCCTGCGGGCCGTACATCATGTCGTGCGGGATCAGCGACACCACGATCGCGATGAACACCGCGGACGGAATCGCCGTGCTCAGCATGCCGAAATACAGGAAGCCGAACAGCCCCGTCACCGCCGCGCCGATCAGATACATCTTCCGCCGCCCGATCCGGTCGGAGATGTGGCCCGACAGCGGGATCGTCACGAAAGACACGCACGCGGCGCACAGCACGGCGGTCAGGATCAGGTCGCGCGACATGTGCAGCGTTCCGGTCCCGTAGGCGAACACGAACGCGGTGAAGATGTAGAACGGCGCCTGCTCGGCCATGCGCAGCAGCGCGGACAGGACGATCTCGCGCGGCTGCCGCTTGATCACCTCGATGATCGGCGCCTTCTCGGTCTTCTTCTCGGCGACCAGGGCGGCGAACACCGGCGTCTCCAGGATGCCGAGGCGGATCCACAGGCCGATGCCGATCAGCAGGACGCTGAGGAAGAACGGGATGCGCCACCCCCAAACCAGGAAATCGGTCCCCGTCCAGGCGCTGACGATCAGCACCACCAGGTTCGCCAGGAACAGGCCCGACGGCACGCCGAACTGCGGCCAGGACGCGACCAGGCCCCGGCGGGCGTGGCCCTTCGACCACTCCATCGCGATCAGCACCGAGCCGCCCCACTCGCCGCCGACGCCGATGCCTTGCAGCATGCGCAGGATGGTCAGGATGACCGCGCCCCAGATGCCGATCTCGGCGTAGCTCGGGACGAAGGCGATCAGGAACGTCGCCACACCCATCAGCATCAGGGTGGCGATCAGCGTGGCCTTGCGGCCGATACGGTCGCCGTAGTGGCCGAAGATCGCCGCACCGATGGGGCGGCCGACGAAGCCGATGAAGTAGGTGCTGAACGAGGCGAGCGTGCCGGTCAGCGGATCGGAGTTCGGAAAGAACAGCTTGGGGAAGATCAGCCCCGCAGCGGTGCCGTAGAGGAAGAAGTCGTACCACTCGATCGTGGTGCCGACCGTGGCGGCGATCACCGCCTTGCGCAGTTGCGCGCTGTGCTCGGCGTCCGTCAGCCCGCTCGTCGTGGCAGCCATCCCGGTCCCCCCTTGCGCCGGCCGCCTTTCCGACGGTGGCCGTTTGCAGAATGGTTACAATGGAACCGTCGGGCGGAAAAGCGCCGGGGCGGATTTCGCCTATTCGGCAAGCGGTCGCGGCCCGGCGGCCACACTCGGGCGAGGCGGTGGTGTCGGCCTGCCGACCGCGCCTCGGGGCGGACGCCCGCCCAAGAATTTTTACCTTGCCTCGCGGCTGCGGTTTATAAGATTATGGTCCTATGAACGGGACGCGCTCCCTCCTCCCTCACTTCACCGACGGCCGGGGCCGCCGCGTCGCCCGCAGCAACAGGACTGGTGACCAATGAGAACCATCGATCTGACCGTCGGCAGCGACAGCGCGTTTGCCGATGACGCCGACGGCGCGGTGCGCGCGAGCATGCGGTTCCCCTATGTCAGCGGCTGGCTCGACCTGCTGTTCCACGACCGCGACGCCGATGTCGCGACCGAGCTGCGCACGTGGATGCTGGAGCAGTTCGACGAGCTCGACCCCGCGACGCATCTCGAGGCCTCGGTCGCGTTCAACGCGGTGCTGATGCAGACGCTGGGGCGCGACTGCCTGATCGCGGCACTCAACAACCCGGCCGACGTCGCGTTCGGCGCCGATGCGGCGCAGGCCAGTGCGGCGCTGCTGTGCGAGCTGGGCAAGATGCTCGGCATGCTGCAGGGGCTGCAGGAGAGGGCGCCGGTTCCGCCGCCGCCGCCGCCGCCCCGCCCCGCCCGCCGCCCGCGCAAGCGCGCGGACGCCTGAACCGACGCGGGCCGCAGGCACGGCGGCTGCGGCCCGCGCGGGCGGCCTGATTACCGCTGCGAAACGCCGGCGTGCTACACGCCTGGGCGGGGAGCCGGTCATGACCGAGATGAAGCTGCCGCTGCCGCCGCCGCACGGGCCGATGCGCGCCCGCGTGGACGTCGTGCGCCGCGCGATCCGCTGGGCCCTGATCGGGCTGGCGGCGGTGGTGCTCGTGGGCTCCAGCTACTATGTCATCGAGCCGACCGACCTTGCCGGCGTGCGGCGCTTCGGCACCGTGATCTCCGCCGTGCCGGTCGAGCCCGGCCTGCACTTCAAGCTGCCGCTGATCGACGCCGTCGACCGCCTGCAGGTCAGCCTGAGCCAGTATTCGCTGCGCAACCTGACCGTCTACACGGTCGACAACCAGTGGGTCCGCGTCGGTATCAGCCTGTCGTACCGCATTCCCCGCGATGCGGTGTTCCGGCTGCTGTACGGCGTCGGCCGCTCGGGCAACCTCGACATCGAAGCCAACATGGAGCCGATCATCGCCGACCGCGCGCTGCGGGTGTTCGCGCGGCAGAACACCGTGTCGATCTCCGCCAACCGCGAGGAGATCGCGGGCGAGATCCGCCGGTCGGTCGGCGACAGCCTGCGCCAGCTGTTCGGCCTCGACGTGATCGACCTGCAGATCAACAGCATCGAATACAGCCCGGCCTTCACGCAGTCGGTGGAGGCCGCCGTGCGGGCCAAGAACGACGCGATCCAGGCCGAGAACACCGTCAACCGCGTCCGCTACGAAGGCGAGCAGACGAAGGTACGCGCGTCGGCCGAAGCGGCGGCGCGGGTGAGCGCCGCCGAGGGCGATGCGCAGGCGGCGATCGCGCGCGCACGCGGCGAGCGCGAGTCGGCGATCCTGCGCGCCGAGGGCGAGGCGCAGGCGCGCACCACGGTCGGCGATGCGGAGGCGAAGGTGGCGCAGCTGCTCGGCGCGGCTGTCGCCGCCAACCCGGCGCTGGTGTCGTACCTGCAGGCGCGCAACTGGAACGGCCAGCTGCCGAGCACGATGCTGGGCGGCAACGCGACCCCGCTGCTGCCGATCCCGGCGCCGCAGGCGGCGCCGCAAGCCGCGTCGTCGCAGCACTGAAACAGGCCGCGTGGTCCGTCCGCCGCGTCAATGCGGCGCGGGGCGCAGGACGATCGTCTGCTCGGCATCGATGGGCTCGGCATCCTCGCAGGCATATCGCCAGGCGTACGGCCCGACCCGGATCTCCGATCCCGGCTGCAGCCGGGTCGGCCGCTCGATGCGCACGCCGTCGACGAAGGTGCCGTTGGACGAGTCGAGGTCGGTCACGACCGGCACGCCGTCCACCAGTTCGATGCGGCAATGCGTGCGCGACACCTCGGTGCTCGGCAGGACCAGGTCGTTCGGCGCCACGCGCCCCAGGCACAGCGGCCGCGCGCCGAGCACCGTGGTCTGGCCCGGTGCCAAGCCGGGGGGCGCGGGGCCCGGCGGCGGCGGCGTGAGCAGCGCCAGCTGGTGCACAGGGGGGTGCATGACGCCGAACAGCGTCGGCTCGGTCGCGCCGACATGCGCCTTCCCGGCCGCGCCCGCCGGCACCGCAGAAGCGGCCTGCGCCAGATCGCGGAGCACATCGCCCGGCTCGGCCAGCACGCGCCTGGGACGGACGAAGTACACGTGCAGAGGGTGCGGAATATTCTTCAGCTCGCGCGTGCCCCCGTCTTCCACGTTGAGCGCGATCTTGCCGGCGACGTCCTCCCGCACCCGCTCGGACATGCAGAGTCCGCCCGGGGGCGCGAGCGGTTCGAGGCGCGCGGCGATGTTGACGCCGTCGCCGAGCAGGTCCTCGCCGTTCACGACCACATCGCCCTGATGCAGGCCGATACGCAGGACGATGCGCCGCTCCGGCGCCTGATCGGCATTGTGCATCTCGAGGCGCGTCTGGATGACGAGCGCGGCACGTACCGCGAGCACCACGCTCGGGAACTCGACGAGCAGGCCGTCGCCCATCGTCTTGAAGATGCGGCCGCGATTGACGGCGATGAAGGGATCGATCACCTCGCGTCTGGCGTCGGCGAATCGGTGGATCGTGCCGACTTCGTCGGCGCTCATCATCCGGGAATAGCCGACCACGTCGGTCGCCATGATCGCCGCCAGCTTGCGCTCCGGTTCTTCGACGGCGATCGGCGTCAGGTCAGCGCGCCCGCGTTCCATTGCGCAGCGGAGGTCTCCACGACAGCGCCACTATGTGCGCCCATCGACGTCCGGCAACAAGCCTTGGTCGGAACGGGTGAGCAACGCTGCGCGGCGGCGCGCGATGCCCGGCGCTACGGTCGGGCCCTGCCCGCCGGCGCCGAGGCAGGCGCGGCGTCGCGGTCGCGCCAGCCGAGCACGAGCAGCGTCAGCAGGCCGGCGTGGAACAGGCCGCCCGCCACCAGCAGGTGCGACGGCACCCAGACCATGCCGGGCGCGACCGCCATCAGCCCGACCGCGCCGATCGCCAGCGCCGCCGGCAGCGCGGGTGCGGGCCGTCGCAGCCGCCAGCGCGGCAGCGCCGCGCCGCCCAGCACCGTCGCCAGCTTGATCGCCGCCATCAGGCGCAGCAGCGGCAGCAGCTCCGCGTCCAACGGCGAGCGGGCGAGCGCGCCGAATGCGGCGCCTGCTGCAAGCCCCAGCACAACCGCGGCGCCCAGCGCGACCGCCCTGCCCCGGGCGGCATCGCTCTTGCCACGCCGCACGCTGGGGAGAGCTTCTAACAAGTCTCGACCACCGGAAGCCGGTCTCGTCGTCATCGCGAGCGAAGCGTGGCGATCCAGGGCAACGCGACAAGTGCCTGCCGCGCGGCCCTGGATCGCCACGGCGCTGCGCGCCTCGCGATGACGATAGAGGTCGTGCTGTCCGAGGTTCGGTATTTGCCGAGGCGCATGGGCTGGCTCCTTTGCAGACCGACGCTACATGGTGGGCGGAACGTAACGGGGAAGGTCGCGCATGTCGCTCGTGGGAACGATCCTGGTGGGGCTGGCGATGGCGCTCGGCCTGATCATCGTCCTGCTGATGACCATTCCCGACGACAAGATGCAGCGCCTCTGCGGCCGGCTGGGCTATGTGCACGGATCGGCCGGGCTAGCCGGAGTATTGGTGATGCTCGGCTTCGGGGTGGCGTCCGCCTATCCCAACCCGACGCTGACCTTGCTCGCGCTGGCCGTTGCGGCCGCGATCGGCGTCGGCATGTTCTTCGCCTACCGCGTCGGCAAGCCGCCGCCGCCGATCGTCATTGCGCTGCACGCCGGGGCGGCGCTGCTCGGCTTCGGCCTGCTGACCGGCGCGATGTGACCGGAGAACGGACGATGGAACGCGCGCTGTATTTCCTGCTGACGTTCGCCGAGGCCGCGGTGGGCGTGTTCGGCATCCGGATGTACGAGATGCCGCACTACGCGGTGACGCAGCGGCTGGGCGACGGGGTGGAGATCCGGCGCTACGACGCGCGCACGGCGGCGGAGACGACGGTCGCCGGGCCGAGCCGGCAGCGCGCCGCCGAAGAGGCGTTCGGCCGGCTGTTCCGCTACATCACGGGCGCGAACGCCGCGTCGCAGACGATCGCGATGACCGCGCCGGTCGAGCGCAGCGCCGCGAAGGGCAAGTCGGAGATGGTCGCCATGACCGCGCCGGTGCAGACGCAGCAGGGGCCGGATGGCGGGGTGACGATGCGCTTCTTCCTGCCGCGCGCGGTGGAGCGCGCTGCGCCGCAGCCGACCGACCCCGGCGTGCGCATCGTCACCGTGCCGCCGGAGACGGTGGCCGCGCTGCGTTTCTCCGGCGTGCTGAGCGAGGAGATCGCGAAGGCGCATGCGGGGCGTCTGCTCGCGGCGTTGAAGAAGGCGGGCATCGCGACGGTGGGTGCGCCGTATGTGCTCGGCTACGACGCGCCGTTCACGATCCCGTTGTTTCGCCGCAACGAGGTCGCGGTGGAGGTGGCGGCGCCGAGCGGGTAGCCGGCGCCGCGCAACCCACTTTCCACGCACGACCGATCGCGGTTCGCGCAATTGTTCGAGTTTCCTCGAATTGTCGTTGACTCCAGCCGCGATCCTTGATATTTCGACGTTGTTCGAAAGATTGGATTGAGCATGGACAGCAGCCAAGCCGTGCACGCCCTCGGGGCGCTGGCGCACGACACGCGGCTGGCGATTTTTCGGATGCTCGTCGAGCGCGGGCCGGACGGTCTTCCGGCCGGGGTGATCGCGGAGCGGCTCGGCGTGCCGCCGTCGTCGCTGACCTTCCATGTGCAGCATCTGCACCGCGCCGGTCTCGTCACGCAGCGGCGGCTGAGCCGCCAGCTCATCTACGCCGCCGACTACGCCGCGATGAACGGCCTGGTCGGTTTCCTGACCGAGAACTGTTGCGGCCGGGACACCGATGCGTGTGCGCCGGCCTGCCGACCCGCGGCGGACGTCGCGGCAGCACGGCCCGGGAAAAGGAGGGCCTGAGCGATGGCCGACACGGTCTACAACGTGCTGTTCATCTGCACCGGTAACTCGGCGCGCAGCATCCTGGCCGAGGCTATCATCAACCATTGGGCCAAGGGCCGCTTCAAGGGCTACAGCGCCGGGAGCTTTCCGAAGGGCGACGTCAACCCGCTCGCGCTCAAGCTGCTCGAGCGTCTTGGCATGCCGACCGCGCATCTGCGCAGCAAGAGCTGGGATGAATTCGCCCAGCCCGGCGCCCCGGTCATGGATTTCGTGTTCACCGTCTGCGACCAGGCCGCGGGCGAGGTGTGCCCCACGTGGCCGGGTCAGCCGGTGACGGCGCATTGGGGCGTGCCCGACCCCGCCGCCGTGGACGGGTCCGACGCCGAGCGCACGCTGGCGTTCACCGACGCCTATCGGATGCTCGAACGCCGGATCCAACTGTTCCTGAGCCTGCCGCTCGCGTCCCTCGATCGCATGTCGATCACGCGCAAGGTCGAAGAAATCGGCCGTCTTCGGACCGATACGCTCGAAGGCAAGGCGTCGTGAGCGTCACGATCTACCACAATCCCGCCTGCGGCACGTCGCGCAACGTGCTCGCGCTGATCCGCAACAGCGGCGAAGAGCCGACGATCATCGAATACCTCAAGACGCCGCCGAGCCGCGCGGAGCTGCAAGACCTGATCGCGCGCATGGGGATGCGGGTACGCGATCTGCTGCGCCGCAAGGGCACGCCGTACGACGAACTCGGCCTCGATGATCCGACGCTGACGGACGATGCGCTGATCGACGCCATGCTGGCGCACCCGATCCTGATCAACCGTCCGATCGTCGTCACCCCGTTGGGCGTCAAGCTGTGCCGCCCCTCTGAGACGGTGCTGGACATCCTGCCCAACCCGCAGCGCGGCGCATTCGCCAAGGAAGACGGCGAGCCCGTCGTCGATGCAGGCGGCCGCCGCGTGGCGGGAAGCGAACGGGCATCGTGACAACGGAGACGCTGACCGCTCCGGCGCGCCGCCGGGGTCTGGCGCGCGTGATGAGCGAGAGCGCCGCGTTCGAACTGATCGCGACGTGCTTTCTGCTGATCGCGGTCGTCGGGTCGGGGATCATGGCGCAGCGCCTGTGCGGCGGGAATGTCGGCCTGGCGCTGCTCGCCAACGCGATCGCAACCGGCGGCGCCCTGGCGGCGCTGATCCTGGCGTTCGGACCGCGGTCGGGGGCGCACATGAATCCGGCGGTGACGCTCGCCGCGGCACTCACCGGCGGCATGCGCTGGCGGGATGTGCCGGGTTATGTCGCGGCGCAGGTCGTCGGCGCCGTGCTCGGCGTGTGGCTCGCGCATGTGATGTTCAACCTGCCGGTGCTGCAGCTCGCGACGCACGTGCGAACAGGGACGGGGCAGTGGGTCGCGGAAGCCATCGCGACGTTCGGATTGCTCGCAACCATCTGGGGCTGTCGCGCCCATCCCGCGCCGATCACCGCCTTTGCCGTGGCGGCTTACATCACCGGCGCGTACTGGTTCACGTCGTCCACGTCGTTCGCCAATCCGGCGGTCACGCTTGCACGAAGCCTGTCCGACACGTTCGCCGGCATCCGCCCGGCGGATGCACCGGCATTCATCATCGCACAGCTCGCCGGCCTGCTGCTGGCGCTTCCGTTGCTGCGCCGGTGGCACGACAACCCCGTTCACGTGAGATAAGCGAAGGAAACGTCGATGGATGAGATCGAGGTCAAGGACATGGTCCGAGCCCGCTATGGCGGCATCGCGGCGGCGTCGGAGTGCTGCGCGCCCACGCCCGCGTGCTGCGATGGGTCGGCCGCGCCGGCTGAGGTCAAATCGTTGCAGATGGGCTATTCGGCCGACGAACTCGGCGCGGTTCCGGCAGGCGCCAATCTCGGCCTGGGCTGCGGCAATCCGCAGGCGATCGCGGCGATGCAAGCGGGCGAGGTCGTCGTCGATCTCGGCAGCGGTGCCGGTTTCGATTGCCTGCTCGCGGCACGGCAGGTCGGCCCGGACGGGCGCGTGATCGGTGTCGACATGACGCACGAGATGCTGAAGAAGGCGCGCGGAAACGCCGCGGCGGTCGGTGCGGCCAACGTGGAGTTCCGCCTCGGCGAGATCGAGCATCTACCGATCGCCGACAACACGGCCGACGTGATCCTGTCGAACTGCGTGATCAATCTGGTGCCGGACAAGGCGCAGGTGTTCCGCGAGGCGTTCCGCGTGCTGAAGCCGGGTGGCCGGCTGGCGATTTCCGACGTGGTGAACACCGCGCCGCTGTCGGCCGATCTGGCCGCCGACCGGGCGCTGATCTGCGGCTGCGTGGTCGGCGCCGCGCCTGCGCCGCAGATCGAAGCGTGGCTGGAGGAGGCCGGCTTCAGCGACATACGCGTCACGGTGAAGCCGGAGAGCCGGGAGCTGATCAAGACCTGGGCACCGGGCCGCGGCGTCGAGAATTACGTCGCGTCGGCCATCATCGAGGCACGCAAGCCGGGCGACTGAAGGCCGCGGGGAGGCTCTCGGGAGTGGATGCGAGCGATTTTGATCGCTATGCGCGCGGCTCGTGCAGCTTGCGCCGGGCCACGCGCTTGACGTGGATGTCGCCCTCATGCCGGCGGGCCTGCGCAAGGTCGTAGGCCATCTGAAGCCGCAGCCACGCCTTCGGCTCGCGCTCGCAATGACGGCGAAAACGAATGCCCCTCAACCCGCGACCGAAATGTCCGTCAGGCGCCGGTGCTCCTCGACCGCGTAGCGGTCGGTCATCCCGGCCACGTAGTCGCACACCACCGTCGCCGCCCTCGCCGTGCCGCTCTCGCCGGCGCGCGCGCGCCACTCGTCGCGCAGCAGCGACGTGTCGCGATGGAACAGGCGGAACAGCTCCTCGGCGAGCGCCCTGCCCTTCGACGTCATGCGGTTGACGCGCCAGTGCCGGTACATCCGCGTCATCAGATAGTCCTTGATGGCGAGGTTGGCCTCGGTCATCGCCGGCGAGAACGCCACCACCGGCTTCTTCGCGCGTCGGATCGCATCGACGCCGGCGGGATCGAGCTTCGCCAGCCGCTTGCCGGTCTCGGTGATCACGTCGTTGACCATCGCGTCGATCACGCGGCGGATCATCTCGTGACGCAGCCGCGCGGGCGGTACGTCGAGGCTGGCGACGCGGGCTTCGGCCAGCGCGTCGCGCACCAGCGGCAGATGCCGCAGATCGTCCGACGTGAACAGATGCGCGCGCAGCCCGTCATCGAGGTCGTGGCTGTGATAGGCGATGTCGTCCGACAACGCCGCGACCTGCGCCTCGGCACCCGCATGCGTATGCAGGTCGAGCTTATACCTCGCGTCGTATTCGGCGATGTAGGCGGGCGGCTTGGGCAGCGGGCCGTTGTGCTTGGCCAGCCCCTCCAGCGTCTCCCAGGTCAGGTTCAGCCCGTCGAAGGCGGCGTAGCGGTTCTCCAGCATCGTCACCACGCGCAGGCTCTGCGCGTTGTGGTCGAAGCCGCCGAACGGGCGCATGGCGGCATTCAGCGCCTCCTCGCCGGCATGGCCGAACGGCGGATGGCCCAGGTCGTGCGCGAGCGCCAGCGCCTCCGTCAGATCCTCGTCGAGCGCCAGCGCGCGCGCGAGCGAGCGAGCGATCTGGGCCACTTCGATCGAGTGGGTCAGCCGCGTGCGGTAGAAGTCGCCCTCGTGATTGACGAAGACCTGCGTCTTGTACTGCAGCTTGCGGAAGGCCGAGCTGTGGATGATGCGGTCGCGGTCGCGCTGCCAGGGCGAGCGGGTGCCGCTCTCCGGCTCGGGATGCAGCCGGCCACGCGCACCCTCGGCGCGCACGGCATAGGGCGCGAGACCCGGGTGCGGCATGGTCCGGGCTTACACGCCTTCGGCGTTGCCGCTCAACCGCAGCCTTCATCCGGACGCCGCCAGCGCCTATGTTAGCGCCATGCAGGCCAGTTTCTCCGTCACCGACCGCGCCGCCGCCCGGATCGCCGAGATCGCCGGACCGAGCCAGCAGGCGCTTCGCGTCAACGTGCTGTCCGGCGGCTGCAGCGGGTTCCAGTACCAGTTCGAGCTGACCGAGGCGGCCGATCCCGATGACATCGTGATCGAGCGCGGCGGCGCCCGGGTGCTGATCGATCCGGCGAGCCTGGAGCTGCTGGCGGGCTCCGAGCTCGACTTCAAGGACGAGCTGATGGGCGCCTACTTCGCGGTGAAGAACCCGCAGGCGACCAGCTCCTGCGGCTGCGGCACCAGCTTCTCGATCGACTGAGGCGATGAGCGACGAACCTGGCCCCGTCTTGGACTTCCTGCGCGAGAACTTTGCCCGGGTGCACGCCAAGCTCGACCGGATCGGCGAGGACGTGCGCAACCTTCAGGTCCGCATGCCAAATCTAGAGGGCGGGATCGGTCACCTGACGATCGGCCAAGCCGAGCTGAACAGCCGGATGGATGGCTTTGAGCGACGGCTCGATCGGATCGAGCGGCGCCTGGACCTGACTGACGCGACGGTGCCCGGCTGACGTCCGCATCGTAAACGGCAACACGCCAGCGATGCGCATCGCCACCTGGAACGTCAACTCGATCCGCCAGCGCGAGCAGCACGTGGCGCGCTGGCTGGACCGCGCCGAGCCGGACGTCCTGCTGCTGCAGGAGATCAAGTGCGAGAGCCATGCCTTCCCGGCGCTGGCCTATCACGGCCTCGGCTACCAGGCCGAGGCGGTCGGGCAGAAGGCGTATAACGGCGTGGCCGTGCTGTCGCGGCGGCCGTTCGTGTGCCGGGGCCGCTCGCTGCCCGGCCTGCCCGAGAGCGACGCCCAGGCGCGCTACATCGAGATCGAGACCGAGGGGATCATCCTGCTCGGGATCTACCTGCCGAACGGCAATTCCGGCGGCGCCGAGGGGTATGCCTACAAGCTCGCCTGGATGGACGCGCTGGCGTCGCACGCCGAAGCCCTGATGGCGGAGGACAAGCCGCTCGCCATCCTCGGCGACTTCAACGTCTGCCCGACCGACGAGGACCTCGCCCCCGGCACGCTGCCGAAGACCGACGCGCTGGTGCGGCCGGAGAGCCGGGCGCGGTTCCGGCGGCTGATCTGGGCGGGGCTGACCGACGCGGTGCACGCGATGCACCCGCACGGGCCGGTGTGGACGTTCTGGGACTATCAGGGGGGCGCATGGCAGCGCGACCTGGGCCTGCGGATCGACCACGCGCTGCTGTCGCCGGAACTCGCCGAGCGGCTGGTCGCGGCCGATCCCGACCGGGACGCGAGAGGCGAGCCCCAGCCCTCCGATCACGTCCCGGTCGTGGTGGACCTAGCCTAAGCGGCTACTCCCAGTGGGCGTCGACCCAGTGCCAGCCGCCCGGGCCGCCCGGCGCCCACTGGCCCGGCACCCAGCGGCCATACACGGCAGGGCGGTTGATGTAGTGGCCGGCGATCCAGACGTAGCGGACGCCGTTCCAGCGCCAGTGGCCAGGGCGCCAGACCATCGTACCGCCGGGCGCCGGCGGGATGATCTCCTGCCGATCGGCCGGCGGCGGGGGATAGGGCTGGGCGATTGCGACGGCCGACAGGCCGATCACGGCGACAGCGGCGAGCCACAGGGTACGCATGCGTGTCCTCCTCGTAGGTGCGCCTTGCGGCGACATGGGCGCAGATAACGTCGCGATCGCGGCGACGGTGGCTGCAAAGCGAGTCAAACTGTTTCAGCCGATGGGGTTCAGGGCCCGCTCATGTCGGGGCCGATCATCACCTGCGACGTGGCGTAGCTGAGCCATATACGCCAGGTGCTGAGTCGGTCCATCCCCAGCAGCACGTCCCAGCCGGTCGCCGGCAGGGCGGCGACATACAGCGGCCCGTCGGCGAGGCGCAGGCCGCCGATGATGACCGGCCCGAAGTCCCGCGCCTCCACGATCAGGGTGGCGGGGCCGATGCCCTTCGCCCCCGTCACCGCCCCGGGCACGGGCACGCCCCGGATCCCGGCGGCACGCCGCGTGATCATGCTGGACTGCGCGCCGGTATCGAGCAGCGCGCGCAACTCGACCCCTCCGACGGTCACCGGAACCACCGGATGGAACGGGCGCGGGAACTCGAGCGGAACCGTCGCCGCCGCCCAGGAGAGGAACGCGCCCGAGCAGCCCTCGGTCCGGTGCAGCCTGAGCAGACGGCCGCGCTTCAGCAGCTCGATGTCGTGGCCAGCGAGGAGGTCGTCGCCGAGAGCCCCGTCCAGGCCGTACGGGCCGGCCAGCGTCGAAGCCGGCCCCAGCACCGGCACGCTGCGGATCGGCCCGAGACGGCGGGTCAGCGCCACGGTGCCGACCGCGATGGCGCCGACGACGGCGTCCGGATGGACCTTGACGCCGCCGACGCCGCGGACGCCCGTGCTGGTCCAGGCGTCGTCCGGCAGGCCGAGCGCCAATCTGCCCGTCGGCGTAAGGACGGTCTTCTCGGCGCCGGTATCCAACAGGAAGCGCGCGGGCTTGCCGTCGACCATCACCGGCACGACGCGCAGCGGCCCGGCATCGGTCAGCTCGACGGCCGTCTCCTGCGTGATCGTGCAGGCCGCGGCCGCTGTCGCGACCAGGGCGGCCGGCGGCAGGAGCAGCGGCAGCAGCACGGCCAGTCGGCGCATCGAATACCTTGTTGGAGTCGGGTCCCGCCCCGACAATGTGCGGCGCGCTCGCGCATGGGAAGGTGGGTCATGCCGGTCGGCATCGAGGCGTTGCGCAGCGTGGTCGTGCTGGCCGGGCAGGACGAGCGGGTGCTGGATCGGATCAACACGGCATCGAGCCTGCTGCACGCGCAGCCCGAGATGACGATCCTGCGCGCCGGGGACCCGCCGGCGTCGGTGATGTTCCTGCTGACGGGGCACGTGCTGCTGCGCCGGCCAGGAGGCGCGGAGGCCGACATCATCGACGTGCTGGAGGCGGCGCGGCCGCTGTGTCTGGGCGCCCTGTTCGGGCTGCCGGAGACGGCCGACATCGTGGCGCTCGGGACCGCGCGCCTGATCGTGACGCCGGCGGCGACGCTGCGGGCGCTGGTGCGGACCGAAAGCCGGCTGGCCGAGGCGTTGCTCGCCTTCGCGGTGCACGCGATGCGCGGGCTGGAGCGCGACCTGGAGGCGGTCAAGCTGCGGCCGGCGGCGCAGCGGCTGGGCGCCTATCTGCTGGAGCTGGCCGGGTCGGGTGCCGCGTCGCCGGCGATCGTGGCGCTGCCGTATTTCAAGCAGACGCTGGCGGCCCGGATCGGCTGCACGCAGGAGAATCTGTCGCGCGCCTTCGCCCGGTTGCGCACCCTGGGCGTGGAGAGCCAGCGCGAGTTCGTCACCATCGCCGACGTCGATGCGCTGAAGGCATTCGTGGGGCCGACGCCCGCACCGGACCCGAGCTTCGCCGCCGTGGCGGCGGCGGAACTCGGGCCGGGCGTGGCACCCGGAGAGTAAGTCCCCTCCCGGGGAGGTTCGGCTCAGGCGACCTTGCGAGCGGCGGTCATGCTGGCCGGATATCGACCTGCCGACGTTCGAGGAGACGATCAAGCGC